>JAYVUZ010000309.1:0-11996 GCA_043787415.1 Fimbriiglobus sp. | reverse complement strand
GACCAGTCGGCTGCACCGCTGCCGGGCCGGACACCCGAACCGCTCGATGCCGCAGGTCAAGCCGGCCTCCTTGCCGCCGGCGGCGTGACGCTCCGCGGGGACGGCCGCCCGGTACGCACCCCAGAAGTCGGTACACGTGACCGCCCGGTCCCGGCCGCCCGTCGGCAGGGCCGCCCACAGGCGGCGGGCGGTGTCCTCGGAGCGATCCCCGACCACCATCGCCGCCACCTGGCGGGTGTCGGCGTCGCGGGCCGCCCACACCCACCGCGCCCGCTGTTTGCCCCCGGCGGACGACCACAGCTCGTCCGCCTCGACGGTCAAATCGCCCGACTCCTTTTAGCCGCCCGGGGGTGTGCGGGGTGCCCGCCCGGTGCAGCCGGTTGGCGAACCGCTGGGGCCACGCCCGGGACACCCCGGCCGACCGGGCGACGGCCCGCCGGCTGAGCCGCTCCAGCAACAGCCGGCGGACCAACTCCTGCCGCTCGGGGGTGATCGGTTGCCGCTTCGGGTCGGGCACGACCGACCGGCCGCACCCCCGGCACAGGAGGTTGACCGACCCGGCCCGGGTGTGGCCGTTGCGAACCACATGGCGGTCCCCGCACCGGGGGCAGAAGGGGAGCGCGTCCTGCATCCCGCCAGCTCACGCCGTCAGTGCCGAAAGACCACTACCTGACGTCTGGCGACCGAATGCTGGCCCCCAGGCGTCAGGCATGGTTTGCCCCGGTCACCAGGCCTGACAGCCGCTGGCCGGTGGCAACGTCCCACACCTGGATGACATTCCCCTCAGCGACGACGGCCAGCATCGGGCCGTCCAGCTTGACCGACGCCCGCCGTTTGCCGTCCAGCCCGACAGGTGTCGTCCTCGGCGGCCGCGTACAGGGTGCGGTCGTCCGGCGACAGGGCCACGTCCACCACCCACTTGGCCGAGACGGCGAAAGTCGTGGCCGGCGCCTCGGCCGGGTCGGCCGGGTGCCAGCGGGCGACCGAGCCACCGCGGGTGCCGGCGTAGACCGCTGTGCCGTCGCCGCTGAGTGCCAGACGGAACACCCCGTCCTGGCCGAACTGGCCGGACGAGTTGCGGTTGAACAGTTTCGGCGGGGTCGCCACCTGCCGCCGCATTGCACCCGTGGCCGGGTCCAGCAGCCAGACGTGCAGCGGGGAAACGAACCTGACGGCCTTGGCCTCGCCGACGGCCAGGGCGGGCGACGACCGGGCCGTGGCGACCTGCCCGCCGGCCGCGAGCGGCGGCAGCGGCGCGAGCCGGACGGCGGTGAGCGCGGTGACGGCCTCGCCACGGGCGGCGACCCGGGCCGCCGGGTCGGTCAGCACACCGCCCTTCGCCGCCAGGTCGGCCAGGTTGTCCGCCGCCCAGCCCGGCGACCGACCAGCCGACCGCTTGCGGAGCGTCTCCAGCAGCGCGAACTGCTCCCGCGTGGCGGCCAGCGCCTGTTCCGCCCGCAGCTTTTCCGCGGTCCGCTCCTGGCCCACCCGGGCCGTGGTCAGCCGCCCCTGGGACCAGACCGCCAACGGCGGCAGCCCGACGGCCACCGCCGCCCCGAGGGCCAGCAGCCCGGCCAGCGCCGGCCGCCGCCGCGCCCACTTCCACCCCTGCACCGCCGCCGACACCGGCCGGGCCGCCACCGCCCGGCCGTCCAGGAACCGCGCCAGGTCGTCGGCCAGGGCCGCCGCCGTCTCGTACCGCTCGCCGACCGCCTTGCCCAGGCACTTCCGGCAGATCAGGTCCAGGTCACGCGGCGTGCCGGGGGCCAGGCTCCGCGGCCGGGCCGGGTCGGCCTCGATCACCTGCTTGAGTACGGCGAAGGTGTCGCCCGCCGTGAACGGCCGGCGGCCGGTCAGGCACTCGTACAGCACCACCCCGAGCGCCCACACGTCCGCCTGCGGGCCGACGAACTTGCTGTCCCCGCGGGCCTGCTCCGGGGCCATGTACGCCGGCGAGCCGACGATGGCCCCGGTGTGCGTCAGGTCGTGGGCCAACCCGCCGGACCGCTTGGCGATGCCGAACTCGGTCACTTTGGGGGTGCCGGCCGCGTCGAACAGGATGTTCGCCGGCTTGATGTCCCTGTGGACGATGCCAGCTAAATGTGCGGCGTGAACCGCTGTCGCAAATTTGGCGACGAAAGAAGCGGCGTCACGCGGCAGGAGTGGGGTGCGCCCCCCACCCCCTTGCTTTGCGCGATTTGAGTTTATCGGCCAGTCTGCCGCACTCGCACAGTACCAGATACGGCATGGACGGTGCCTGAATGCTTTGAGCAGGAAATGTATTGCTACAGGGCCGCCAAGTCTGTCAAGAGACTGGGCGGGTGTGAAAAGCGGATCAACGAAGCCCAGGAACGAAAAAACCCGGCAAGTGCCGGGGTCTCGCAATCGGGCTGACAGGATTCGAACCTGCGACCTCCTGGTCCCGAACCAGGCGCTCTACCAAGCTGAGCTACAGCCCGCCGACAATTAGATATTAACCGCCCGCCTGACGGCGTCAACAGCAACCTGCCGGTTGCCCGATCCGCCGCCGCCGCCGATACTGTCTGTGCCTCCACCCGCCCGCGGCGACCGACCACCCCGATGCCACACCCGCCCGTCGTCCTCGCCTCCCTGGCCATCCCGCTGGTCGCCGCCGGGGCGGCCGCCGCCGCCGTTGCGGTGCCGGTCTTCATCCACCTGCTCACCCGCCAGCGGCCGCAGGTGGTCGAGTGGGCGGCCGTTCGCTTCCTGCAAGCCACCCAGAAGGCCGCCCGCCGCCGGGTGGACCGCTGGCTAGTGCTGCTCGCCCGGATGCTGCTCCTGGCGGCAATTGTCGCCGGCATGGCGGCCGATACGCCGTGGGCCGAGCGGTTGTGGCAGGGCATCCGCCCGGCCGCGGCGGTGTCGGCCGCCGACGCCCCCCGCACCCACCGCGTCGTCGTCCTCGACGCCGGCCTGAGTATGAGCACCCGTCGGCCGGACGGGGCCAGCCGGTTCGAGGCGGCGGTGCAGCAGGTGGACCGCGTCCTCTCGACGGCCAACCCCGGCGACGGGTTCAGTCTGATCGTCGTCGGCGTCGGGGCCGAGGCGGTGGTGCCGGGGCCGTCCGCCGACGCCGCGAAGGTGCTGGCCGAACTGCGGGCGGTCAAGCCGACCCATGCCGCCGGCGACCTGCTGGCCGGCCTGACGCTCGCCGCCGACACCCTGGCCAAGTCGCCCCGGGCCTATCCGCGGCGGCAACTGCTGGTCGTCACCGACGTGCGGAAGTCGGCCTGGGCCGGGCTGCTGGCGAAGCCGGACGGCGGCAAGCCGGACCTGTGGGGCCGCATCCTGCCCCGTGCCGACGTGGCCGTGGTCGATGCGGCCGGGGGCGAGGCGGACAACCTGGCCGTGGTCGATCTGCAACTGGCCGACCCGCTGCCACTGGCCGGCAGCCCGGCGGCGGTGACGGTTACGGTGCAGAACTTCGGCCGCACTACCCGCACGCAGGTGCGGCTGGAACTGCTGGTCGGCCGGGCCGGCGGCGGCGACGTGCCGCTACTGCCGGTCGAGTCGCGGGCAGTGCCCGAACTGCCGGCCGGCCAGCGGGCCAGCGTCACCTTCGCCCTGGACGCCGCCGGCCGGTTCCGCGACCCCGGGCCGCACCTGGTGCAGGTGCGACTCGCCGACGGGGACGACCTGCCGGCCGACGACCGCCGGACGCTGGCCGTGGACGTGAAGGGCGGGCTGACGGCCGTGCTGGTGAACGGCCATCCGGCGGTGGTGCCGCTCAAGCGGTCTGCCGGCTACCTGCTGGAAGCGTTGGCCCCCGGCGGCCGGGCGTCGCCCGGCAACCCGGCGCGGCCGAAGCTGTTGAACCTGGGCGAGTTCGCCGACCCGACCCTCGGCGACCTGTCGGCTACGGACGCCGTGTTCCTGTGCGACGTGCCGGCCATCACCCCGGCTGAGGTGGCACGGCTGGACGCCCACCTGAAGCGGGGCGGCGGGGTGGTCATCGGGCTGGGGCCGAACGCGGCAGCGGCGGCCGAGTTGTACAACCGGGTGCTGTTCGCCGACGGGACCGGCCTGCTGCCGGGGAAGATTCTCGGCGTCGCCGGTTCCGACGCCGCCGACGCCCCGGGGTTCCGGCTGGTCGCCGACGAGGACAGCTTCCGCCGGCCGCCGCTGGCCGCCTTCGCCGACGACAACGCCCGGGCCGGGCTGACCTCGGTGCCGTTCCGCAAGTACGTCAAGCTCGACGCCCCGGCCGACGGCAAGGGCCGGCGGGTGCTGTCGTTCGTGCCCGCGGACACCGCCGGCGACGCCCGGCCCGACCCGGCGGTGGTCGAGTTGCCCCGGCACCGCGGCCGGGTGGTGGTCTACACCTCCACTTTCAACGGCGACTGGACCGACTGGCCGGTGCTGCCCAGTTACCTGCCGTTCGCCCACGAACTGCTGCGGCACGTCGCCGCCGCCCCGGACCCGCACACCGTCCGCGTCGGCGAGCCGCTGGAAGCCATGCTGCCGGCGGCGACCGTCGGGTTGAACGCCCGGCTGACCGGGCCGGACGGCATCACCGCCGACGCCCCGGTGGCGGCCGACGCCGACGGCGGGGCGGTGCAATTCCGTGAGTCGCGGCTGGCCGGGCTGTACCGGGTGGGCGTGCCCGGCCGGCCGGACCAGACGTTCGCCGTCAACCCGCCCGGCGGCCCCGAGTCGGATTTGCGGCGGCTCGACCCGGACGAGTTGAAGGCCCTCGGCCCGATCGCCGTGGTGACGGACGCGGCCGACGCCCCGGCCGGCGACCCCGGCGACGGCGGGCCGGCCGCTCTGACCCCCCGGCCGCACGGCCCGACCGTCGCCCGCTGGCTGCTGAGCGTGGCGTTCGCACTCGCCTTGCTGGAAGGCGTGTTGGCGTGGCGGGCCGGCCCCGGCCGGGGCCGGGCGGTGCCGGCGTCGGCCGCGACCGCGTGGCGGCCGACCGGGCTGCTGCTGGCCGGCGTGCCGCTGCTGCTGGCGGTCGGGCTGCTTGCCGTTTTCCTCCATGCGGAACTCACCGGCAGTCTGCTCGGCTTCCTGCCGGACCGCCTCACTGACCGGCTGGAAGTGGCCCTCGGGGTGCCGACCGCGCCGACCGGCGAGGACGTGCGGTGGCGGCTCGAAAGCCGGCCGGCGTACCGCCCCTCGCTGCTCGCGGACCGGGGGGTGCTCGCCCTGATGGCCGTCGGGGCGGTCGGGCTGGCGGTTTTCCTGTACAGCCGGGAGCGCCGCGCCGCCGGCCGCTGGAGCCGCGTCATTCTGCCGCTATTGCTGCGGACCGCCGCCTACGCGGTGCTGCTGGCGGTGCTGCTGCCACAGGTGCGGCTGGCATTCGAGCGGGAAGGCTTCCCGGACGTGGCCATCCTGCTCGACACCTCGGAGAGCATGGCGACGGTGGACCCGTCGGCCGACGCCGGCGGGTCGTCCGGGGGGAGCCGGCTGAAACTGGCCCAGCAACTCCTGGCCCGCGGCGACGGCGACCTGCTCGGCCGGCTGCTGGCCGAGCGGCGGGTGCGGGTGCATGTGTACTCGCTGGCCGAACAGTTGCGGCTGGCGACCGAAGTCGGCGAGGCACCGGACCTAGGCGCGTCACGGGCGGCAGTGACGGCCCTGGCCGCCGACGGCCCCGGCAGTCGGCTCGGGGACGGCGTCCAGCAGGTGTTGAAGGCGTTCCGCGGCGGGTCGCTGGCCGGCGTCGTGGTGCTGTCCGACGGCGTCGTGACGGCCGGCGACGACCTGCCGTCCGCCGGCCGGGCGGCGGCGCGGGCCGGGGTGCCGCTGTACACCGTCGGCTTCGGCGACGCCCGCGAGCCGACCGACCTCGCCCTCACCGACTTCAAGGCCGACGAGGTGGTGCTGAAGGGGGACGAGCTGGTGGTCGAAGCCCGACTGACGGCCCGCGGCGGGCGGAAGCCGGGCGACGTACCGGTGACGCTGTACGAGCGGCAGGGCGAGAAGCTGGTCAAGCGGGGCACCGTCAGCGTCAAGCCGGACCCGGCCGGCAAGCCGGTGCCGGTGCGGCTGACCACCACCCCGACGGAGGTCGGCGAGAAGACGTTCGTGCTGGACGTGCCGGCCGAGCCGGGGGAGGCCGAGGCCGGCAACAACCGCATCGAGCGGGTGGTGCTGGTGACCGAGAGCCGCAAGCTCAAGGTGCTGTACGTCGAGGGCTACCCGCGGTACGAGTTCCGGTTCGTGAAAGCCCTGCTGGAGCGGGAGACGGAAGCCGACAAGCCGGGCCGGGCGGTCGAGCTGTCCACCCTACTGCTGGACGCCTCGGCCGGGTACGCCGACCAGGACCGCAGCGCCGTACGGGGGCTGCCGACCCGGACCGAGCTGTTCGCGTTCGACCTGGTGGTGCTGGGCGACGTGGACCCGGCCGCCCTGCCCAAGCCGCAGCAGGCGTTCGCCGACCTGACCGAGTTCGTCACGACCCGCGGCGGCGGGCTGATGCTGGTGGCCGGGCCGCAGTCGAATCCCGGCAAGTTCTTCACCACCCCGCTGGCCGACCTGCTGCCGGTGGTGCCGTCCGAGGCGACCACGCCCCCCACGGAGTTCGCCCCATACCAGCCGAAGCTGACTTCGCTGGGGCGGTCGCACCCGCTGTTCCGGTTCGCCCCGGACGAGGCCGAGAACGCCCGGGTGTGGGCCGGCCTGCGGCCGCTCAACTGGTTCGCCACCGGCTACCGGCGGAAGCTGTCGGCCGAGGTGCTGGCCGTCCACCCGGACCGCCCAGCCGAGGGCCAGCCGGGGGAGCAACACCCGCTGGTGTTGCAGCAGTTCGCCGGCAGCGGGCGGGTGCTGTTCGTCGGCTTCGACGACAGCTGGCGGTGGCGGTTCCGGGCCGACGAGGAGCGGTTCAACCAGTACTGGCGGCAGGCCGGCCGGTTCCTGGCCCGCAGCCGGCCGAGCCGCACCGAACTCCGCACCGACAAGCAGACGGCCTACCGCCGGGACGAGCCGATCCGCCTGACGGTGCGGTTCCCGGACGACGCCCCGGCCCCGCCGCCGGACGTGGCGGTGAAGGTGGTGGTCGAGCGGACGGGGGCCGCCGCCGAGACGGTCGGGCTGGCGAAGGTGGACGGCACCCGGGCCACCTACCAGACGCTGCTCACCCGCACCCCCGAGGGCGACTACCGCTTCCGGCTGACCGAGCCGACGCCGCCGGGCACGCCGCCGCGTGCCGAGGCGAAGGTGCTACCGCCGGCCGTCGAGCGGGACCGGCTGGACATGGACACGGCGGCTCTCACCCGGGCGGCGGCCGAGGGGCACGGCAAGTTCTACCGGCCGGGCGAGGCCGACCGGCTGATCGACGACTTGCCGGAGGCGGCGCGGGTGCCGCTCAACCAGCCGGTGCCGCCGCTGCCGGTGTGGAATCAGGCGGCCATGTTCGGGCTGGTGGCCGGCCTGTTCGGGGCCGAGTGGCTGCTGCGGCGGCGGGAGCGGCTGGTGTGAGCGGCCGAGGGGTCGCGTCTCCGTTTGGTGGCACGGGCTTCCAGCCTGTGTAGGCGTTTGCACAGGCTGGAAGCCCGTGCCACCAAACGGAGACGCGACGCGGCCGGGTTGGCGGTTGGGATTCCGACACGCCTGCGGTATGATCGGGTACCGGAGACTCACGTCGATGTCGCTCGTCCTACGCCCGCCCGGCACCCGCCCGCTGACCGAGCGGCTGGCCGACCTCGGCCGCGCCCGCCGGGCCGCCGCCGTACTGGCGAGTGTCTTCGCTCTGACCGCCGCCCTGACCGCCGCCGCCCTGGCGGCGTGCCTGCTCGACGCCGCGTTCCACCTGCCCACCCTGCCCCGGGCCGGGCTGCTCGCCGGGCTGCTGGCGGCGGCCGGCCTCGGCTGGCTGCGGCTGGTGCGGCCGGCCGCCCGGGAGCCGGTCCGGCCGCTGGCCGTCGCGCTGAAGCTGGAGGCAAAGTTCCCCCGGCTCAACGACGCCCTGGCCAGTGCGGTCGCCTTCCTGGAAGCCGGTCCCGAGCTGTCCCGCTTCCAGCAGATGGCCCGGCTGCGGGCCGAGAACCTGACCGAACGCCTCGACCTGGAACGGTCGGTGCCGGCCCGCCGGGCGTGGGTCGCCTTCTGGCTGCTCGTTCTGACCGTGGCCGGTGCCGCCGCCGTCGCGGCAGTCAGCCCGGCCCGCACCGTCGCCGGCCTGCTCCGCCTGGCCGACCCGTTCGGCGTCCACCCGTGGCCGACCCGCACCGTCGTCGCCCTCACCGACCCGGCGACGCTACTGGCCGTCGGCGACCCGTACCCGCTGCGGTTCACCGTCGCCGGGCGGATGCCGGAGGCCGCTACGGTGAGCGTCCGCCCGGTGGCCGGTGTCGCCGCGGACGAGACGGTGCCGGTGCCGGACGACGGGGCGGTGAGCCGGACGCTCGACCCGGGCCGGGTCGGCCGCGACTTCGAGGTGCGGGTGACGGCCGGCGACGGCGACACCGGCTGGACCCGCGTCGAAGTGGCCCCGCCGCCGAAACTGATCGCGACCGGCGACCGGCCGTCGCCGCAAGTGCGGCTGTCGTTCCCCGCCTACACCGGCCTCGCGGCGGTGGACCTGCCGGACGGCACCGGCGTCGTCGAGGGCGTGGCCGGCACCCGGGTCAGCCTGCGGGCCACCGCCGACCGCGACCTCCGGTCGGCCGTGCTGGTGCCGCAGTTCGACCTGGCCCCGTTCCGCACACTCGCCGCCGTCGCCCCGCTGGCCGTGCACAACCCGTTGTCCGTCATCGGGGTGGAAGTGCTGGCCACGCTGTTCACCGCCGACATCCCGGTGGCCTGCCACGGGCCGGAACTCGTCGCCGACTTCGTACCGCCGTTGCCCGGGCTGTACGCCCTCAAGTTCACCGACGCCCGCGGGCTGACCGGCACCCGGCTGATCGACTTCCGCCTGTTCGCCGACCCGCCGCCGGTGGTGACGCTCGACCGCCCGGCCGCCGGCCGCGACCCCCTCGACCTGCTGCCGACCGCCAAGCTGCCGGTCGCCGCCGTCGCCGAGGACCGGCCGTATGCCGTGCGGTGGCTGGCGATCGAGTACCGGGTCGGGGCTGACGGCGAGTTCCGCCGCCTGCCGCTCGCCCAAGTGGAGAAGGCCGCTGATCTGCCGGCCGCGCTCGGCGGCGGCACCGTCTCGCCGCTGCGACCGCCGCTGGTGGTGGCGGGGCGGACGCTGCCGGTGGCCGGCTTCACTAAACCGGACGGCTCGCCGCCGGCCGACGGCGACACGATCACCGTGCGGGCCGCCGCCGCCGACTGGGACGACCGCACCGCCCTCAAGGAACCCGGCCGCAGCCCGGAGGTCGAAATCCGCGTGGCCAATCGGGAGTCGCTGGAAGCCAAGTTCCAGAAAGAACTCGCCAGCCTGCGGCCCGAACTGTTGCGGATGCGGGAAGAGCTGCGGGCCGCCCGCGAGCAGCCGGCGACCGACGTCGGCCAGCAGGCGGCCGACGCCGCGGTGCGGGCGGCGAAGGCCCGCGTCGATGACCCGGCCGCCGGGATGGCCCCCCGGACCGATCGCCTGCGGCAGACGCGGACGGCTAACGGCCTCCCGGCCACGCCGACAACCGACAAGGTGGAGGCCGCCGCCGACGCTGCCCGCAAGGCGGCCGAGTTGCTCGACCAGGCGACCGACAAGCCCGGTGACCGCGACCGCATCGCCGCCGCTGAGGCCGAGGTCGGCAAGCTGCTCGAACGGCTGGAGCAGTGGGGCGGGGCCGGCGAGGTCCGCGGCGAGGCCCGGGCGTTGCAAGATCAGGTGCAGAAGGCCGGCGAACAGGCCGACGCCGCGACCACCCCGGCCGAGCGACAGCGGGCCGCCGACCGCCTCGACCGGGCGGCCGACCAGGCGGCCGGGCTGGTCGGCAAGGCGGGGCGGTTGGCGGTGGAGAAGGACGCCCAGGCCGCCGCCGACCGGGCCGCGGCCGGCGAGCAGACGGTGAAGGCCGACGGGGCGGCGGCCGAGGCCGAAGCGTTGCGACAATCCGTGCGGGAGGCCGGCGGGGACGAGATCGCTTCCGACCTTCGCAAGGCGGCCGACGAGCTGCGGAAGAAACGGCCGGGCGAGTCCGCTGATGCTCGCCGGTCGGCCGCCGAGCGGCTGGGCAAGCTGGCCGACCCGCTCGCCGAGCCGACCCGCGCCACCACGGCCGAGACGGCAGGCAAGCTGGCCGCCCAACAAGACGAACTGCGCAAGAAGACCAAGCAGGCCGCGGGCATCGCCGACCCGCAGCAGCGGTCCGAGCAGTTGCAGACGCTGGCCCGCGAGCAGCAGAAGCTGAAAGACGAAGCGGACAAGCTGGCCGAGCGGCTGACCCGGGAGAAGAACGAGCCGGCCGCCGCCGCCGCCAAGGCCGCCGCCGAGCAGTTGGCCGCCGCCGGCGAGCAGCTCCAACGCGGGGCCAGTCCGACCGGGGAACAGGCCGACGCCGAGAAGCAGCTCGACGAGGTGAAGACGAAGCTCGACCCCGAGAAGAAGCCGGGCGAGGGGCTGAGCCGCGAGCAGCGGGCCGATCTGGCCGACAAGTTGAAGGTGATCCGCGACCGGCAGAAGGCGGCCGTCGAAGAGGCGGCCCGGGTGGTGGCCGCGGCCGCCGCGGCCGGGCAATGGGAGCGGCCGCTGTTGGCCAGCCTCGGCGACTTGGAGGAGCGGGAGGCGGCGTTGGCGGCCGAGGTGCGGCCGTTCGCCGCGAAGGAACTGGCCGACCTGCCGGTGTTCGCCAAGATCGCCGGGCAGGCGGCCGACGCGATGGTGCTGGCCGGCAAACGGACGGCCGCCCGGCGGGACGACGCGGCGGCCGCCGACGCCCTCGACCCGGCCGCCGACGAGCGGCTGCTGACGCCGATGCGGGCCGCCCTCCGCAAGCTGGACCAAATCGTCGCAGCAGTGTCGCCCGACCCGCCACGCGAGAAGAAGCCGGACGCCCAGCCGATGCCCGAGGGCGGCGACCAGCCGATGCCCGAAGGCGGGCCGCCGCCGGGCGGCGGGAACGGGGTGTCGCCGCTGGCCCAACTGAAGGCCCTGCGATCCATGCAGGCCGAGGTCGCCGGGCAGACCGCCGACTTCGCCCGGGAACATCCGGACCCGGCCACGCTGACGGCCGACGAGCAGGCCGAGTTGGCGGCGCTGGAGCAGACCCAGCGGGACGTGGTCGAACTGTTCGGCAAACTGGCGGCGGCGTTCCGGCAACAGGAGCAGCCATGAGACTTCGCCTGGCGGTCGGGTTGGTCCTCGCGTCCGGGCCGGCGGCCGTGGCCGTGCCGCCGGCCGTGCCGTTCCTCCCGCCGGAGTTCATCCAACTGCTGCCCGAGGCGGCCCCGGCCCTCACCGACCCGGCCAAGCTGGCCGACCGCATCGAGGCCAACACCAAAGCCGCCGCCGACAAGCTGGCCGGCCGCGACCCCGGGGCCGACACCCGCACTGCACAGCAACAGGCCCTGCGAGACATCGACGAGTTGCTCAAGCAGTTGCAGAATCAGCCGCCCCCGCCGATGCCGATGGGCGACGGCGGCCCGCCACCGCCGCCGACGGGTGGCGATTCCGGCAACCCACCGCCGCCGGGGGGTGGGCAACCGCCGCCCCCGATGGGCGGGTCGGGGCAGAAGACGCCGCCGGCGGGCGGCGGCAAGTCGTCGCCGGAGAAGCAGCCCGGCGGTGGCCAGCCGATGCCGACGGGCGGCCAACCGATGCCGGGCGGGGAGCAGCCGACGGGCGGCCGACCGACGGGCCAGCAGCCGATGGGGGGCACCCAGCCGGGCGACGGCGGGGCCAAGGCCAAGCCGGCCATGCCGCTGGACGACCCCATCGCCAAGCAAGTGTGGGGGCACCTGCCGGACACCGTCCGCAAGCAGATGAGCCAGTACTACCAGGAGCAGTTCATGCCGCGGTACGGCGGCCTGCTCCGCGACTACTACACCGCCCTGGCCGAGCGAGAGAAGCCGCCGGCCCGCCGGCCCGATCGGTGAGAGCCGCGACCGCCAGGGAGCGTCTAGGCTAGACGCTC
>JAYVUZ010000308.1:0-62333 GCA_043787415.1 Fimbriiglobus sp. | reverse complement strand
CGTCGCGCCCGGGCGCGACGACGTCCACACTAGCGCTTCGGGCTGCGATCCACGAGCCGACCAGAAGACATCACCGACAGACCACGAACGGCCGCAGGTTTTCCAGCGTCTTGACGCCGACGCCCTTCACCCGCCGCAGGTCGTCCGGCGACTTGAACCGTTCGATGCCGCGGGCCAACAGGATCCGGGCGGCGAGCGTCGGCCCCACCCCTGGCAACCGCAGCAAGTCCGCCTCGGCGGCGGTGTTCATGTCCAGCGGTGGGTCACCGGGCCGCAGTTTGCTACCGCCCTTCGTCGGGGTCGCCGGGGCCGCCGGTTTACGTTCCAGCGTCTCGACTGCTCGCGTCACGGCCTCCGTCGGCGGCTCGACGCTCAGCCACGGCCGCAGCTTGTCGAGCGTTGCCGGGCCGACGCCGCGCACCTGCCGCAACTCGTCCACGTTGGCAAAGCCGGAGCCGGCCCGGTGGGCGAGGATGGCGTCCGCGAGGTGCGGGCCGATGCCGGGCACTTGCAGCAGTTCGGCCCGGTCGGCCCGGTTCAGGTCGGCGGTCGAGGCGACGGGTGGGAGGTGGTCGGACGGCCGTAGCCCGCTTCGACCGCCGTGGGTTCGTAACGCCACGACCACCAGCAGCAGCCCGATCAGCAGCCCGAGGGCGCGATCCGCTCGGCGGTCGGGTGGTACTGGTGGGGCGGGTTGCATCGCACCAAAAGTCTAGCCCATTCGTAGCACGATCACAACGTACCGGCACCAATTTTCGAGGGCCGGCACGGCCCGCGTCAGTGGCCGGTCCAACGCGCCGAGCCGGCCGAGCGGCTTCCACACACGGCCGGCCATGCCGAGCAGTTGGTAGCCGGTGACGCTCAGTCCGGGGAACTGTCGCCGCAGCGGGTCGAGGTCGGCCGGGCGGAGCGGCTGTTCGTCCGGGGTGCGGTGCTTGCCGGGGTACGGCAACCTGCGGCGGGCGTAATTCAGCAGCGGGTTGCCGCACCACGGTTCGCAGAACACAGCCACACCGCCGGGGGCCAGCACCCGGTTCAGTTCGGCCGCCGCCCGGTCGAGGTCGAGGTGGTGCAGAACCGCATTGCCCCAGACCGCGTCGAATGAGGCAGCGGGGAAGGGCAGGTGTTCGCCGTCGGCGACAACGCCCCGCACCGCCACCCGGTTGGCGGCGGCCCGGCGACGGGTTTCATCGACGTATCCCGGCGACAGGTCGAAGGCCGCCACCTCAGCCCCGGCCCGTGCCATCGTCACCGCCGCCATGCCGTGCCCGCAGCCGTAGTCGAGTGCCCGCTTGCCGCGGAGGTCACCGAGGGCGGCGAACGCCGGCCGCACCCAACTCTCGTGATCCAGGAAGTCGGCGTCGGCGAACCGCAGGCGGTCGGCGTCCAGTGTCGTCGCCCGGCCGGCCGCCTGGTCGTCGTGGAACACCCGCTCGCCGTGCAGCCGGTCCGTGGCCGTCATCGGGGTCCGTCCCGCTCAAATGGTGACATACACATACCCGCCGAACGTCACCGCCGCCAGCCCGGCCAGCCCGGCGACCAGCCACAGGGCGCTCTGCCGCTTCCGTGCCAGGGCCAGGCTCGACACCACGGCCCCGAGTTGGGCGGCGAGCATGGCGTAGAAGAACCGCTCGCTACGGATGCGGTGGCGGTCGCTCTCGGCGGTGCTGGCGGCCACACGCACCTCGTACAGGTAGCCGACCCAAAAGTTCATGCCCGCTTCGGCCCGGTAGCGGCGGCGGTCCACGTCGTAGGCCGCCGCCTGGGCGGCCGTCGCCGCCTTCGGGTCGGCGGCGGCGGCCACCGCCTTGCGGGCGGCGTCCACTTCCGCGTCGAACGCCGTCTCGACCGCCGCCGAGTCGGCGTGCCCGCGGCCGATGTCGGCCGCCACCCCGTCCGGCTTCAGGTTCAGTAGCCGGGCGAGTTTGACCACCTCCAGTTCCGGCTCGCGGGCGTGAATGACCGCGAGCATCTTGCGGACGGCCTCGCTCTCGGCCGGGGCGTCGAGGCCGGTTTGGAGGAAGCGGTTGACCCGCACGACCAACTCCGGCGGGTCGGCCGGCTTCCCCGTCGGGGCCGGCTCACCAGCCACCGCCCGCAGCGTGACGGCGGTCGTCTCAACGATCAGCGACCGATCCCGTTTGAACCCGGCGAAACTCCACTGGTCATTGGTCTTGGCCTGGTCCTGGGCGGCGGCGCTCCGCCAGTACATGGCCCGGCTCATTTCCCCGGTGCTCAGGCCGGCCAGGGCCGTCGCCAGGGCGGTCAGGGCGATCGGCAGGGCGGCCCCGAGCTTGTCGCGGAGCGGGGTCGGGTGGTCGGCGGCCATGTGGCCAGCGTACCCGAGAGAACCGACCGAGTCGTGGCGGCGTCAGTAGAAAAGCCGAATCTTCACCCCGCCGAGAAGCCGACCCGTGGCCGACGCCCCGCCCCCCGACCCAACCGACCACGCCGCCGCCCGGCTGGCCAACCTGCGTGCCCTGGAGGCGCTCGGCATCGACCCGTGGGGCCAGCGGTTCGACGGCCACACCCCCATCGCCACCGTCCGGGCCGGCGAGGCCAAGCCGTTCGACGACGCCAACCCCGGCCCGACCATCCGGGCCGCCGGGCGGGTGGTCGGTCGCCGGCTGATGGGCAAGATTTACTTCCTCGACCTGTGGGACCAGACCGGCCGGGTGCAGGTGATGGCCGGCAAGAAGCAGGTGGGCGACCAGGGCTGGCAGATTCTCGAACTCACCGACCTCGGCGACCTGGTCGGCATCGACGGCGAGTTCGGGCTGACCAAGAAGGGCGAACCCACGATCCGCGCCACCGGCGTCACCTTCCTGGGCAAGTCGCTGGAGCCGCACCCGTCGCTGCACTACGGGCTGGAGGACGTGGAGTACCGGCTGCGGCACCGCTACCTCGACCTGATCTACAGCGACGGCCCGCTCCGCCGGGCGGTGCAGCGAGTGCAGGTCGTCCGCACCATCCGGAGCCACCTCGACGGCCTCGGCTTTCTGGAAGTCGAGACGCCGACGCTGCACGCCATCGCCGGCGGGGCGGCGGCCCGGCCGTTCGTGACGCACCACAACGCCCTCGGCCTGCCGCTGGTCCTCCGCATCGCACTGGAGCTACCGCTCAAGAAGCTGCTCGTCGGCGGGCTGGAAAAGGTGTACGAGGTCGGCCGGGTGTTCCGCAACGAGGGCGTCAGCCCGCGGCACAACCCCGAGTTCACCATGCTGGAGCTGTACCAGGCGTACAGCGACCTGTTCGGCATCATGGAGCTGACCGAAGGATTGCTGGTGGCGTGCGTGGACGCGGTCAAGGGGCCGGGCGAGCCGCACAACGAGAGCCGGGCCAAACAGCCGCCGCCGGACCGCGCGCTTAAGTACGGCGACCACACCATCGACTTCACCCCGCCGTTCCAGCGGGCGACGTACTCGACCCTGTTCCGCGAGCACGTCGGCTGCGACCTGTTCGATGGACCGGCCGTGCAGTCCGCGGCGGCATCGGCCCACATCCCGTCGGCCACGAAGGAGGGGGTGGCGAAGGAACACGACGTGCTCGTGCAGGAACTGTTCGAGCACCACGTCGAGGGCAAGCTGGTCGGCCCGGTGTTCGTCTACGACTACCCGGCCGCCCTGTGTCCGCTGACCAAGCGGAAGACCGGCGACCCGCGGCTCGCCGAGCGGTTCGAGCTGTACGTCCGCGGCATGGAGCTGGCAAACGCCTACACCGAGCTGAACGACCCGATCACCCAGGAGGCGACGTTCCGTCGGCAACTGGCCGGCCTCGGAGCGGACGACCAGATGTCGAAGATGGACGACGACTTCATCCGGGCGCTGCGGCACGGGATGCCGCCGGCCGGCGGGCTGGGCGTCGGCATCGACCGGCTGGTCATGCTGCTGACGGACAGCCAGACCATCCGCGACGTGATCTTGTTCCCGCTGCTGCGGCCGGCCCGCTGACATGAGGCCCCCATGTTCATGCTCGCTCTGCTGGCACTGGCCGCCGACATCCCGCGGGCGGCGGTGGATGCGGCCGTCGGCCGGCTGCTCAAGGAGCACCGCGTCCCTGGCGCGGCGGTGGCCGTGGTAATCGACCACCGGGTGGCCTGGGCGGCCGGGTATGGGGTGCGGGAGAAAGGTGGGGCGGCCGTCACCGACGCCACCCTGTTCCAGATGGCGTCCGTCAGCAAGCCGGTGACAGGGGTCGTGGCCGCCGCCTTGGCCGAGCAGAAGCGGGTGGATCTAGACCGGGACGTGAACGACTACCTAAAGGGCTGGAAGGTGCCCGCCGCCCCCGCGGGTGCCGTCACCCTACGGACGCTGCTCGGCCACCGTGCCGGCCTGACGGTTCACGGATTTGGGGGCTACCCGGCTGGGGCGGCGGTGCCGACGCTGGTTCAGACGCTGGACGGCAAGCCGCCGGCCAACAGCCCGGTCGTGCGGTACAAGCCAGACGCCGGCTCGCCGGTGCGTTACTCCGGGGGCGGGTTCTGCGTGGCTCAGTTGGCCCTGTCCGAACTGACCGACCGATCGTTCGCTGAACTGATGAAAGTCGAACTGTTCGACAAGCTCCGCTTGAGCCGGGCCACCTTCGAACAGCCACTGCCAGAGGCGCTGCGGGGCGACGCGGCCACCGCCCACGACACCGCCGGCACGCCATACAGCGGGAAGTACCACACCTACCCGGAACAGGCGGCTGCCGGGCTGTGGGCGTCGGCCGGGGATGTCGCCGCCATCTTCGCCGACCTTTCGGCCGCATGCGCCGGCAAGCGGTCGCGAATCCTCGGCCGGGCGGCCGCCCGCGACCTGTTCGCCACCGGCGTCGGCTGGCCGGCCCGGTATACTGGCCGCGTGTTCTGGGCCAGTCACGGCGGGTCGAACGCTGGGTTCCGGTGTCTGGTCAGCACCCACCCGGCCGACGGCCGCGGGGTGGTCGTCCTGACCAACTCGGACGCCGGCGACAAAATGACCGAAGCAGTGGTATCGGCCGTGCGTCGGGCGTACAAGTGGTGACTTCCCCGGTAGCGGTGGTCGGCTGTCCGCCCCGCCGGTACACTTCCCGCCGATGATCGTCTTCCGCTGCGACCACTGCCGCCACCTGCTGTTCTTCGAGAACACCCGCTGCGTCGGCTGCGCCCGCCGGCTGGCCTTCCTCCCCGACCTCGGGGTGCTGGCTTCCCTCGACCCGGCCGATCCGTCGGGCGAGACGTTTACCACCCCCATCCCGCGGGCGGCCGGCCGGCGGTACAAGCCGTGCGTCAACGACACCTGGTATGGGGTGTGCAACTGGGCGCTGCCGGCCGACGACCCGAACGGCCTGTGCGAGGCCTGCCTGCTGACGACCGTCATCCCCGACTTGGGTCGGCCAGATAGCGGCCTGCGATGGGCCAGGCTGGAGGCGGCCAAGCGGCGGCTGGTGTACACGCTACGGGCGCACCGGCTGCCGCTGCTGAGCAAATTCGCCGACCCGGTCGGCGGGCTGGCCTTCGAGTTCCTGGCCGACCCGGAAGACCCCGACCGGCCGCACGTCCTGACCGGCCACGCCGACGGGGTGGTGACGGTCAACATCTCCGAGGCCGACGACGCCGAGCGGGAGCGGCGGCGGGTCAACCTGAACGAGCCGTTCCGCACCCTCATCGGCCACCTCCGGCACGAGGTCGGGCACTACTATTGGGACCGCCTGGTGCGGGACGACCCCGCCCGGCTGGCCGGCTTCCGCCGGCTCTTCGGCGACGACCGACAGGACTACACGGCCGCCCTGGGGCGGCACTACGCCGTCGGCCCGCCGGCCGACTGGGCCGACCGGTTCGTGTCGGCCTACGCCACCATGCACCCGTGGGAGGACTGGGCCGAGTCGTTCGCCCACTACCTGCACCTGACCGACGCCATGCAGACGGCCGCCGCCGGCGGCGTGTCCATCCTGCCGCCGCGGCCGGGCGAGCCGGCCGCCGCCTGGATGCCCGACCCGTTCGCCGACCCGCCGTCGTCGTTCGACAGCATCCTCGTCGGCTGGCACGCCCTGTCCTACCTGCTCAACAACCTGACCCGCGGCCTCGGCCTGCCGGACGGCTACCCGTTCGTACTCAACGCCCCAGCCCGGGAGAAACTGCGGTTCGTCCACGACACGGTGACGGCGGCCGCCGGCCGGGGTAACATGCGGGGATGACACCTCTCCTGCTCGCCCTCGCTTTCGCCGCCCCGGACGACGGCTGGGAGCCGCTGTTCAACGGCAAAGACCTGACCGGCTGGACGCCCAAGCTCAGGGGCTTCCCGCTCGGCGACAACCACCAGGACACGTTCCGTGTGGCCGACGGGCTGATCCAGGTGCGGTACGACCAGTACGGCAAGTTCGACGAGAAGTACGGCCACCTGTTCTACAAAGAGATGTTCGGCAAGTACCGGATGCGGGTGGAGTACCGCTTCGTCGGCGACCAGTGCCCGGGTGGGCCGGGCTGGGCCACCCGCAACAGCGGTCTCATGATCCACTGCCAAGACCCGGCCACGATGCGGCTGGATCAGGACTTCCCCGTGTCGATCGAGGTGCAGTTCCTCGGCGGCCTCGGCAAGGGCAAGCGGTCCACCGGCAACCTGTGTTCGCCGGGCACCAACGTGGTCTACAAGAGCAAGCTGCACACGCAACACTGCACCAACTCCAGCTCTGCGACGTTCGACGGCGACCAGTGGGTGACGGTCGAGGCCGAGGTGCTGGGCGACGGGGCGGTGACGCACTTCGTCAACGGCGAGAAGGTGTTGGAGTACGAGCAGCCGCAACTCGACCCGGCCGACAAGGACGGCAAAGCCCTGATCGAGAAGGCCGGCGGGGTGAAGCTGCTGAAGGAGGGCTACATCTCGCTCCAGGCGGAGAGCCACCCGTGTGACTTTCGCAAGGTCGAGGTGAAGCGGCTGAAGTAGGGCACGGTTCGCCGTGCCGTCCGGGTCACGAAGACGGCACGGCGAACCGTGCCCTACAGTGCGCCCGCCAGGTCCGCCCGCAAGTCCTCAACATCTTCGATGCCGACGCTCAGCCGGATCAGCCCGTCGTCTACGCCACGGGCTTCCCGCACCGCCTTCGGGATGCTGGCGTGGGTCATGGTGGCCGGGTGGTTGACCAGCGATTCGACCCCCCCCAAGCTCTCGGCCAGGCTGAACAGGTGGGTGCGGGTGAGGAACTGCCGGGCGGCGGCGGCCCCGCCGTGCAGTTGCAGCGAGATCATGCCGCCGAAGGCCGACATCTGCCGCGCCGCGACGGCGTGGCCCGGGTGCGACTTCAGCCCGGGGTAGTACACCTTCGCCACCTGCGGTTGGGCCACCAGCCAGTCGGCCAGGTCGGCGGCGTTCTGGCAGTGGCGGTCCATGCGGACGGCCAGTGTCTTCAGCCCCCGCAGCACGAGGTAGCTGTCGAACGGCCCCGGCACCCCGCCGGCCGCGTTCTGGAAAAACTTGACCGGCTCCAGCAGCCTCGTGCCGCCGACCACCGCCCCGCCGACCACGTCCGAGTGCCCGCCCAGGTACTTGGTGGTGCTGTGAACCACGATGTCGGCCCCGTGTTCGAGCGGCCGCTGGAGGTAGCTCGACGCGAACGTGTTGTCCACCACCAGTATCGCCCCGTGCTTGTGGCTCAACTCGGCCAGGGCGGCGATGTCCAGGATTTGCAGCAGCGGGTTGGTCGGCGTCTCAATCCACACCATCCGCGTCTTCGGGGTCATGAGGGCGGCGAACCCGGCCGGCGAGGCGTCGTCGGTGTACGACGTGGTCAGCCCCCACGGCTTGAACACCTTTTCCAGCAGCCGGAAAGTGCCGCCGTACAGGTCGGCCGCCGCCACCACCTCGTCGCCGGGCTTGAGTAGGCCCTGAAAAACCGCCGTCGTCGCGGCTAACCCGCTGGCGAAGGCCATGCCCCGCTCGCCGCCTTCGAGGGCGGCCAGGCAGGTTTCCAGCGCCGTGCGGGTAGGGTTGCCGCTGCGGCTGTAGTCGTACCCCTTGTGTTCGCCGGGGGCGGACTGGGTGTAGGTGCTGGTGGCATAGATGGGCACCACCGTCGCCCCGGTGGCCGGGTCGGCCGGCTGGCCGGCGTGGATGGCCCGGGTGGAGAAGCCGTGCGAGTCGGACATGGTCATCTCGTAGGGCACGTTTCAACGTGCCGCCGGGTGGGTTCCGCGAAGACGGCACGTTGAAACGTGCCCTACGCCGCGACGCGCTTGTGGTTCCAGTACTCGATCAAATCGATGCGGGTGACGATGCCCACCACGTCGCTGCCGCGGGTGGCCAGCACTCCGGTGTTCCCCGCTAGTAGTAGCCGGTACGCCTCGTCCAGGTGCGTCCCGGCGTCGAGTTGGGGCAGCGGCCGGCCCATGATCTCCCGCACCGGGACGGTCGCCGGGTCGCGGCTGTCGTGCAGGATGCGGGCCAGCGTCACCTCCTGCACGCTGCCCACCGGGGTGCCGTGTTCCAGCACCGGCAACTGGCTGATACCCGCGGTCTGCAACATGGTGATGGCATCGGCGGCGGTCGAGTCCGGGGTGAGCGTCAGCACCGGCCGCAGGCCCCGCTTGGTGAGCAGGTCGCCGACCGTCTGCGGCGTACTCGGCACCCACTGCAGGCCGTTGGCGGCCAGCCAGCGGTCGTCGTACATCTTACTCATGTAGTTCCGCCCGGTGTCGGGGCAGATGACCACCATGAAGTCGTCCTTGCCCAGCCGGCGGGCGTACCGCAGGCCGGCGGCCAGGGCCGTGCCGCACGACCCGCCCACCAGGATGCCCTCCAGCCGGGCCATTTGTCGGGCGTAGTGGAAGCTCTCGGCGTCGCTCACCCGCACCCAGTCGTCCACCATCTGCGAGTTGAACGTCTTCGGCACGTAGTCCTCGCCGATGCCCTCCACCTTCCACGGCTTGGGGCTGTCGCCGCTCAGCACCGAGCCTTCCGGGTCGGCCCCGATCAGCTTCACGTCCGGGTTGCGTTCCTTGAGGTACTTGCCCACGCCGGACAGGCTGCCGCCAGTGCCCACCCCGCCGACGACGTGCGTCACCCGGCCGTCGGTCTGCTCCCAGATTTCCGGCCCGGTGGTGCGGTAATGCACCTCGGGGTTGCTCAGGTTGGTGAACTGGTTGGGCCGCCACGCCCCGGGAATCTCCTCGGTCAGCCGGGCGGCCACCCCGTTGTAGCTGTCCGGCGAGTCCGGCGGGAGGGCCGTCGGGGTGATGACCACCTCCGCCCCGTAGGCCCGCAGCAGGCTGATTTTTTCGTTCGACATCTTGTCCGGCAGCACGAAGATGCAGCGGTAGCCCTTGACGGCCGCCACCATCGCCAGCCCGACGCCGGTGTTGCCGGCCGTCGCCTCGATGATGGTGCCACCGGGCTTGAGCCGGCCGGCCTTTTCCGCGTCGGCGATCATGGCGACCGCCACCCGGTCTTTGGTGGACCCGCCGGGGTTCTGGGCCTCGACCTTGGCGGCGACGGTGGCCAGAAGCCCCTCGTTGATCCGGCGGAGCCGCACCAGCGGTGTGCGGCCGACGGCCTGAAGGATGGACTCGAACATTCGGCGACCTCGGGCGACCGCGGGAGCGGGGCGGTATGCTGACGGTATCGCCCGGGGGCGGGGTGCGTCAATGGCGGCGGCTGTGGGTTCGTAGCCCGAAGCGCGAGCGAGGTCGCGCCTCCCTCGCTCGCGCTTCGGGCTACGAACCGGGGCCAACTCGCCCTTCCGCCGCCGCCGCCGCCGGGGTATAAGCCAGCCACCGCTCGCCGCCGGGAAGGACGCCCCGTGTACAAGTTGCTGCTCTGCCTCCGCTACCTCCGCACCCGCTATCTGGCGTTCGTCTGCATCGTCTCGGTCATGCTCGGGGTGGCCACGCTCATTGTGGTCAACAGCGTGATGAGCGGGTTCAGCAACAAACTCAAGGACCGGCTGCACGGCGTCCTGGCCGACGTGCTCATCGAGACGGAACGCTCCGACGGCTTCGCCGAGCTGCCGGACGAGATCGTGGCCCGCATCCAGGACTCGCCGGCCGGGCAGTACGTCGAGGCGGTGTCGCCGACGGTCGAGACGTTCGCCCTGCTCCAGTTCCACGTCCTCGACCGCAACCGGCAGCGGCAGCCGATCACCAAGCACGTCCGTCTGGTCGGCATCGACCCGGTCCGGCACGCCGCGGTGGGCCGGTTCAGCGAGTACCTGAAGCGGCAGAAGGACAGCCCAGCCCCGACGTTCGACCTGACCGAGGAAGCCCAGCGGTGGCTCGCGAAGAGCCAGTTCTACGACTCGCTGGACCCGCCGCTGGCGACACCAGCCCGGGCCGGCGGCGACCCGAACCCGGGTAAGTTCCTGGAGACGCCGAGTGTCATCGGCCAGGGCCTGCCGGGCATCCTGCCGCCGCCGGTACTAGCCCCGGTGCCGGCGCCGCGGTTCCCGGGTATGGTCCTCGGCCACTCCATGTGCCACTACCGCCGCGACGGCCAGGAGTACGCCCTGCTGGCCGAGGGGGACGAGGTGTCGCTCATGACGCTGTCGGCCCAGGCGGTCAAGCCGGTGAGCGGGGTATTCGCCGTGGCCGACTTCTTCAAGAGCGAGATGAGCGAGTACGACAACAGCTTCGTGTACGTGCCGCTGGCCGACCTCCAGCGGATGCGGGGCATGGGCGAGCGGGTGAACGCCTTCCAACTGCGGCTCAAGCCCGGCCTGGACGACGCCTTCGTGAAGGCCACTGTGGTGCCGGCCCTGCAAGACCTGTTCGACCCGACGACCGCCCGGGTGTCGTCCTGGCAGCAGAAGCAGGGGCCGATCCTCGACGCCATCGCCATCGAGCGGGGCATCCTGAACGTCCTCCTCTTCCTCATCGTCGGTGTGGCCGGCTTTAGCGTTCTGGCCATCTTTACGATGATCGTGTCCGAAAAATACCGGGACATCGGCGTGTTGAAAGCACTGGGCGCCTCCGACCGCGGGGTGCTGACCATCTTCGTCGGCTACGGCCTGATGCTCGGGCTGGTCGGCTGCATCCTCGGCTCCGTCGCTGGGCTACTCATTACTGATCGGCTGAACGAGATCGAAGTGCTGCTCACTCGGCTGACCGGCCAGCAGGTGTTCGACCGCACCATCTACTACTTCGACCGCATCCCGACGAACGTCGAGCCGCTGACGGTGCTGCTGGTCAACCTCGGAGCGGTGACGGTGGCCGTCGGGTCGAGCGTGTTACCGGCCCTGAAGGCGGCCCGCCTCCAGCCGGTGCGGGCGCTGCGGTTCGAGTAGGTTCGTCCCACCCGGCCCACGAAAGGCCCGATCATGCTGGAAGCCCGCGACCTGTCCAAGAGCTACCGCCGGCACGCCGAGACGGTGCCGGTGCTGTCCGGGCTGTCGCTGACCGTCGGCGACGGCGAGTTCCTGAGCGTGGTCGGGTCCAGCGGGTCGGGCAAGAGTACGCTGCTACACCTGCTCGGCACGCTCGACTCGGCGGACGGCGGCACCATCAGCCTGGACGGCCGCCGCATCGACCACCTCCGCGGCCGCGAGCGGGACATCCTGCGGAACAAGACCTTCGGGTTCATCTTCCAGTTCTACCACCTGCTGCCGGAACTCTCGGCCCTGGACAACGTGCTGATGCCGGCCTACGTCGGGTCGTCGGTGCTGGGTTGGTGGGGTCAACGGCGGGCGAAGCGGCGGGAGGCGATGGGGCTGCTGGACCGCGTCGGGCTGGGGCACCGGGTGAAGCACAAGCCGCGGGAGCTGAGCGGCGGCGAGATGCAGCGGGCGGCCGTCGCCCGTGCCCTGTTGTGCCGGCCGCGGGTGCTGCTGGCCGACGAGCCGACCGGCAACCTCGACCCGGAGACCGGGGCCGACATCGTCAAGCTGCTCCGCGACCTGAACACGGACGACGGCGTGACGGTGGTGATGGTGACGCACAACCTGGAACTGGCGGCCAAGACCGACCGCATCGTGCGGATGGCCCGCGGCCGGGTGACGGACGACTCGTTTCGGCCCGACGGCGAGCTTGCCCTGACGTGACGTGGTCAGCGAGAGCCGCGACCGCAAGGGAGCGTCTAGTGCAGTCGCTCGTGAGGCCGGTATGAGTGTCGTCTGGCTGGACGGCGAGCTGGTGGACAAGGCCGACGCCAAGATCGGCGTGGCTGACCACGGCCTCTTGTTTGGCGACGGCGTCACCGCCGATATGCGGGCCTATGGCGGCCGGGTGTTCCGGCTGGCGCAGCATCTCGACCGGCTGCACGCCGCGGCTGATGACATCGGGCTGTCACTGCCAGTCGCCGGAAGCGATCTGGCGTCCGCCATCGACGCCACCCTGAAGGCCAACAACCGGGCCGATGGGTTCGTGAAACTGGTCGTCACCCGCGGAGCCGGGCCGCTGACCCTCGACCCGCGGAAGTGCGTGCCGGTGATGTTCATCCTGGCTGAGGAAGCCGCCCCGTTCCCGCGGGAGCTGTACGACTGCGGTCTGGACGTGACCGTGCAGCAGGTGACGTGGCGGTCGGCCGACTGCTATCTCGGCGGGTCCGGCCGGCTCGGGCCGAAGCGGACCGCCCTGGCGAACGGGTGCCTGGAGGCACTGGTCACGGACAAGGACGACTCGCTGGCGGGCGGCAGTGAGACCGACGTGGCCGTGGTTGCCGGCGGGGTACTCCGGTTCGCCCCCGGCGGGCCGACCCACGACGCCGTCGCCGACCTGGCCGAGTCGCTCGGGCTGGCTGTCGAGCGGGACGCCGTCATCCCGCTGCCGGAGGTGCCGCCGGCCGGGGTGACGACTCTCGGCATGGACGAGGTGTTTCTGACCAGCGCGGCCGCCCAGGTGATTGGGGTGCGGTCGGTCCTCGGCCGGCCGGTCGGGGCGGGCGGGGAAGGGCCGGTGACGCGGCGGCTCCGCCGGGAGTTCGCCGCTATGGTGCGGGCCGAGTGCGCGGTAAACTGAAGTCATGTCCGACGCCCCTCTACCTCCGGAACTGGCCACCAAGCGAGATGCCCTGCTTGGCGTGCTGGCCGCCATGCCGGCGGCGGCGGTCGCACTCAGCGGCGGGGTGGACAGCGGACTGGTGGCGAAAGCCGCCGCGGTCGCCCTTGGGGATCGTGCCGTGGCGGTGACGGCCGACAGCCCGAGCGTGGCCCGCCGCGAGCTAACCGCCGCCCGTGAACTAGCCGCAGCCGTCGGCATCCGCCATCTGGTGGTGTCGCCGGACGAGTTCGCCGACCCGGCCTACCGGGCCAACGCTGGCGACCGCTGCTACTTCTGCAAGAGCCACCTGTACGACGCCGCCCGGTCGCTGCCGGAACTGGCCGGGTTCGTGCTGTGCAGCGGGGCCAACGTGGACGACCTCGGCGATTACCGCCCTGGGTTGACCGCCGCCGCCGAGCGCGGGGTGCGGCACCCGCTGGTCGAGGCCGGGTTCGCCAAGGCGGACGTGCGGGCGCTGGCCCGATGGTGGGGCCTGCCGAACGCCGACAAGCCGGCCGCCCCGTGCCTGAGCAGCCGGTTGGCCCCGGGGGTGGCTGTCACCCCGGAGCGGACCGCCCGCATCGAAGCCGCGGAAGACCATCTGCGACAACTGGGTGTGGCCGACTGCCGGGTGCGGTACCATGACGGCGACCTGGCCCGGGTAGAGGTGCCGGCCGCCGACATCCCCCGGCTGGCCGCCGCCGGCCTGGGCGACGCCTTCCGCCGGTTCGGGTTCCGGTACGTCACCCTGGACCTGGACGGGTTGCGGTCCGGTAGCCTGAACGACCTACTGCCGCTCGAAGTGCGGTCCCGTTATAGCCCGGTGCCGACATGACCAACTTGACTGCCGCCGCCGCCTTGGATGCGTTCTACCTGGACGCCCGCAGCCGCATCCTCGACTTGGCCGCCGCCCTCGACCGCATCGACCGCGGCGGCACCACGACGGACCCCCGGCTGGCCAAACTGAGAGCGGGCATCGGGCGGCTGCTCGGTGACGGCAACCGGGCCGAGGCGGTGCAGAAGTTGTTCTCCCTCGACTACGACCCCGGTTGGACCCGGCCGACCCCGCGGTGACGGCATACACTGACGCCAACCCCCTCACGGCCCCCCGAGGCGATCCATGCCGATCAAGGTCACCTGCCCGAAGTGCCAAGGGGTGCTGCATGCCCCCGACGACGCCGGCGGCAAGAAGGGCAAGTGTCCGACCTGCGGCACCGTGCTGGCCATCCCGGACGGCGGCAGTTCGGTCGCCCCGCCGCGGCCGGTCGGCACCCCGTCCGCCGTGCCGGCCGGCGGCGGCAGGCTGCTCGGCGAGGCCCAGGGGTACGGACTGATGCCGCCCGGCGGCGAGGTGCGGCAGTCGTCCGTGCCGATGCTGCCGCGGCCGGGGGACGGCACCAAGCCGTCGCCCGGATTCGGTGCCCCGCCGCCGGCCAAGGCGGCGGCCCGGCCCCGGCCGGCGGTCGCACCGACCGACGCCGGCGACGAGGTGCGCAGCTACCGGCGTGCCCGCCGCGGGCTGGGGCTGGTGCAGGCCGGGCAGTTCCTCATGCTGCTGGCCGGCATCGCCGGGCCGGCCGTCGCCATCGGCCGGCTGTACGGGCTGAAACTGCCGGACACGGACCCCGGCTACCTGAAGAAGCCCGGCCTGCCGGCGGCCGCCGAGATCGAGTACGCCGCCGTGCTGGTGCCGCTCGCGTTGGGGCTACTGCTGCTGGTGTTCGGACGGGTCGGCTTCGGCAATGTGCCGCGGTCGTCGTTCGCCCGCGGGCCGGCCAAGTGGGCCGGGCTGTTCACCCTGCTGGCGGTCGGCGGGCTGGTGGCCTATGCGGCGATGGCCGGCAACGCCATGCTGAGCTCCTACAAGCCGGTGTTCTGGCCGGACAACGGCAACCCCCGGCTGCAACTGCTCCAGACGGACGAACTGCCGGGCAGGATTCAGGTCGGCGGCCTCCTGCTGTTCGGCCTGGCGGCGTTCGTGGCCGAGGCGTGCTTCGTGTCGGCGGTCGGCCGGCTGGCGTCCAACCTGCGGCACGACACCGCCGCCGGTCGGCACACCCGCTTCCTGTTACTCGCCCACCTGGGGGCCGGTTTAATAGGGGTGTGGTTCGTGCTGCGGGTGATCGACCCGGCCTTGTACGAGCCGGCCTGGACGTGGGTATCCACAACGTGGGACGACCTGCTGGGCAAGACCGGGGCGGCCCGGCCGGCATTGGTGTACGGGCTGATGGCGGTGCCGAGCGTGGTGGTCTGGTTCTTGTACGCCCGGCTGACCGGGGGCGCTCGACGAGCGGTGGGCGACTGGCTGGCGGCACACGACGGGTAAAGGGGCCGGCCGATGGTCGGGGCGACGGTCAGCGGGGTGACGGTGTGCTGCCCGGAGTGCGGCGGGCCGCTCCGTGTCGCCTTCGCCGACGGCGGGTCGATCATCGGCTGCCACCGCTGCGGCGAGGCGGTGCGGGTGCCGGCCCGCCCGCACCCGGTCGAGACGCCGGAGGAGGCCCCGTCCCTACTGCCCCTGCACGCGACCCGGCAGGCCGTCCGCGGGGTGCGGCTGCTCCAGGTGTCGCTGCTCCTGTTCGCCGTCGAACACTTCTTGCTGGTCGGCACCTTCGCCGTGTGGATTGGCTTGGTCGGCCCGTCGGCCGTCATCAACCGCACGCCCGGCCCGCTGGCCGTCTGGCTGGCCTTCGCCGTCGGGCTGGACGCCGGGCTGATGGTCGCCCGCACCCGCATCCGCTGGCTCGGCTACCGGCGGTGCGAATCTGCGGCGGCGGCCGTCGGGGCGGCCGGCTGGGTGCGGTCGGCCCGGTGGGCGCCGGTGTTGCGACTCGTGGGTTACGCCGGCACCTTTGGCCCGTGGGTGGCCGGGGTGCCGTTCAGCCAGATACCCGCCTGGGGGCAAGTGCTGTCGGCCGTGGCCACCGTCTTATGGTTCACGGGGGCGGTGCTGGAGTTCGCGGCGGTGGCGGCCTGGGGCCGACTGCTGGCCGCCCTCGGCGCCCGGCACGAGGCCGGCCGAGCGATACGGTACGCCGTTGGCGTCCTCGGTGGTCTGGTGGTGCTGACGGTCGGCCTCAGCCTGGTGCAGATGACTGCCGTCACGGCCGCCCGCCGTGCCGACCCGTTGAGCCGCCCCCGGTTTGCACTCAGCGACTTCCCGGCCGACGCCGCCCCGGCGGTGTACGGCCTGGCGGTGGTGGCGTGCGGGGTGGTGGCGGTGCTGTGGCTCCAGTACGCCCGGCTGCTGTCCGAACTCCGGCAGCGCTTGCGGGACGGCTGATCGCCTTCGGAGCACGCGGCGCCAGCCGTGTCGGGGACGTCCGACGCGGCTAGCGCCGCGTGTTCGCTTGGTCGCGGTTGAACCGCCGGTCGAGCGACTGCCGCATCCAGAACGACACCCCGATCCGCGGGTAGCTCAGCTCCCGCAGCCCGCGGAGGGCTGGCCCCCGCAGCGTGTTGCGTAGTCCATCATCGCCGACGGGGTTGCGGCCCACGTCCAACTTTAACAGCCGGGTGACGTGCGGCGAAGCGGCCAGCGCCGCCAGCCCGGCGTCGCCGAGGCCGACGTTGCACAGGCTGAGTGATCGCAGCCCGGCCAGTCGGGGCGAAGCGGCCACCGCCAGCCCGGCCGCGTCGCCGAGCGGGTTATCGCTCAGGTCGAATTCCCGCAGCAGTGCCGGGCCGGGCACGGCTAACAGCGACAGCAGGTCGGCGGCGACGAACCCGTTGGCCGACAAGTCCACGGCCGGCCTTGACAGTAGGTCGTCGGCAATCGCCCGGCCGGCGAGCGGGTTCGCCGCCAGCCCCAGCCACCGCAGGTCTGGCAACCGCCGCGGGTCGGCAACCGCAGCAGCCCCCCCCGGGCCGATCCGGTTGCCGGCCAGTTGAAGCCGCCGGAGCCGGGCGAAGGTGTCGGCCCGGGCCACCAGCCCGGCGGCCGCGTCGGTCAAGTCGTTCTCCCGCAGGTCAAGGTCTTCGATCGCCTGCAAGTCGGCCTCCGCCAGCCGGGCCACCCCGGCGTCGCCAATGCGGTTACGGCCCAGGTGCAGCCGCTTCAGCCCGCCCAGATGGGGCGAGTCGGCCAGCTCGCCGACCAGCCGGCCGTCCCCCGCCCGGCCGGCGTCCACCCGCTGGGCGTACACCGTCAGCCCGGCCAGTTTGGCCAGATGTCGGCTCCGCAGGGCCGGCAGGTAATCGCCGAGGTCGAGCAGGTGCAAGTGGCGGACGGGGGCCAGGGCGAACAGGGCGTCGGCGTGGGCGGCGAACTGGCGGGCGGTGGCCTTCACCTCGTCCACGAAACCGCGGCGAAAGACCGGCCCGCCGGCCACCCCCTTGAGCGGCTCGGCCCAACGGGTGGCATGGGTGCCCAACAGCTCGGCCTCCCGGCGAGCTAGCGGAGGCCGCAGGGGGTCGGCGGCGGCCAGCCGGGCGAGGGCGAGCTGGGTGCGGACGAACTCGCCCCGGGCCGGGTCGCCGGCCTCGTCGCACCAGTCGGCGAAGAGGAGGCGGGGGGCGTCGTCGTCCGGGGCGGCCCGCACCAGATCGAGAAGGTCGGCGGCGGTCATCGGCGGAAGTGTAGGACGCGACATTGCCCCTTGCCGCCGCCCCGGCGTTCGGTCACTCTATGCCCAACCCTCACGGAACCCCGCATGTCCCCCGACCCCAAAGCGTTCCGCCCGTTCGTCCCGCCGGAACAGTCGCCGCCCGAACTGACCTTCGCCCCGCTGGTGGTGGGCAGCCTGCTCGGCGTGGTGTTCGGCGCGTCCAGCATGTACCTCGTCCTCAAGGTCGGGCTGACGGTGTCGGCCAGCATCCCGGTGGCGGTGCTGGCCTTCGCCCTGTTCAAGACCCTTTCGAGCCTCGGCCTGCGGCGGGCGGCCAGCATCCTGGAGAACAACACCGTCCAGACGGCCGGCTCGGCCGGCGAGTCCATCGCCTTCGCCGTCGGCCTGGTCATGCCGGCCCTCTTGCTCCTGGGCTTCGACATCGAGGTGGTTCGGGTCATGACGGTGGGGGTGCTGGGCAGCGTACTCGGCATCCTCATGATGATCCCCCTGCGGCGGGCGTTCATCGTCCAGAAGCACGGCGAACTGAAGTACCCGGAGGGCACCGCCTGCGCCGAAGTGTTGGCCGCCGGCGAGGCCGGCGGGGGCACCGCCCGGATGGTCATAATCGGCTTCGGGCTGGGATTCGTGTACCAGTTCCTGATGGGCGGGGTGAAGCTGTGGAAAGACGCCGTCAGCTACAGCCTGGAGGCGGCCAACGGCGGGTTCGGCCTGAAGGGGGCGGCCGTGTCGTCCGAGATGAACCCGGCCCTGCTCGGGGTGGGCTACATCATCGGACCGAAGATCGCCGGCATCATGGTGGCCGGCGGGGTGTTGGCTTACCTAGTCATTACTCCCACGATTGCTTTTATCGGGGCATCGCTCGACAAACCTGTTGCCCCGGCCGTTAGCAAGATTGACCCCAAGACCGGAGTGGACAAGGGACTGATTCGCAACATGTCCGAGTCGAACATTCGGTCGAACTACATCCTGTTCATCGGCGCCGGGGCCGTGGCCGCCGGCGGCATCATTAGCATGTTGAAGGCCCTGCCGGTCATCTTCGGCTCAGTGGCATCGGCCCTCCGCGACCTGCGGGCGGCCAGCCAGGCCGGGGCCGGGACGGTCCCCCGCACCGAACAAGATTTGCCCTTTTCGTTCATTATCTTTGGCACCCTCGGACTCATCGTAGCCCTGGTGGCAGCCCCGTCGCTCGGGCTGGGGTTCAACGTGCCCGGTCTGGTCGGGGCCGGCATGGTTCTGCTCTTCGGCTTCCTGTTTGTTACCGTCTCCAGCCGGCTGACCGGCGAGATCGGCTCGTCGTCTAACCCTATCTCGGGGATGACGGTGGCCACCCTACTGCTCACCTGCCTGACGCTCCTGGCCCTGTCGCAGTTCGGGGTGATCGAGCTGGGCAAGGGGACGAAGCTGCTCGCCCTGACGGTGGCCGGGGTGGTGTGCGTGGCGTGCAGTAACGGCGGCACCACGTCGCAGGCGCTGAAAACCGGGCACCTACTCGGGGCCACGCCGCGGAACCAGCAGATCGCCATCCTCATCGGCTCGCTCACCTCGGCCCTGGTGGTCGGGCTGGTGCTGCTGGCCATGAACCAGGCCGGAACCGTGTACACCAAGCAAAACCTGCCGGCGATCAAGGTGGACCCCGGGACGCTGACGGACAGCGACAAGGTGCGGAGCGGGCCGTACTCGACCGACACCGCCAGCTACAAGGTGCTGAACGTCGGGGAGGGGGAGAAGTTCGACGCCCCGGAAGGCGGGCGGGTGCCGCCGGGGCTGTACCTGATCGGCCCCGACGGCCGGCCGACTTATCGGGTGGACCCGGCCATCAATGGCCAGCTCAAGACCCAGGACGACGGCACCCCGGTGGCCAACAAGTTCGAGGCCCCGAAGACCCAACTCATCGGGCTAATTATCAACGGCGTGTTCGACCAAAACCTGCCGTGGGACTTGGTGCTGATCGGCGTCCTCATCGCCCTGACGCTGGAACTGAGCGGGGTGCCGTCGCTGCCGTTCGCGGTGGGGGTTTATTTGCCGCTGGCCACCAGCTTCCCGATCTTCCTCGGCGGGGCCGTGCGATGGCTGACCGACCGCATCCGCCGCGGCGGGGCCGACGGCGACTCCAGCCCGGGGGTGTTACTCAGCAGCGGCTACATCGCCGGGGCGTCGATCATGGCCGTGCTGCTGGCGTTCCTGGAACTGGACAGCAGCCGGACGGTGCAGAAGCTGATCGACATGAGCGGGCGGCTGGCGCCGGAGCTGGCTGAGGCCAACCTACCAGCCGTCATCGCCTTCGGGGTGCTGATCGTGGTGCTTCTGGTCGTCGGCTCGGAGCGGCTCGGCAAGAAGCCGGCCGCTTGAATGGCCCTCGCCCGCCGCTGGAACTTCTGCATCTGGTCCCGCAGGGCCGGGTCGCCCCGCTGCATCAGGTCCAGGTTCTGCTCGATCTCGGCCTGCAGCCGCTTCAGCTCCTGCTCCTGACGGGCCATCACCGCCCGCTCCCGGGCCATGCCCACTTCCATCTGCCGCATCTGCTTTTCGAGCGCCTCTTCGTCCTCCCGGAACTGCTGCCGGTCGGCGTCCAGCCGGCGGCGGTCCTGGGTGATCTTCGACTGCTCCTTTTCCAGCTCGTCGGTCAGCTCCTCCAGCTCGGTGCGGGTCTTGGGTGGGCCGGCCGGCGCCTGCGGGGCCAGCGAGCCGTTGGCGATCTGCTCCTCGATGGCCTGCAACTGGGCCGACAGCTCGTCCGTCTGCCGCTGGCTCTCCACCAGCTTGGTCAGGTTGCCGGCCTCGCGGCCGGCCGCCTGCTGCTCGTTGTCGCTGGCCTCCTGGAGCAACTGCTTCATCTCGCCGAGCAGCTTGCGGAGCTCTTTGTTCTCCGACTTCAGGCGGTCGGCGTCGGGCGGCTGGGCGTCGCGGGCCGGCGGCCGGGTGATGCCGGACCCGGGCTTGCTGACGCCGGACGCCGTCACCCCCTCCACCGGCAGCACCCGGGGGGCCGGGATCGACTGCGGGCCGGACTGTGGCAGCCCGAGGCCGGCCGGCGGCTCGGCCCGCAGCCCGACCACCGGGGTGGAGCGGCGGAGCGGGGCCGCCGATGCTACCGCGGCGGCCAGGTCGGGGGTCTTCTGGCCGGGCATCCGCAGCTTGGCCAGCGACCCGCTGCCCAAGCCGTATGTGGACACCCCGAGGGCGGCGGCGGCGGCTTCCAGGTCGAGGTTGGGGGTGCTGGTGGTGGCCATCGGCGGTGGCGTGGACGCCAGTAGCCGCCGCCGCAGTTCGGCCGCGGAGATGGACGGCGGCGGGTCGGCCGGGGGGTTGGACATGACCAGCGCTCCGTGTGCCGGCGGGGAAACGGGGTTCTGCCACCCCGTCATCTTCCCGTAAAGTCAAAACCAAAGCTAGGTCGCCGGGGGGTCAAGTCAAGTGAAACCGCACCCGGCCGGCGGTGCCGACTGTGCCCGCGACAGCGGTCGCCCGGCTGCTGCCGGCGGGCGGGACAGGGGTTTCCCGCCAACACCTTGTCCCGGCCGGTGTTAGACGGGGTAGGTTTGGGTCAGTTGGCCGGCGGCGGGGTCCGGTCGGGCGGGACGTGACGGGTGCGACGCACCCCACCCCGCGGCCGTCGCCCCGGTCGCCGGCTTTGGTTTGGCGGATCGTTCCGCCCCGGTGATAAACTGATATTCACTCGCAATCCGATCCGTCGGCACGGTTATCCGTGCGGCTGCCTCAAGGAGCGTCTGGGCAATGGCATTTCTCAGAAGGCTGCGACTGCTGACCGCGCTGCTCGGGGCCGGGGCCGTCGCCGCGTCGGTCGGCACGGTGGTGTTCGGCGACCAGACGGCCAAGCGGCCGGCGGTGCGCCCGCCGGCGACGGTGGCCACCGTCGCCGACCCGTCGGCCCGCACCCGCTTCAGTGACATGCCGGCGGTGACGTACACGCTGGCGGACGGCGGCACCGCCTTCGCCTGGCAGTTGCGGCCCAGCCTGACGGTCGTCAGCCGGCCCCGTGACCTGGTGGTAATGCTGGACACCTCGGCCAGCCAGGCCGGTGCCCCGCTGGCTCAGGCCCGTGCTGTGCTAGCCGGCCTGGCCGCTGCTGCCGGCCCGGCCGACCGGCTCGACGTGTGGACGGTTAACATCAATAACCCGGCCGCCACCCGGTCGCTGACCGGCGGCCTCCAGCCGGCCAAGTCGAAGGAAGTAGATGCCGCCCAGAAAAAGCTGGCCGAGGTCGAGTACGGCAGCGGGGCGGTGGACCTGAAGCCGGCCCTTGAGGCGGCCGCCCGCGTGTTCGCCGCCGGCGACCGTGCCAAGGCGGTGGTCTACCTGGGCGACGGTGAGAGTGCCGCCAGTGTGGCCCCGTTCACTGAGGCCGTCCGCGTCGAGGTGGGCAAGAAGCTGGCCGACCGCGAGATCGGCTTCTTCGCCGTGCCGCTCGGTGGTACGGTTCACCCGCACAACCTGCACGGGCTGGCGGCCGTCAGCGGCGGTAGCGTCGTGCGGCCGGCCGGCGACCCGTTGGCCGCCAAGGGGCAGGCCGACACCGCCGCCGCCGTGCTGGCCGCGGTGGACGTGCCGGTGCTACGGGCCGACAAGATGACCTTCGGGCCGGCCGGGGCTGAGTTGTTCCCGACCAGCCCGCCGCCGCTCCGGGGCGACCGGCCGACTTTGATTGTCGGCAAGCTGGTCGCTCCGGCCCAGAGTGTGACGGTGCGGGTCGAGGGCCGGGTGAACGGCCGCAACGAGACGGTGGACCTGACCGAGAAGCTGCCGGCCGCTGAGACCAGTAACTACTTCCTGGCGGCTGTGATCGACCAGTGGCGGGCGGCCCCGGCGGCCGACGCCCCGGCTATTCTGCCGGCCGACCGCACCCTGGCGTCGGTCGCCGAGCAGTACCGGCTGTACCGGGACGAGTTCACCCGGCAAGGGACCGCGGCCCTGACGGCCGAGCGACTGGATCACGCCGAGAAGCTATTCCAGGCGTCACTGCGGCTCGACCCGACGGCCGGCGACGCCGCCGCCGGGCTGCGGATCATCAAGGAGTTGCGGTCCGGCAAGGCGACCACCCGGAACGTGACCACGCTGGTCAAATCCGGTGCCGCCCTAGAGCGGGTGGCTCAGGACGCCGCCAACCCGGCGGCCGTTCAGTCGCCGGCCCAGCCGGCCCCCGGGGCGACCCCGGCCGAGCAAGACCTGATCAACCAGGCGAAGGCCGTCCGCCAGGTGGCCGAGCAGGAGTTCCAGGTTCTGGTCGATGAGACCCTGCGGCGTGCTCGCCGGCTGATCAACACCGACCCGGACGGGGCCTACGAAGACCTCAAGCGTCAGCGGGACAGCGTCCAGAACAACGACCAGCTCGGGGAGTCGGCCCGCCGCCGGCTGATCGGCGACCTCGAAGCAGCCATGCGGGAGGTGCAGCTCAAAGGCGGGCAGGTCAAGCGGGACTTGGCCAGCCAGCGGGAGCGGACGGCTCAGGCCAGGCAGCGGCTCGACCGCTTCAACGCCGAGCAGACGGCCGAGGAGCAGACTCGGGCACGGGTCGGGGCGTTCAAGCAGCTCATGCAGCAGGCCAAGTTCGAGCTGGCCCAGCAGGAAGCCCAGCAGATGATCCAGGAGCGGGTGGCCGTCGGCCGGGGCATCCCCCCCGAGGCTTACGCCGCCTACCGCATCAGCCAGTCGGCCGGCAACCTGCGGGAGCAACGGGAACTCCGCCGCATCCGCGAGGACCGCTACCTGCTGACCATGCTCCAAGTGGACAAGTCGTTCATCCCGTACCCGGACGAGCCGCCGGTCCACTTCCCGCCGGCCGCCGTCTGGCGGGAGCTGACTGGTGGCCGGGAGCGGACTTACGGCGCGGGGTCGCTCGGGGCCAACGTGCCCGAGTCGTTCCGCCGCATCCGGTCGCTGCTGGAGGGCGAGACGGACCGCCGGGTGAACATCCCGGACCTGCAGAGTGCCACTCTCGGCACGCTCATCCAGCAGCTCCAGTCGCAGTTCTCGGACGCCGGCCTGCGGTTCGTGTTTCGCACTGACCTGTTCAGTGCCGATCAGGCGGCGACCATCCGGGACACCAAGCTGAAGACCCCCGGCGACCTGTCCGGGTTGCCACTGGGGACGTTTCTCGACACCGTCCTGCGGGACATCGAGATGACCTGGATCGCCCGACCGGATTACATCGAAATCGGGCCGAACACGGCCGCGTACTCGCTCCGGTACGACGAGAAGGTGACCAAGGTGTTTGACGTGGCGAGCCTGATCGTCGGCATCCCGAACGCCCAGTCCACGAGCGCGTTGCTCCAGAACCTCCAGTTCCTGGGCCAGCAAGCGACCATCTTCGGGGCGGCCCTCAACCCGTTCAACGGTCTCAACCCGTTCGGCTTCGGCGGTGGCGGGGCAGGCGGAGCGGGCGGGTTCGGCGGTGCGGGTGGGTTTGGTGGCGGCGGTGGCGGTTTGGGTGGTGGCGGTCTAGGCGGTGGCGGTCTAGGCGGCGGTGGGTTGGGCGGTGGTGGTGGGATGGGCGGCGGGTTCGGCGGTGGCGGCGGGCTGGGCGGCGGTGGTGCGGCCGGCGTACAGGGCGGCGGTAACCCGGGCCTCCAGGGTGTCGGCCAGTTCGGCATCCAGGGCAATGACCAGACGAAGTACCTGATCGGTCTGATCTTCGAGACGGTGGCCACCAAGGAGTGGCAGGTGCCGGGGCTGTTGAGCATTCAGCGGGGCGAGGTGCCGGCCGACTACATCCCGAAGGTGGACCCGGACAAGGCGAACTCGATGTTCGTCTACCCGCCGGCCCGGTCGCTGGTGGTGCGGGCCAGTCACCGCTACCACGCCACCCCGACGTTCGACCTCCGCCGCGGCGGGGCGGCGATGGGGGCCGGCGGCCCGGGGCTGCCCGGCCGGGGCGACTTCGCTGCCGCGGGGCGTGACCCGGCCCGGATGGCCGGGGAGCTGGCCAAGAAGACGGACAAGGAGCCGGCCCGGGTATGGAACGAGGCCTTCGCCGGTGAGCTGACCCGGCCGGACACGGTGGTGGACGCTGCCGAGGTGCTGTTCGAGATGAAAGAATACACCCATGCCGCCGAGGCCCTGAAAGCCGGTCTGCGGCACGGCCGGGTGAACGGCGGCTGGGCGCATGAGTCGCTGGCCGTGGCGTTGAAGTGTGCCCAGGCGGCCCCGGCCGAGGTGGAGCGGGCGGCCCTGTCGGCGGTGGACCTCGAACCGAACGACCCGCGGGCGTTCCTGAAGGTGGCCGAGGCCGAGAGTGATCTGGGCCGGCCGGAGATCGCCCTGGCCTTCTGCCAGCGGGCGGCCGCCCTGGAGCCGAACCTGCCGGCCAGCTATGTCGATGCCCTGAAGTATGCCGACCGCGGCGGGGTGGTGTCCGACGCCACCGCCTGGGCGACGAGCAACCTGCTCGGCCGCGACTGGCCGGCCGACGGCCGCGACCTACACGGGCTGGCGAAGGCCAGTGTCGCCGAGGCGGCCCGGAAGTTGACCGCCGCCGGCAAGCCGGGCGAGGCGGCCAAGCTGACCGGCCTGATCGCCGGCGACGCCAGCCGCGACCTGGTCATCGAGCTACTGTGGCAGGGTAAGAGTGACCTCGACCTGTTCGTGACCGAGCCGAGCGGGTCGGAATGTTCGGCCACCCACAAGCGGACGGTCGGCGGCGGCGTCCTCAAGGCCGACCAGTTCGACCAGACGGACGACGGCCGGTCGGAGGTGTACTCGGCCGGGTCGGCCTTCAGTGGCACCTACGTGGTGAAGGTGAAGGTGGCCCTCGACCGCAGCCTGAGCGGTCCGACGGCCCGGCTCAAGGTGACGCGGTTCCACGGCACCCCGCGGGAGACGGTGGAGCTGTTCCCGGTCAACCTCCGAGACCCGCAGCCGGTGAGTGTGAACTTCGGCGGCGGCAGCCGGACCGAGCTGGCCACGGTGCCGATGGACATGACCGCCGAGCGGCTGGCCAGCACGATGGCCCCGCAGTCGGGCGACCCGACCCGGCCGGGGGTGTCGTCCTCCCAGCCGACCGTCGAGACGAAGGTGCCGGGCGTGGTGCCGGGCCTCGGGCTGCGGATCGAGCAGAAGTTGAGCAGCGACCGCAAGCGGGTGGAGATGGTCGCCACCCCGGTCTTCGCCGGCCCGGCGGTGGACATCGTGTTGCCGAAGCTGACCCTGCTGCCAGGGGGAAGCTGACACTCGTCTGCACGCCCCGCGTGCAGACGACTCCGTGCGAACCTGCGGCCCGCGTCGCCAGTCTAACTGGTGACGCGGGCCGTTTTCGTTTAGGATTGGCTCCCGTCACCCCACCGAGGATGAGCGATTAGCAAAGGATTCGACACCCAGCGCGGCGAAGACCTGACCGTCGGCCGCGAGAAAGTGGTGTTGGTGAGCGTCAGCCTGCCGGAACGGCCGTGGCTCACCGACGACCCGTGCGACGAAATCCGCGGCCTCGCCGAAGCGGCCGGCGCCCGGGTGGTCGGCGAACTCACCCAGAAGCGGCACGACATCCAGCTCGGCTCGTACATCGGGTCGGGCAAAATCCGCGAGCTGACGGAACTCGTCGAGTCCACCGCCGCCGACGTGGTGGTGTTCGACAACGATCTGTCGCCGGCCCAGGCCCGCAACCTGGAGAAGGCCGTCGGGGTGAAGGTGCTGGATCGGTCGGAGGTGATCCTGGACATTTTCGCCAGCCGCGCCCAGACGCTCGAAGCTCGGTTGCAGGTGGAGCTGGCCCAGCTCGAGTACTCGCTGCCGCGGCTGAAGAACATGTGGAGCCACCTGAGCCGACAGGCGGGCGGCGGCATCGGCCTGCGAGGGCCGGGCGAAACCCAGCTCGAAACCGACCGCCGCATCGCCGGCAAACGGATCAGCGACCTCAAGCACCGGCTGGCCGAAGTGACGGCCCGCAAGGAGCGGGAGGTGGAGAGCCGCCGCGGCGCCTTCACGGTGTCGCTGGTCGGCTACACCAACGCCGGCAAGTCGCGGCTGCTGACCACCCTCACCGGGTCGGACGTGCTGGTGAAGAACCAGCTCTTCAGCACCCTGGACACCCGCACCCGGGTGTGGCCGATCAAGGACTTCGGCAAGGTGCTGCTGAGTGACACCGTCGGGTTCGTGCGGGACTTGCCGCACGACCTGGTGGCGTCGTTCACCGCCACGCTGGCCGAGGCCAAGCACGCCCGACTGTTGCTGCACGTCGTGGACGCCAGCAACCCACAGGCGGAGGAGCAGTTGGCGGCGGTGAACGCGGTCCTTAAGGAACTCGGCTGTGAGAAGAAGCCGACCGTCCTGGTGCTGAACAAGATCGACCGGGTGACGGACCCGAGCCGGCTGGACGTGTTACGGGCGCACCACCCGCGGGCGGTGGCCGTCAGCGCACTGTCCGGCGAGGGGGTGGGCGAGCTGACGGACGCGGTGATTTCGGCCCTGAGTGCCGACTTCACGCCGGCCGAGGTGACGACGCCGGCGGCCAACGGCAAGGTGCTGGCGTTCCTGAACGCCCACGCCGAGATTTTCCGCCAGGAGTACCGCGGCGAGATCGTGGTCATCCGCTGCCACCTGCCGCGGCACCTGCTGCACCACATCGCCGGGCCGGACGTGAAGGTGAAATTCCTGCACGGCGAGGCGGCGTAACGATTTGTAGCCCGGAGCGCGAGCGAGGAAAAACATCCTCGCTCGTGCTTCGGGCTACGAACCGGCACTCACCGCACTTTCGCCCGAAACGTCACCACGCCGTACCCGCCGGGCGGGATCGGGCCGGGGATGTCGAACCGCACCACCACGCTGCCGGCCTCGTTCGGCTGGGTCGTCACGTCGGCTGGCCGGTCCATCTTGGCCGACCCCGGCACGTACTCGAACCGGCCGCCCAGGCTGTCGCTCAGCACCAGGTCGGTCACCGGGTCGTGGGTGCCGTTGCGGTAGCGGAGGGTGAACGTGACCTCGTCGCCTTGTTTCACCGCCTGGTTCGGCTCGACGCTCTTGGTCACCACCACGTCGCTCGGCGTGCTCAACTCGGCCACTTCGACCACGACGACGGCCTGTGCCAGCCCGCTGACAGTGGCCAGCCCCCGCGGGGCACTGACGGCCACCACCTCCAGCAGCCCGTTCACCACCACCGTCACGCCGGCCCGCAGCCGCACGGCAAACCCGGCTGCCTTCTCCCGCTGGGCCATTGCCAGGGGCGGGATCACCTGGGCGTTGCCCCGGCTGGCCTCGGTGATCTTGACCGAGTCCAGCCCGCTCGCCACCTGCACGCCGCTGACAGTCATCTCCACCTTCCGCAGCACGAACCGCGGCACGCACACGCAGACGGTGTTGCTGACCGTCACCCGCCGCCGGCCGCGGGACGAGTATTCGAGGACGGTGTCGGTCGGGTTCAGCCCGCCGAGCCGGCCGCCCGGCCCGATGCCGACCCGCGGCCCCACGTCGCCGCCGTCGGTAATGCACTCCTCCGTCGGCGACTTCGGGCCGAGGACGGCGTCGTACATCGGCACCCCGCACCAGCCGAAGTGCGGCGGGGCGGACGGGGCACCCAGCGCCATCTCGTTCGGCAGCAGCACCGTGTTCGGCACCTGGCCCTGGGTCAGCTCGTCGGCCGTCGGCACCCGGTCGCCCAGCCGCCAGACGGCCACCAGTCGGCCGTTGGCCGTCGCCGTAGTGACGGCCTGTTCCAGCGTCAGGTCGGTCAGTTCGAGCGGCTGATCCGGCCGGGCCGCGGTCGGCACGGCCTTGGTCGGGTCTTCGAGGTAAGCCACCTTCGTGACCACCCCGCCGGCCCGCACCCGGTTCAGGTCGCCATCGGTGACGGTGACGGCCAGCGGGTAGTCCATGTACATCATCCCGGCTCGTGGCACGACGCTGCCCCGCACCTCCAGCGTCGGGTACAGCTTGCCGGCCGGCGTCGTCAGTTCCAGCCGGTAGGCGTACCCGGGGCGGAAGCCGAACGTGACCGGGGCCGGGAAGCTCGGCGACGGGCCGCCGGGCATCGCGGACACGGTGACGCCGGCCGGGGCCACCACCTGCACCGCTAGCAGCGGGGCGGGGGGGCCGATCGGCGGGCAGTTCGGCCCGGCCGGCAGGTCGGGCGGCGGGTACGGCCGGCCGTAGTCGGCCGGCATCGGGGCCACCCGGGCCGGGCGGCACGGCTCGCAGCCGGCCCGCGGCGGGTTGGCCACGACCAGCGGGACCAGCAGCAGGGGCAGCGTGTTCAGCATGTCCGGTGTGCCTCCATGTACGGAGTGCCGAGTGCTGAGTACTGTGTGCCGAGTTTGGAAACTCGGCACACAGTACTCAGCACTCGGCACTTGAACTTACTTCACGCCTGGCAGCGACGGCACGCTCACCGGCCGGGTGTTCAGCACTGTCCGCGAGGCCGGCACCGGCGGGACGGGCACCGGCATCGTCGGCCGGGCGGCCGGCGGCGAGCTGTTGACCGGGCTACCCGGCATGGCGGTCGGGGCCATCGTGCCGCCACCCGGCGGCGCACCCATCATCAGGCCGGGCGGGGCACCCATCGCCGGCGTGTTCGGGTTTTCCAGGTCGATGTTGCCGATCCGCACCACGGCCAGGATGGTGCCGCGGCGGTTGGCCTCGGCCACCGGGTCGGCCCCCGGCTCCAGCCGGGTGGACACCACCTCGTCGGCCCCGCCGACCACGGCCAGGTCCTGGAAAACGGCGTCCGGCAGGTAGATCACCTTCACCACCAGGTTGCCGGCGGCCACCTGCTCGAAGTCTTCGTCTGTGAAAGCCAGCGGCACCGAGCTGTGGCTCAGGTACGTCACCGTCTTCGGGGTGGCCCCGTACACCTCGATCGTCGGATAGTACATCTTGCCTGGCCGGTTGGGGATGCCGCTCAGCTTGAGCCGGTACACCCCGCCCTGGGCGAAGTTATACACGGCCGGGGCCTCGAACGGCGCCGGCTCGACGAACATGCCGCCCGGCCCCTGCCAGGTGACCTTCATGCCGGCCGGGTTGACGAACTTCAGGCTAGTCCGCTGGTTCAGATACACCGGCCCGCCGGGGCCGCCCATCGGGCCGATGGCACCGATGGCGGCCACCGCACCGGGAGGCCCCATGCCGGTCGGCGGCATGATGCCGTTGCGGCCCATGAGCGCCCCGAGGTGGCCGTTGGTCGGGCCGTAGGCGCCCGGCATCCCGCCGCCGCCCATCGGCATCCCGCCGCCGCCCATCTGCACCCCGCCGCCGCCCATCTGCACCCCGCCGCCGGAGCCGCACGAGCCGTCCGAGCAGCCGCCGGCCACCCCGCCGACGTAGGCCGACGGCCGGCCGCCGAGCAGGCGGAAGCCGCTGGTCTGATTCAGACTGCCGGACGGCGTCTTGCCGCTCACGTCGGCAGTGACAATCTTGGCCCCGTCGCCCGGCATCTGGCCGGCGGCCACCACGCCCGGCTGCACCGGCTCGCCGGTGGCACCCACCAGGCCCGGAATTTCCTTGCCGGCAGTGGCCCGGCCGAACGGGCTGGCGCCCGAGGCCACCCCGTTGCCGTCGGGCGTGGCGCACCCGCCGCCCAGCCCGGCCAGCAACACGAACGCCTTCGCGGTCCGCTTCATGGACTCCCCCGGTACGGTGCTGACGCCACGATCGCGGCCGGGTCGAACCGGCTCCCCTGTGCGGTCGTTATGACGGCGTAAAACCTGTCGGGAGAGTCATCGGTTCCGGCCCGACCCGGACTTTGCACAAAACCGGCACACCCGGCACGGCCACCCGTCGTTACCTGGGCGTGACAGACGGCGCCAACGGCACCGGGTAGAATCGCGTCGTGAGGGTGTGGTTTCCCGGTCTCCCGAGGTTTCCCATGTTCCGCTTCCTCTCAACGTCCGGGCTGGCTGTGTTCGCCGTCACGGCAATGGCCCTGGCTCAGGATGCCAAGCCCGAGGCCGGCCCGGCGGTCAAGGTCAGCCCGAGCCATGTGACGGCCGTAACCGTCTACCAGAACACGGCTCTGGTGACGCGGGAGGTGGCGGCCCCGGAGGGGGCCGGGCTGACAGAGGTGGTCATCAACCCGCTGCCGCCGTCGGCCGTCCCGAACACGCTGTACGCCGAGGGCACGGCCGGCATCCGGGTGCTGAGCGCCCGCTACCGCACCCGGGCCATCGCCCAGGACACGCGGGCCGAGGTGCGGGCGATGGAGGTCAAGCTCAAAGAGCTGGCTGGCAAGATTCAAACGCTGCAAGCCGACCTGACGGCCGCCGCCGCCAACACGACGATGGTGGGCAAGCTGGAGAACTTCACCGCGGCAACGCTCCAACATCTGACCGACAAAGGTCAGCTCGACACCACCCAGATGATCGCCCTGGCCAAGTACATCCGCACCACCCGCGGCGAGCTGACCAAGGAGGAAGTCGGCCTCAAGCAGCAGGTGGAAGCGACCCAGCAGGAGCAAGCGTTCACCCAGCGGCTGCTGGCCGAGAAGAGCGGCGGCGTCAGCCGGACCGAGCGGGACGCGGTGGTGGTGATCGACAAGAAGGCCGGGGCCGGGACGGTGAAGCTGAGCTACCTGGTGGGCAACGCCAGTTGGAAGCCGCAGTACAAGCTACGAGCCGGCAGCGGGGTGAAAGACCCGGTGCAGTTGGAATACCTGGCGGCCATCACCCAGGAGACGGGCGAGGACTGGGCCGACGTGGGGCTGACGCTCTCGACCGCCCAACCGCTCTTGAGCGCGTCGCCGCCGGACCTGCTGGCGCTGGAGGTGTCGCTGGGCGGCGGCATAAACCCGGGCGGCTTGCAGAACCAGTTCGGCGGCGCGGCAATTGGCGGTGGTTTCGGCAGCGGTGGGCGAGGCGGCTCGGCCGGACAGAATCAATTGGCCATCCCCCCCGGCGACATGCCGACCAACTCGGCCTACCTCCGCGGGCTGGAACAGCAAGCTCAGGCCGGCCGGCAGGGGGCGACGGACAACCTGAACCGCAAGAATTTCGCCGTCGCTAACGACCTGGCCAACTCGGCCGCGGCGCTGGAAGCCACCCGCGACCTGCTCATGCCGCGTGAAGAGCTGAAGGACAAGGCCGCCCCGGTGGCCACGCTGGTGGACGCCCCGAGCGTCACCTTCCGACTGAAGGACAAGTTCACGCTACCCAGCCGGCCGGACGACCAGACGGTGGAGGTGAGCCGGCTGGAGCTGGCCCCGAAGTTCTACTACAAGGCGGTGCCGGTGCTGACGCAGCAGGTGTTCCGCCAGGCCGACCTCGTCAACACGACGGAGCTGGTACTACTGCCGGGCGAGGCGACCATGTACGTGGGCGGCGATTTCGTCGGGCAGGCCAAGCTGCCGCTGGTGGCGGTGGGCAAGCCGTTCACCGTCGGGTTCGGGGCCGACCCGCAACTGTCCGCGTCCCGCAAGCTGATCGACAAGACGCGGGAGGTGAAGGGCGGCAACCAGGTGCTGACGTTCAAGTACCGGCTGCTGCTGAGCAGCTACAAGGGCGGACCGGTGCCGGTGCAGGTGTGGGACCGCACCCCGCACGCCGAGGCGGCCAACGCCATCAACGTGACCCTGCCCAAGATCGAGCCGAAGCTGAGCGACGACCCGCTGTACCTGCGGGACGAGCGGCCGCGGAACCTGCTGCGGTGGGACGTGACCGTAGGGCCGAAGCAGAGCGGGGAGAATGCCTTGGCGGTGGAGTACGAGTACCGCATGGAACTGGCCCTGAACGCCAACGTCGGGGCGTTCCTGGCCGCCCCGGCGGCGGCCCCCGGCCAGCCGATGCCCGCCCCGGCGGCGAAGCCGTAATCTTTTGATCGAGGCGAGCGGCCGGTGTAAGCCGGCTGACAGCTCATGGGTTGCACGGCAACGTCACTCACTTGGAAAGCTTGTCGGCCGGCTTACACCGGCCGCTCGCCATGGAACTTCAACCCGATGCCCGCCGCCCATGTCGTCGTGGTGGAAGACGAGCCGGCCATCCGCCGGGGCGTGTGCGACGCCCTGCGGCTGACCGGCTACGCCGTCACCGAGGCGGCCGACGGGGCCACCGGCCTGCGGGAAGCCGCCGCCGACGGCGTCGACCTCGTTCTGCTCGACCTTCTCTTGCCGCGGCTGGACGGGATGTCGGTGTTGGCCGAACTGCGGCGGCGGTGCCCGACCCGGCCGGTGATCGTGCTGACCGCCCGCGGCGACGAGGACGACCGGGTGCGCGGCCTCACCCTCGGGGCCGACGACTATGTGGTGAAGCCGTTCAGCGCCCGCGAACTGCTGGCCCGGGTGGCGGCGGTGCTGCGGCGGGCCGCCCCGCCGGTAGACGAGCCGACCACTCTCACCGTCGGCGACGCCACCATCGACCTGCGGCGGCGGGAAATCCACTGGCCCGACGGCGAGCGGGTCGAGCTGTCCGAAACCGAGGCGGCGGTCCTCGCCCACTTGGCCGCCCACCGCGACCGGCCGGTGTCCCGGGAGGAACTGCTCGGCCGGGTGTGGGGCGTCGGGGCCAGCGGGCCGGAGACGCGGGCGGTGGACATGAGTGTGGTCCGGCTGCGGGCTAAGCTGCGGACCCCGGACGCGGTGCTGACCGTCCGCAATGCCGGGTACATGGCCGGCCCGGCGCTGGGGGTGCCGTCGTGACCGGCTGGCTCACCCGCCCGGTGGTGCTGGCCACGGGGTTCCTTATCGCCGCCCTGCTAGTGCTGGCCGGGCTGGGCTGGACCACCTTCACCGCTCTGGAGGCCGAGGTCGGGCAGCGGGTCGCCACTGCCCAGGCCGACCGGGCCAACCGGGCGCGACTGGCCCTGTGGCGGCTGGACGGGTTCGTGCTGCCGGTGGTGGCCCGGGAGAACGCCCGGCCGTTCGACCACTACGCCGCCCCGTCGCCGGTGGTTGCCGAGCCGCACCCGGCCTGGGTGCTGATGCACGTCCAGCTCGACCCGGCCCGCGGCTGGTCGTCGCCGCAGGCCGTCGGGCCGTCCATCCGGCTCGAACAGTTGAAGGACGTGCTGGACCCGGACGAGGCGGTGCCGCTATTCGCCGACCCGCCGGCCGTGGCCCCACCTGCCCCGCCGACGAACAGTCCGGAGCCGACCCGCCAGCGCAGATTCGAGCCGGCCGCCCCGCCGGTCGTCCAGGCCGGCAGCCCGACCCAGCAGGCCGTGCCACCTGCCGCCGACTACGCACTCCGTCTGCAGAACACTCTGGAGAATCTGAACACAGCACTACCGGACAATCGGGCCGCGAATCGGCTCGCCCGGCCGGCGGACGCCGCCGGGCTGGCGCGTGCGCTGGAGATGGCCAAGGACCAGCCGCAGCCGACGCCCCCGCCGGGCGTCCACCTCGGGCCGATGCGGGCCGTGTGGGTGGCCGGGGCCGGCGGCGATCTGCTGTTCCTGGTCCGCCCGGTGCAGCAGGGCATGCGGCGCTTGTATCAGGCAGTGTGGCTCGACTGGCCGGCCCTGCGGACCGCTCTGGCCGGTCAGATGGCCGACCTGTTGCCCGCTGCCGAACTGCGGCCGGTGAAAGCGGCCGTGACCTCCGAGCGATCCATGACCGTGCTGCCGGTGGAACTCGACCCCGGCCCTGCGCCGCTCGACCCGCTCGGTTGGACCCCGCTGCGGACCGGGTTGGCCCTGGTCTGGGCGGCGACGCTTCTGGCCCTGGCGGCGGTGGCGGCCGGCGGCCGGGCAGTGGTGCAACTCGCCGACCGCCGGGTGCGGTTCGTGTCGGCCGTCACCCACGAGCTGCGTACTCCGCTCACTTCCCTGCGGCTATATCTCGATCTGCTGGCCGGCGACCTCGTCACCGACCCGGCCAAGCGACAGGAGTACCTCGTCACCCTCACCGGCGAGGCCGACCGGCTGCACCGGCTGATCGAGAACGTCCTCGACTTCGCCCGGCTGGAGCGGCGGGCGGTGCGGGCCAACTGCCGGCCGGTGCCGGTGGACGAGTTGCTGAACGAAGCCGTGGGCGTGTGGGCCGACCGACTGTCGGCGGACGGCAAGGAACTGGTCATCAACTCGGCCGTGGCCAAGGAGCAGCGGGTGCAGACCGACCCGCGGGTGGCCGGCCAGGTGCTGGCCAACCTGCTGGACAACGCCCGCAAGTACAGCCGGGGTGCGGCCGACCCACGAGTGACGCTGACGGTGACAGCGGCCGGCGGGCGGGTGGCGTTCGAGGTGGAGGACCGTGGGCCGGGGGTGCCAGCGGCCGACCGGGCCGGGCTGTTCCGGCCGTTCTGCCGCGGCCGGTCGGTGGAGACGGTCGGCGGGGCCGGTCTGGGGCTGGCTCTGGCCGCCCAATGGGCCGGGCTGCTCGGCGGCCGGCTCGTCTACCGCCCGGCCGACGGCGGCGTGGGGGCGTGCTTCCGGCTCGAACTGCCGGCCGCGTGACCGACGGTTCCATACAATCGCCTTTATGAAACGCCTGCTTCCGTGCCCGTGCGGAACGTCCGTGCCGGTGGCGGCCGTCCAGGCCGGGTCCACGGTCGCCTGCCCGTGCGGGGCGGTGTTGGCCGTCCCGCCGCTCGCAGGCTACCTCGACCTGCCGCCCGTCGAAGGGCCTGAGCCGGCTGCCCCGGACTCGGCCGCCGAGTACCGCGACTGGCTGCGGCACCTGACCCGCCGGGTGTGGGTGACGCCGGCCCTGGTGGCGGTCAACCTGCTGGTGTTTGCCGGCATGGCCGCCGACGGCGTGTCGCCGGCGCTGCCGACCCCGGACGAGGCCATCCGCTGGGGGGCCGAGAGCGGCCCGCTGATCGGCGACGGCCAGGTGTGGCGGCTACTCACCGCCGCGTTCGTCCACTACGGCCTGTTCCACCTGGCGGCCAACCTCCTGTGCCTGGGGCTGGTCGGCCCGCTGTTCGAGCGGCTGCTCGGGCCGGCGACGTTCCTCGGCGTGTACCTGGCGGCGGCGGTGGTCGCCGGCGTGGCCAGCCTGGCCTGGAACCCGTTGGGCGGCGGGGCCGGAGCGTCCGGGGCGGTGAACGGCCTGTTCGGGGCCGGCTACACGCTGCTGCTTCGGCTGGACGGCGCGACCCCGCGGCTGGCCGCCCGCACCGTCCGCCGGCTCACCTGGTTCCTGACGCTGAGCGTCGTAGGCGACATCGTGGGGCTGCTCCGCCCACCTCGGCCGGAGTGGCAGATCGACCACATGGCCCACCTGGCCGGGCTGGCGACGGGGGTACTGCTAGTGGCCGTCGCCCGCCTGCCGACCGAGACCGGCCGGCCTCCGGTCAGCCGCCGCCGGCTGCTGGCCGGGTTGTCGGCGGTGCTGGCTGTGGCAGCCGGCGGCTGGGGCTGGGCGCGGTTCGCCAACGAATGGGTTCACGCGGCAGAGGAGGCCGACCGGCAGGTGGTGGCCGCCAACACGGCCTACGGAAAGGCGCACGCCCGCTGGCAGGCGGCCGGCGGCGGCGACCTGCGGCCGTTGGCCGACGCCATCGACCGTGAGGTGCTGCCGGCGGTGCGGGCCGCGCAGGCGGCCGTCGCTGACCCGGGGTGGGTGCCGACCGGGATGGCCGTCCACCTCGACCTGCTCCGCCGGTACTGCGGCCTCCTGGCCGGCGGGTACGCTAAGATGGTTGCTGCCTGTCGGTCGGGCGACGGCGGCGACATGGACGCCGCCAACGCCGACCTGGACGCGGCCGAGCGGCTGGCCCGTGCCACCCCCGACCCGGGACGCAAATGAGTCAGAGCGGCTGGCGGAAGTGGCATCGCTGGGTCGGGGCCGTCGCTGCCCCGTTCCTGCTGTTCGCGGCCGTCACCGGCGTGGCCCTGGCCGCCACCGAATGGTTCGGCGAGGACGAGGAGAAACGGGAGCGGCTCCGCGAGGTGGTCAGCCCGGTGACGCTGCCGGCCCTGCCGGCCGCCTGGGGCGAGCCGCTTGGAAAGGCGCTGGCCACGGTCGCCAAAGAAGCCCCAGGTGCCCCGGTGGATAAGGTGCTGGTCGAGTTCAAGGGCGAGCCGCCGACGGTGGTGGTGTACATCGGCAAGCCGGGCGGGGGCGAGGACCGCAAGTTCGTCTGCGACGCCAGCACGGGCCGGCTGCTGCGTGTCGAAGGGTACGAGGACAAGCCGTTTCTGGTCCGGCTGCACAGCGGCGAGGCGGTCGGCGACTGGGGGCTGGGGCTGGCCGTCCTGTGGGGTACGGCGACGGTCGGGCTGACGGCCTCCGGGGTGGTCATCTACCTGCTCATGCGGAAGCCGGGGGCGACCGGCCGGCGGCGAATATTCTGGTAGCCGTTCATGGCGGCTTCATGTCCGGCGCGGTACTCTCGGGACACCTTTCCCCGGAGGTTCGGTCATGTCCGCCCTGATCCTACCCAGCCGTCGCCTGTTCCTGGCCGCCGCCGCCCTCGGGACGGCCCACTTCACCGTCAAGGGGGCGTTCGCCGACGACCTGACCCGCACCCCCAAGCAGACCGAGGGGCCGTTCTACCCGGACAAGCTGCCGCTCGATACCGACAACGACCTGCTGGTGCTGAACGACTCGCTCACCCCGGCGGTGGGGACGGTGGCCCACCTGACCGGCACCGTGACGGACGTGAAGGGCACCCCGGTCCGCAACGCCCTGGTGGAAATCTGGCAGTGCGACGGCAACGGGGTCTACCTCCACTCGAAGGACAGCGGCAAGAAGCCGGACCAGCAGGACAAGCACTTCCAGGGGTTCGGCCGGTTCCTGACGGGCGGCAAGGGGGAGTACTACTTCCGCACCATCAAGCCGGTGGCCTACCCCGGGCGGACGCCGCACATCCATGTGAAGGTGAAAAAGGGCGGCACCGAACTGCTGTGTACCCAGTGCTTCAACAAGGGGGAGAAGCAGAACGACCGGGACGGGGTGATCCGCAGCATCAAAGACCCGAAGCAACTGGCCGTGTGCATGGTGGACTGGCAGGCGGTCGAGGGGTCGAAGGCCGGCGAGTTGCAGGGCCGGTTCGACATTGTGCTGGGCGTCACCCCGGCCGAGAAGGGCTGAGCCGGCGGGCCGGATTCTTTGCGAAGCGTATCCGGCCGAACCAGCCGGCTACGCTCCCACTAGACAAGGTCGGCTGTGTCCGTCCGGCCATCTCCGGAGGCGGCCATGTCTGCGATCCTGCGGCGGGGTAGTATCGGGCCGGACGTGATCCGGCTACAAAAGCTGTTGAACCAGCACGGGGCGTCGCCGCAACTGGCCGCCGACGGCGCGTTCGGCCCGAGGACCGAGGCCGCCGTCCGCGTGTTCCAGGCGGCCCATGCCCCGCCGGTGGATGGGGAGGTCGGACCGATCACCGGGAAAGCGTTGGGCAAGCCGGCGGGTGGCGGCGGTGGGTCGCCGCCTCCCCCGCCACCGGCCACCCCCGGGGCGGGCGGCATCCGCCAGCAGATCGTCAACGCCGCGTATCTGGGCCACCGGAACGCCCCCGCCATCCACTACTCGCAGGTGTCGCGGCGGATGAAGTTCGTCCGGCTCAGCCTTCGCCCGCCGCAGTTTCCGACCCACACCGACTGCTCGGCCTTCGCCACCTGGTGCTACTGGGCGGCCGGCGCCCCAGACCCGAACGGCCGGGGGTACGACGGCCAGGGGTACACCGGCACCCTGCGGGACCACGGTCGGGTGGTGGCCGCCCCGCAGGCCGGCGACCTGGTCTTCTACGACAGCCCCGGCCATGTGGTGATTGCGGTGGGCGGCGACATTGCCATGTCCCACGGGTCGGAGAACGGCCCACTGGTGGTGCGGTACACCTACCGATCGGTGGCCGAAATCCGCAGCTACCTGTGAGGGCCGCGGCCGTCAGCCCTCCATGAACAGCCGGATGGGGTCGCTGAAGAACTGGGCCAGCCGGGTGGTAAACCTTGCCCCGTCGGCCCCGTCGATCACCCGGTGATCATAGCTCAGTGACATCGGCATCATCAGCCGCGCGACAATCTGACCGTCTCGCACCACGGGCTGCAAGCTGGACTTGCTCAGCCCGAGGATGGCCACTTCTGGATAGTTGATGATCGGGGTGAAGGCGGTGCCGCCGATGCCCCCCAGGTTCGTGATGGTGAAGCTGCCGCCCCGCATCTCGTCCACGGCCAGCTTGCCGGTGCGGGCCTTGTCGGCCAGCCCCACCACCTCGGTCGCCAGGTCGCGGATGGTCTTCTTGTCGGCGTCCCGGATGACTGGCACCACCAGGCCCCGCTCGGTGTCCACGGCGATGCCGACGTGGAAGTACTTCTTGGTCACCAGCTCCCCGGCGTTCATGTCGTAAGAACTGTTGAAATTCGGGAACTCCTTGAGGGCGGCGACCACCGCCTTGACGGCCAGCACGGTCATCGTCACCTTGGGGGCGCCCTTGGGCAGGCCGTCCACGATCCGCTTGCGGCCGGCCTCCAGGTCGGTGATGTCGGCCAAGTCGTGCTGCGTCACCATCGGCATGGTGCGCCAGGCGACTGTCAAATTCTCGGCGATCTTCTTGCGAATGCCACTGACTGCCTTCCGCTCGACCGGCCCATACTTGGCGAAGTCCGGTAGCGGCGGCAGCATGAAGGCGTTGACCACGCTGCCGACGACGGTGCCGCCGGCGGCCGGCTGGCTGAGCCGGTTCTTGACATGGCCCTTCACGTCGTCCAGGGTGACGCGGCTGTGCCGCCCGGACGCCTTGACCTCGGCGAGCGCGACACCGAGTTCGCGGGCCAGTCGGCGGGTGGCCGGCCCGGCGGGGGTGAGGGTCTTGGGGCCGCTGCCGTTGGCGGACGTGGCCGGAGCGACAGCGGCCGGGCCGGCGGGCGTGGACTCGGCGACCGTCCGCTCGGCCGGCGAGCTGGGCTGGACGGTCGGCTTGTCGCTGGAGGCGGCTCCACCCATCAGGATCAGCACGACGCCGCCGACCTTCAGCTTGTCCCCCGCTTTCACGCGGACTTCTTTCACGGTGCCGGCAGCGGCGGCGGGGACATCGACGGCCGCCTTGTCAGTCTCCACAGAAACCAGAGTCTGCCCTTCGGAAACCGCGTCGCCGGCCTTCACGGCCACGCTGACGACGGTTGCGGCATCGATCCCCTCACCCAGGTCCGGCAGCTTGAACTCGACCGGCCCGCCGGCCACTGCCGGGGCTGCTGGGGGCGAGTCGGGCTGCGGGCTGACGGGCTTCGCGGCGGCAGTCTTTTCATCCGCCGGTTTGTCGGGAGCGGGCGCTGGCTTGCCATTGCCGCCGGCCAGCTTGACCAGCGACCCACCGACCTTCACCTGATCGCCGGCCTTCACCAGCACCGCCTCGACGGTGCCGGAGGCGTCGGCCGGCACGTCCACGGCGGCCTTGTCGGTTTCGACCGAGAGCAGCGTCTGGCCGGCGGTGACGGCGTCGCCCGCCTTCACGGCCACGCTCACCACGGTGGCCGAGTCGATCCCCTCGCCCAGGTCCGGCAGCTTGAAGTCCATCGGGTCGGTCTCGCGGTCCGAGGTGGGCGGGGGTCAGACGGTCCAGGGGTGCGGGGCGTCGGGGTTCAGCCCGAGTTCGGTGATGGCCTTGGCCACCGCCGCCCGCGGCAACTCGCCCCGCTCGGCCAGGGCCGCCAGGGCGGCGACGGCGACGTGTTCGGCGTCCACCTCGAAGAACCGCCGCAGGGCCGGGCGGATTTCGGAGCGGCCGAACCCGTCGGTGCCGAGGGCGGTCAGCCGGCCGGCCAGGAACGGCCCGACCGACTCGGCCCACGCCCGGGTGTAGTCGCTGGTAGCCACGATCGGCCCCTTGGTGCCGCCTAGCACCTTCTGGACGTGGGGCAACTTGCCCTCGGCCGTCGGGTGCAGGCGGTTGTGCCGCTCGCACTCCAAGGCGTCCTTGCGGAGCATCTGGTAGCTCGTGACGCTGTACACCGTGCTGGCCACGCCGAACTTATCGGCTAGGAGTTGCTGCGCCCGCAGCGCCTCACGAAGGATTACCCCGCTACCCAGAAGCTGAACCTCGAACTTCGCCCCGGCCGGTTTGACCGTATTGACCGGGTACAGGCCCTTCAGGATGCCGTCCCGCACCTGCTCGCCGGGCATGGCCGGCATGTCATAGGCCTCATTATACACCGTCAGATAGTAGAAGCACTCTTCCCCCCGCACGTACATGGCGTTGATACCCTCTTCGATAATCACAGCCAGCTCATACGCATACGCCGGGTCGTAGCAGCGACAGGTTGGGATCGTACTGGCCACAAGGTGGCTGTGCCCGTCCTCGTGTTGCAGCCCCTCGCCGTTGATGGTCGTGCGGCCGGCAGTCCCCCCCATGAGAAAGCCACGGCACCGGGCGTCGGCGGCGGCCCAGGCCAGGTCGCCGATCCGCTGGAAGCCGAACATCGAGTAGTAGATGTAGAACGGGATGGTGTTCACCCCGTGCGTACTATAAGCCGTACCGGCGGCGATCCACGACGCCATACTGCCGGCTTCGTTGATGCCCTCTTGCAAAATCTGGCCGGTAGTCGATTCCTTGTACTCGGTGAGCGTGCCCTTATCGACCGGGCGGTACAACTGGCCGCGGCTGTTGTAGATGCCGAACTTGAAGTACATCGGCGGCATGCCGAACGTCTGCCCCTCGTCCGGCACGATCGGCACGATATACTTGCCCACCCCCTTGTCGCCCATGAGTTGGGTCATGAGGGACACCCAGGCCAGCGTCGTGGACTGCTGCTTGCCGGCGGTGGTGGCCGCGTACGACCGCTCGAACAGCGTGTGGTCCGGAGCCGGCGACGGCACGAACTTGGTGTTGCGGAACGGCTGCGGGCCACCCAGCGCCGTCCGCCGGTCCTTCAGGTACTTGATCTCGGCAGACCCGTCAGCCGGCTTGTAGAACGGCGAGTCGTCCAACTGCTCGTCGGCGAAGGGCAGCTCGAAGCGGTCGCGGAACTGCCGCAGAGCGTTGAGCATCTGGGCCTTTTCCTTGTCGGCGGCCCCGAGGTCGTTGTCCCCCGACCCCTCCTTCACGTCCGACTTCAGCGACAGCTTTTTGAGCTGGTGGGTGGTGTTCTTACCCTCGCCCCCGTCGCCGGGGATGCCGTACCCCTTGACCGTCTTCACCAGAATGACCGTCGGTTGGCCCTTGCACTCGGTGGCCGCCTTGTAGGCGGCGTACACCTTGAGTGGGTCGTGCCCGCCGCGCTTCAGCGAGGTAATCTGGTTGTCCGACAGGTGTTCGACCAGCGACTTCAGTTCCGGCGTGTTGAAGAAGTGTTCGCGGATGAACGCCCCGCCCTTGACCACGTACTCCTGGTACTCGCCGTCCGGCACCTCCATCATCCGCCGGCTCAGCGCCCCGGTGTGGTCCTGCCGCAGGATGGCGTCCCAGTCGCTGCCCCACACCACCTTAATGACGTTCCACCCGGCCCCGCGGAACAGCCCTTCTAGCTCCTGAATGATCTTGCCGTTGCCCCGCACCGGCCCGTCCAGCCGCTGCAGGTTACAGTTGATCACCCAAGTCAGGTTGTCCAGCTTCTCACGGCCGGCCAGCGTGATGTTGCCCAGGCTCTCCGGCTCGTCGGTCTCGCCGTCGCCCAGAAAGGCCCACACCCGCACGTCGTCCGTCTTGGCTAGGCCGCGGTCCCGCAGGTAGCGGTTGTACCGGGCGTGGAAGATCGACATGATCGGGCCGAGGCCCATGCTCACCGTCGGGTACTGCCAGAAGTCGGGCATCAGCCACGGGTGCGGGTAGCTGCTGATGCCGCCGCCCTCGGCCAACTCGCGGCGGAAGTTGGTGAGCTGGTGTTCGCTCAGCCGGCCTTCAAGGAACGCCCGGGCGTACATGCCGGGGCTGGCGTGGCCCTGGAAGAAGATCACGTCACCGGGGTGCCCCTCGGACCGGCCGCGGAAGAAGTGGTTGAACCCGACCTCGTACAGCGTCGCCGCACTGGCGAAGGTGGCGATGTGCCCGCCGACGTTGGTGGACTTGTTGGCCCGCAGCACCATCGCCATGGCGTTCCAGCGGACGAGCGACTTAATCCGCCGCTCCATCAGCCGGTCGCCGGGGTAGGTCGGCTGGTCCTCGACGGGGATCGTGTTCAGGTATGGGGTGGTGATGCCGGCCGGCATCTTGGCGCCGGCCTTGGCCGCCACGCTCAGCAGGGTGTCCAGCAGGAACCGCGCCCGGTCGGCCCCCTGGTTGCGGATGACCGCTTCCAGCGACTCCAGCCACTCGCTAGTCTCCTGGGGATCGGCGTCGTCCGGCAGGCTCGCGGCCTTCGCGGCAAGGACCTCGGGGGTGACGAGCATACACGGTCCTCGACGGAACCGCCCGGCGGGCGGCGGGAGTGGCTTCGGGCGGAAGGCGGTGCCGGGCGGTCGGCGACAACGGTAAGATAGGAAAGCGGTTCCGGCCCGGCCAGCGTCCCGGAGTGGTCCGATGTTCGCCCTGCTTCTGGTCGCCGCCGCCCAACCCCAACCCCCGTCGGCTGCGGCCGACGGGCCGTTCCGGCTGGCCGCCCACGAGGTGGTCTGCCGGCACGAGTACGGCCGGTTCCCGCCGGCGTGCGAGATCGGTCTGGAACTCCGCTGGGAGGCCCCACTAGTCGTGGTGCGGGTGGCCCAAACCGAACTCACCGGCTGGACCCCAAACACCTTCCCGTCGGGCAAGATCGCCGCGAGCGGCACCCGGCATCGGACCGTGGTGCGGGCGGCCGGGGTGACGCGGACGGTCCTGAAACTGCCGGTGCTGGAGGCCGCGTTCACCGTCACCGCCGCCAAGCGGATGCTCACTTTTACCGTTCCGGATTTTGCCGCCCCGAAGTCACTAACCGAGGCCGGGGTGACGCTCACACCGCACTCGCCCCGGCGGCTCGACGCCCTGCTGGAAGTCCGCCTTGACCTGCTCTACCCCGAGGGGCATCCGGAGTTCGAAAGTTTCGAGAGCTGGACGGTTGGCAACCGCTGCCGGCTGGTCCACGGCGACGGCCGAACGCTGGAGCCGGTGAACGGCGACGAGGACGCCCGCGGCCGCGGCGTCGCCTGCACCTACCGCTTCAATGCGGCCGAGGTCGGGAACGTGGCCGGGTGGTCGCTCCGGCTCGACACCCCGGGGCCGCTCCGCGAGTTGCCGGTACGATTCATCCTCCGCGACATCCCGCTCCCCTGACGGTGTATCATCGTTCCCATGCGTGCCCTCGCCGTCATCATGCTCCTGTCCGGGTCGGCGGTCGCCCAGCCGCCGGCGGTGGACACGGCCCGGCTGCTGGGCCAGTCGGACGCGACGGCTAAGCGGCTGGCCGAGGTCGAGAAAGCCGTCCAGGCCGGCAAGCCGGACGCCCTCGACCAGCTCCTGAAGCTGGTGGACGAGGCCGGCGACGACCTGGTGGCGACCGACGGTCGGCAGTTCCGCCCGGCCCGCCGACTGGCCCAGCGGATGCTGGTGAAGCTGCCACCGGCCGTGCTACGGAGCTACCGCGACCGGGTGGCCGGCCCGGCCGACGCCTTGCTCGCCGCCGGCGTCCGCGACCGCGACCCGCGGCCGTTACGGACACTGCTCGACCGCTACTTCCCGGCAGCAGCCTCGGACCCGGCACTGGTTCTGCTCGGCGAGCTGCTGTTCGAACGGGGTGAGTTCCGCGAGGCCGAGGCTCACTGGCGGCGGCTGCTGCCGTCGGACGATGCGACCGCCGACCCGTCACTGCCGACCCCGGCCGCCGACCCGGCCCGGGCACGGGCACTGGTCGCCCTGGCAGTACTGTTCCAAGGGGATGTGACCCGGGCACGGGCCGAGGTGGACGCACTGCGGAAAGACCACCCGAAAGCGGCCGGCAAGTTCGCGGGCATGGACGGCCCGTATGCCGACACCCTGGCGAAGCTGCTGGCCGACCCGCCCCGCCGCCCGCAACCGACCGGCGGCGGCGACTGGACCGGCTTCGCCGGCAACCCGGCCCATGACGGCCGGGCCACCGGCCGGCTGCCGCGGTACTGGCCGACCCGCCCGACGTGGTCGCTGACCATCCCGCCGGCCGGCGAGCGGCCGGCCGTCGCCCGCACCCCGACCGCCCGTAGCGTGGCCTACCACCCGGTGGTGCTGGGCGGCGTCGGGTACGTCGCCGACCCGCTGCGCGTGTTCGCCTTCGACCCGCTCACCGGCACCGGCGGGCTGGCCTTTGATCTCCGGCACGACAACCGCTTCGCGGGGTTGCCGGCAGACCCCGGCTCACCGCCACCGACCGCCGACGCCGACTTCACCCTGACGGCCGCCGCCGGCAACCTGTACGGCCGGTTCGGGCGGTTCCCGCCGGCCGTGACCCCGGACGTGGCGAACCGGCCGAGCGATTTCCTCGTCAGCCTGGCGCCGAGCGGCGGCAAACTGGGGGTGCGATGGGCCGTGCCGCCGCCGGCCCGGGACGGGGCCGTGGTCGCCTGGGAGGCGGCCCCGGTGTGGCTGGGCGGCCGGGTGTATGCGGCGTTCACCCGGCTGGACGGCGTCACCCGCACCTACGCCGTGGCCGCCCACACCGACCCGCCGGGCGACAAGCCGGTGTGGGTGGCCGAGGTGGCGACGGCCCCGGCCGTCGTCGCCCCGCGGGTGCGGCAGGAGCCGCTGACGGTGGCCGGCGGGCGGCTGATTTACTGCACCCACGCCGGCAGCGTCGTGGCTCTCGACCCGGCCACCGGCAAGCCGGCCTGGGCGGTCAAGTACCCGGCCCCCCGCCGGCCGTCGGTGACCGCCCGCGACCTGTGCCCGCCGCTGGCGGCAGGGGGCCGGGTGTTCGTCGCCCCGCTCGACTCCGACGTGCTGCTGTCCCTGGACGCCGCCACCGGCCGCGTGCTGTGGTCGGCCGACGGGCTGGTGGTGGACCAGTTGGTGGGCGTCAGCCGGGGGCGGCTGGTGGCGACCCTCGCCGGGCCGCAGAAGGGCATCCGCGGGTTCGATGTGGCCACCGGCCGGGACACCGAGCCGGCCGGCTGGCGACAGCACGACGACCCGCAGTTGGGAAGCTTCGGCCGCGGGCTGGTGACGGACGACCTCGTCCTCTGGCCGACCCGGCAGGGGCTGTACCCGCTGAGCCTCGACACCGGCCGGCTGGTCACGCAGCCGCTGCCCGGGACGCACGGCAACCTGGCCTTCGCCGGCGGGGTATTGCTGGTCGGCGGGCCGTTCGGGGTGGCCGGATTCGTGCCGGACCGGCTGGCGCCCGACCCGTCACCACGGTCGCGGGCAATCGCCCTGGCCGACGACGGCAAGGTGGACGAGGCGGTGCGGCTGGCGCGAGGTGCCGGTCTGCCTGATGCCGAACGGCTGGCCGACTGGTGGCGTCCGCCGTCGGCTCTGCCGCAACCCGTCGTCCGACCGCTCGTCGTCCCGCCACCATCGTTCGACCCGGTGGCGCTCACCCCGCTCGGGCCGGCCGTGCGGGTGTCGGCCGTCACCCGCTTCCCGGTGCCGGTCGCTCCGCTGCGGCCGTTCGACGACGGGCCGGGGCTACCGGGGTTGGACGGCCTGAACCCACTGCTGGTCGTCACCGACGGGCCGCGGTTACTGGCCTATCGCCCCGGCGAGAGCCAGCCGGTGTGGGCCACGCCACTACCGGCCGGGCTGCGGGTGAGCCGCGGCCTCGTCACCCCGACCGACGTCCTGGCCGCCGGCCCGGGTGCGCTGGTGCGGCTGGACCGGGCCGACGGTCGGCTGCTGTGGGCGTTCGCCCCTTCGCCAGCCGGCGACGGCCCCCGGTTGGCCCGACCTCCGTTGCCGCCGGTCCTCGCCGACTTTGTAGCCGTCGGGGCGCGGCTGTGTTGTCGGCTCGGCGGCCGGCTGATCGCCATCGACCTGACCGACGGACGGCCGGTTTGGACCCACGACGGGCTGTTCCTGCGGCCTCACCCGTTCCCGCTCCCCACTTCCCCCGGTTTCACCCACCTGGCTTGTCCGGACGGCCGGCGGCTGCTCGCCCGCCGCCGCGACGGCAAGCTGTTCGTCTTTGACCCACAGACGGGTGACCTGCTCAGCACGGCCGGCACGGCGGCCGTGTCGTGGGACGGTTCGCCGGTGCGGATCGACACCGACCGGGTGGCGGTGGCCGATGGGCCGGACCGCGTCACCGCCTTCGACCCCAGCCAGCGGCGGCCGGGCTGGGGGGCGACGGCCGGCGGCGGGTACGGCAGCCTGTGGGGCAAGCCGCCCCAACTGCGGGTCGTCGGCGACGGGTTGCTGCTCGGCGTCGCCCGGTCCCACGGCGGCGAACTGGAGTGCGTGCGGCGGGCCGATGGCGTACGGTCGCCGGGCTGGCCGCGTGACCCCGTGTTCCTGTCATCGGGTCGGATGGACCTGCACGCCGCCGCCGCCGACGCAGAAACGGTGTACGTCCCCGACGGGTCGCACCTTACCGCCGTCCGGCTGGCCGACGGCCGGGTGGCGTGGCGGACGCCGCTGCCCGGCCTGTGGCGGATACGGTGCGGGTCGCGGGCGGTGATGCTCACGCCCGCCGCTGCGGTTCCAACTAGCACGGAAGTTGTGGGAGCGGTCGAGCGGTTCGCCCGTCATCCGCACGCCGGCCGCCTGCCCGTTCTCCTGCTCGGGCTGTATGATGCGTGGGCTGGGCGAACGGTGCCGGTGGTGGCCCTCGACCCGGCCACCGGCCGGCAAATTGGCCGGCTGGATCTGCCGGCCGCCGGCCCGGCGTGTGGCGTCCACCTCGGCCCCGGGCCGGCGGTGGTCGTCACCGGCACCGCCGCCCACTGGCTGAACTGACCCGGAGTGCCCCGCGTGGCCGACGACCAGCCGATCATCCTGGACGACGAGTTGGAGCAGGCCGAGGCCGCCCGGGCCGGTTGCCGCCGCCTCCTCGCCGAGTGCGGCAAGGTGATCGTCGGCCAGCAGGACGTGCTGGAACAGTTGCTCATCGCCCTGCTGGCCCGCGGCCACTGCCTGCTGGTGGGCGTGCCCGGGCTGGCCAAGACGCTCATGATCCGCACCCTGGCGGACGGCCTGCACCTGAGCTTCAACCGGGTGCAGTTCACCCCCGACCTGATGCCGACGGACATCACCGGCACCGAGCTGCTGGCCGCCGACGCGGCCGGTGGGGGGCGGGGGTTCCGGTTCGTCCAGGGGCCGATTTTCAGCAACATCGTGCTGGCCGACGAGATCAACCGCACCCCGCCCAAGACCCAGGCGGCACTGCTGGAGGCCATGCAGGAGCGGCAAGTCACCGCCGCCGGCCGGCGGCACCCGCTGCCCGACCCGTTCTTCGTGCTGGCCACCCAGAACCCGATCGAGCAGGAGGGCACGTACCCGCTGCCGGAGGCCCAGCAGGACCGCTTCCTGTTCAACGTGCGGGTGGACTACCCGAGTCAGGCGGACGAGGAGGCGATCATCGCCGCCACCACCAGCCCGCAGCAGGCCAAGCCGGAGCCGGTGCTGACGGCCGCCGAACTGCTGCTCATGCAAGACCTGGTGCGAAAGGTGCCGGCGGCGGCCTACGTCATCCGCTATGCCGCGCGGCTGACCCGGCTGACTCGCCCGAGCGGCGACCCGGACGGCCCGCCGGTGCCAGACTTCGTCAAGAAGTACGTGCGGTACGGAGCCGGCCCGCGGGCCGGGCAGAGCCTCATCCTGGCGGCGAAGGCGAAGGCGTTGCTGGCCGGCCGGACCTATGTCGCCGTCGAGGACGTGAAGGCGGTGGCCGGCCCGGTGCTGCGGCACCGGCTGATGGTCAACTACCACGCCGAGGCCGAGGGCGTGACGCCGGACGACCTCGTGACCCGGCTGCTGCGAGCGGTGCCTCGGGAGGCCGAGTGACCGCCAGGCGGCGACCACATGAAGGAGCCAGCCGTGACGCTGAACGACCTCCTCAAGGCCAAGGGCATCGACCCGAAGCAGGTCGGAGTCATGCGGCACCGTCCTCGGGAACCGAAGCTCAACCGGGTCATGCCGTGGCTGGCAGCCGAGCGCCCCGAACTGTTTAACGCCTACCAGCAGACACAAGGCGAGCGGGTCGAGCGGGCTTTACAGAAAGTGAAGTTCGTCGCGTCGTTTCTCGGCCGGTCTCCCGGGAAGGCGGTGTTCGTCGGCCTCTACGCGGTCAACGGCTGGACGCCGATGCCGACCGCCGAGTGCCTCAAACTGACGCTCGTCGCAGAACTAGTTGACCGGGGTATGACTTTCGACACCGGCCGACCGACGTACTTCTGGTTCGATCTGTCGCCCGTCGCCGACTTTCACCCCGAGTGGAAGGGAAGGCTTGTCATCAAGTGGCCGCCGCCGGAGCGGTCGTGGTGGCGACGTGCCCACAACACGAACGAGATGGCGGTGCTGGCCATCCGCGAGGAGAGTGCGTTCGACGCCGCTCTGCCGCCCTGGGAGCAGATAGTCTTGTCTTGGTACGATCTTGCCGTTATGCCGTCGAAGCTCAGGGCGGCCGTGCATGAGTGGCGGGGCGACTATTTCATCTACGACACGCTCAAGCAGAAGGGGTACGTCGGGTCGGCGTCCGGCCGCGACAACTTGCTCGGAAGGTGGACGGGCTACGCGGCGAGCGGCCACGGCGGGAATGCCCTGCTCAAAGACTGCGAGCCGACAAACCTGCTCTTCTCCATCCTGCAACGGGTGTCGCCCGACCTCCCTATGGAAGACGTGATCGCACTTGAAACCACCTGGAAGAAGCGGCTTCACACGCGGTCACCGGCCGGCCTGAACGACAACTGACAACAGCGTGACTGAATCTTATGCCCACCCCGCCGCCCGACCTGTTAGCCCGCATCGACCGGCTCGACCTCGACGCCCGGCAGGTGGTCGAGGGCTACCTGGCCGGCCGGCACCGCTCGCCCCGGCACGGCTTCGCCGTCGAGTTCGCCCAGCACCGCGAGTACGCCCCCGGCGATGACCTCCGCCACCTCGATTGGAAGGTGTTCGCCCGCACCGAGCGGTACCACCTCAAGCAGTACGAGCAGGAAACCAACCTCGTCGCTTGGCTGCTGGTGGACGCCAGCGAGTCGATGCGGGTCGGCACGGTGCGGCGGCCGGACGGGTCGGCGGTCGCCAAGTTCGACGTGGCCGCGACCCTGGCGGCGGCCCTGGCCCACCTCGTCACCGGGCAGGCCGACAGCGTCGGGTTGCAGATTCTGGACGCGACCCGGCGGCCGGGCCTGAAGGCGTCCGGCAGCACCGGCCGGGTGCGGGACGTGGTGCGACAACTCGCCGGCGGGCCGGGGCAGGGGACGGCCGACGTGGGGAAGGGGCTGCTCGACCTCGGCGGGTCGCTCGGCCGGCGGGCGGTGGTGTTCCTGTTCAGCGATCTGCTCGACGACCCCGCTGGGCTGGCGGCCGGCCTACGGGTGCTACGGGCACACCGGCACGAGGCCGTCGTGTTCCAGGTGCTGGACGCCGCCGAGCTGGACTTCCCGTTCCGCCACCCGACCCTTTTCCGCGGGCTGGAGGGCGAGCCGGAGCTGAACACTGACCCGCTGAGCATCCGCGACGGCTACCTGAAGGCGTTCGGTGAACACCTGGCCGCGGTGGACGAGGTGTGCCGGGTGGCCGGGGCCGACGTGATCCGGGTGCGGACCGACGACGACCTCGGGGCGGTGCTGGCGACGTACCTGCGGAAGCGAAGCGCGTAGGTCACGATTCACCGTGCCGTCATCTGCCGACGGCACGGTGAACCGTGCCCTACCGGGCCAGGAACTTGACGCACACCGGCTTGCCGACCTTCACCGTCGTGCCGGTCGGGGTCGGCAGCCCGTCGGCGCCGACCTTGAACACGGCCACGTCGTTACCCTCCTGGTTGGCCACTAGCATCCACTCGCCGCACGGCGACAGGTTGAAGTTCCGCGGCACCTTGACGCCCTGCGTGGCGTGGCCGACGGGCGTCAGCTTCTGGCCGTCCCAGGCGAATGCGGCGATGCTGTTGTGCCCGCGGTTGGACACGTACACGAATTTGCCGGACGGGTGCCGCACCACCTCGGCCGTGCTGTTCCCCTTCACCGGCTTGCCGCCGGGAAGGGTGCTGACCGACTCCACTACCGCCCCTTTGCCGTCTGCCCCGAACCGGACCACGTTCAGCGTTGAGTCCAGCTCGCCGCAGACGAACGCCAGCCCGCCGGCCGGGTCGAGGGCGATGTGACGGGGGCCGCTGCCCGGCGGCAACTTGATTGGTTCCAGTACTTCTGTGGACATGTGGTCGGCGATCAGGGTGTGGCGGAAGCGATGCACCTGATCGGTACCGAGGTCCACCACATACCCCACGCTGCCGTCGGCGGTGAAGGCTCCGCAATGGCCATGCGGTTTGTCCTGTCGGGCCTTATCCGGGCCGGTGCCGGCGAGCTGGGCGAAGTGGCTACTAGCGGTGAACTTGCCGTCTGGCTTGAGGTGGAACAGCTTGTAACTCCCCCCAGTGTAGTTGGCCACCAGCAGTTTCGTGCCGTCCGGGCTGACCACGCAGTGGCATGGGCCGGCCCCGCCGCTGGTCGTCTCGTCGAGTTTGGTGAGGGTGCCGGTCTTGGCATCCACGCCGAAGGCGAACACCCCGCCGCCGTCCTTGCCGCCGGTCTCGCCGACGGCGTACAGCACCTTGCCGTCCGGCCGCAGGGTGACGAACGACGGGCTGGTGAGTTCGGCGGCCAGTTGCGGCTCGCCCAGCGAGCCGGTGGCGGCGTCGAACTCGCAGCGGTAGATGCCGCGGCTGGCGTCCTTCGCGGTATAGGTGCCGAGGAACACCCAGTATTTGCCGCCAGGCGGGGTGGCCAGGGCGAGAGCGAGCAGGGCGGCGGTCATACGGCGGCTCCGGGGAGGGTGCCGCAAACTTAGTCACCCGGAGCGACGGCGGCGAGTGCGTCGTGGGCGGCACAGGCCGTCCGCCGCTGCGGGAACACCGGCAACAACCCCCAGAACCGATGCCAGCCCCAGGCCCGCCGTACCGCCGGCCGGTCGCAGCGGTCGCAGCGGTCGCACCGCACGGCCACGCCGTCCGCCCCGAACAAACAGGTCGCCTGCCGGTTGGCAGCGTGGGCCGCGATCTCGTCCCGGCTCACCCCTCGGCGGTCGAGTTCGCCTTCCATCAGGTCGAGGGCGGCCGGCTCCATGCCGGCCCGGTAGGCGGTGACGCGGTCGAGTAGGGTTTCGTCGTCGGCCGTCCGCATGAACCGGGCGACGGCGTGCAGATCAAGTCGCATCGGGGGGTTCCGGGAACCGGCCGAAACCGGCCCGCATCCAACGGGTTGAAGGTGCTAGGCGTGCCGCACGCTGGGCGGGTACAATTCTACCGCCGCCGCCAAACTGTCAGGGGGTTCCGGGCATGACCCGTCCGTTCGCCGGGGCGCTCGTCGCCGTGTTCGGGCTGACACTGTGCCCGATGGGGGCCGTCGCCGACACCCCCGACCCGGTCAAACTGATCAACGAGCAGGTCGCCGCCGGGTGGAAGGCGGCCGACATCAAGAAGCCGGCCGCGCGGGCTAGTGACGCCGAGTACCTGCGGCGGGCGTTCATCGACCTGATCGGCCGCATCCCGACGACCGAGGAGTGCCTGGACTTCGAGGCCGACCGCCGGGCCGACAAGCGGGCACAACTGGTCAAGCGGCTACTGCACGCCGACGAGTACACGCCGAAGGTGCAGGGCAAGCCGGCACCCAAGCCGGGCGGCAAGCCGGGCGACACCCTCACCCTGCTGTACACCACCGAGTACGCCAAACATTGGGCCAACCTGTGGACGGTCTGGCTGCTCAGCCGCACCGGCCATCCGGTCTACCGCGACCAGATGAGCGGCTGGATCCAGCGGGAGCTCGTGGACGGCACCTCGCACAAAGACTTCGTGTCGAAACTGCTGACGGCTAGCGGCAAGACGAACGACAAGGGGGCGGTGAATTTCATCGCCCAGAACCTGGGCGACTCCAACCCGACGCAGCGTCAACGAGAGTTGGGCCACTTCGACGCGGTGCCGATCACCAGCCGCGTCACCCGGCTGTTCCTCGGCGTGCAGACCCAATGCACCCAGTGTCACGACCACCCGTTCAACAAGGAATGGGTGATGAACGACTTCTGGGGGGTGAACGCTTTCTTCCGGCAGGTGACGCTGGACGGCACCCCGACCCGCCTGGGGCCGGACAACCGGATGATGCCGACAGCCATTGCCCAGTTGACGCTGTCCGACGACCCGGGCCTGAACAAGACCGGGGTGGTCTTCTACGAGAACACCCGCAACGGCAAGATGCTGGCCTCCAACCCCAAGTTTCTGAAAGACCTGGCCCAGGCTGAGAAGGAAGAGCCGTCCAACAAGGTGGTGCCGGCCGACGCCAAGAGCCGGCGGGAGGCGATGGCCCAGTTCGTGGTGTCGCACGACAACTTCGCGCGCGCCTACGTCAACCGGGTGTGGGGCCACCTGTTCGGCCGCGGGCTGAACAAGGAGCCGACGGTGGACGACTTCGGCAGCCACAACGAGGTGGTCCACCCGGAACTGCTCAACGGGCTGGCCGCCGCCTTCGCCGCCGGCGGGTACGACCCCAAGCAACTGCTGGAATGGGTGTGTGCGAGCGACGCCTACTCGCTCAGTCACGTCGCGGTGAAAGAGAACGCCGACCCCAAGTTCGACCCGTACTTCGCCCGGATGCCGCTCAAGGCGCTGCCGCCGGAGGTGCTGTTCGACGCCCTCCAGGTGGCCACCCGTGGCTGGCTCGCCGAGGACTCGCTGTCGGACGCGAAGAAGAAGGAGCGGGAGCGGTGGCTGGGCCGACTGGTTCAAAACTTCGGCGACGACGAGGGCAACGAGATGACGTTCAACGGGACGATCGTCCAGGCCCTGCAAATGATGAACGGTCGGGAGCTGAACCAGGAGATCGGCGGCAAGGCGAGTAATCCGGTACTGGAAGTGGTCAAGAGGCACGCCCGTGGCGGCGTTGTCGGGGTAGACCCGGTGCTGGACGAACTGTTCTTGATGACCCTGTCGCGCCGGCCGACACCGGACGAGAAGGGCAAGCTCAAGAAGCTGATGGCCAGCGGGGCGATCATCCCGGCCGAGCCGGCGAAGCCGGCGCCCAAGCAGCCGAAGGGGGCGAAGCCCTCCGCCAGGCCCGAGCCGGCCACGGGCGGCGGGGCGGTGCTGCCCACCTCGGCCGACGACCTGAGTTTCTACCAGGACGTGTTCTGGGCGCTGCTCAACACCAACGAGTTCATGCTGAACCACTGACCCGGTTCGTAGCCCGACGTGCGAGCGAGTGAGCACTGTCTCCCTTGCTCGCGCGTCGGGCTATGATTCTAAATGCTTCGACCCTTGAGCAGCGGCCGGCCGATGACCGCGTCCTTCTCGGTCAGCGGCCCGTCGGCCGCGTCGCGGGTCAGGCAGCGGATGTACAGTTCTAGCTTGGCGTCCAGGTCGTCGGCGTGGTGCAGGATCAGCACCTCCGGGATGGCCGGCATCCGCACCGACCCCCAGTCCGGCCGGGCCAGGTGGGCCAGTACAACGTGTTCCAGCAGTCGCAGCCACTCGGGGTTCAGCCCCGGCACTGTGCGGGCGGCGTCTCGGATCAGGTCTCGGCCGAGCAACTGGTGCCCGAACAGGTGGCCGTCCACGGTCGGCTCTGTGAGGGAGCCGCTGGCCAACTCGGCGGCCCGTCCGAGGTCGTGCAGGATGGCCCCGGCCAGCACCAGGTCGCGGTTGAGCGGCGGGGACAATTCCGGGTAGTGGGCGATGTACCGATCGGCTAGCAACAGACACGACTTGGCCACCGACAGCGTGTGTTCGAGCCAGCCGCCGGGGAACGGGTAGAACGCCCGCGGGTGGGCCGGCAACTCGGCCAGCCGGTCGGCGTTCGCTTCGAGCAGGCCGACGACCAACGCTCGGGCCGACTCATCACGTAGCTCGGTGACAGCCAGCGCCCGCAGCTCTGCGAACATGGCCGGCGAGTCGAACCGCGAGCGGTCGTGGAAGTCGCTCTCGCGGAACCCGTCGGCCGTGTCGGCGTCCGTCACCGGCCGGGCTTTCAGCAGCTCGACCTGCGGGCCGTACCGCTCGTGTTCGCCAAACACGCCCTGGAGCTTGAAGAACTGGCCGACCCGCCAATCCGTCTCGCAAGCTACGAAGAACGGCCCGTCGGCCCAGATCATGGCCGAGGCCGAGCGACGGCGGTCCTTGAACCGGCAGGTGAAGAACGGCTTGCCGTCGCGGGTCTTGCCCGGGGTCTTATCCGCCAACAGGGCGAAGGAGACGGCCGGCTTGCCGGCCGGGGCGAGGTGGAAGGGTACCGCGGCCGGCGGCATGGGATCACCCGTGGCGGTCGAGTTCGGCGAACAAGTCGGCCAAGTCGAGCGTGAACCCCGGCAGCACCGGGTCGCCGGTGAGGGTGTCGGCGGCAGTCAGCTCGGCGTATGTCTCGGGGGCGGTGTACACCCGGACCCAGCGGGCGCGGGGGTCGATCTCCCAAACTCGCGTGACGCCCGCGGTGAAGTACTCGGCCCGCTTGCGAGCCATCTCGCGTGTCGTGTTGCTACGACTCAGAACTTCAACAACAAGGTCCGGCGACTCGGTCGGGATTGGGTCCGGGCTACGCCGTCGGCCGGGTTGACGGTCCCACGAAATGAACGTGACATCTGGCCCACGAACCGGCCCGCCAGGTAGGTTGTAAAACCCTTGTTCCCCGGTCACGATCCCCAGGTTGCCGGCGATCACAAAGCGGTTAATCTCTCCTCCGAGCCACACGGCAAGCATCGACTCCTCGACACCCACGGGTTTCTCCACTAGCGTGCCATCCACCAACTCGCACCGCGAGTTCTCGGGTTCGAGCAAATCCGCCAGGACAGCAGAGCCTGGCATGGGGTTGTATCGGACCCGTTCGGGTGGCACGTCGCCCAACCGGTGCATCAGCTCGGCGAAGGAGTATCGAGGGTGGTGCGGGTTGATACTCATATTTTCCAATCTATCCCACCGGCGTCCGGCGGGAAAGCACTCAGTCCCCCGACAGCCCGAGCTTGCGGCCGACCTGGGCGACGATCTGGTGGGCGAGCTGGTTCGGGTTGTACCCGGCGGTCAGCCGCACCAGCGGTTTGCCGTACCGCACGCAGTACCCGCTCACCCGGTCGTAGTCGTGGCTCATCCACCGCACCACCAGCACCACCACCGCCACCTCCGGCCGGGCGATATCCGGCTCGAACACCGTGTACGACGTGTGCTCTGGGGTGGACAGCCATCGCACGTTGGCCAGCCCGAATGCGTCGCACATCGCGGCGATGTGGTTCGGCCGGGCCTGCCCACCGATCAGCATCAGCTCCCGACCGCGGATCGCCCCGGCCACCGCCGCCACCTCGGCCGTCGGCGGCTCCGGGGCCGCCGACACGGGCGCCGCCGGGCGGTCTTCCAGGAACCGCTCGCACGCCGTTAGCACCCGGCCGGCTCCGGCCGGCACCGGCAGGTCCGACGGCAGGTGGTCCCAGACGGCCAGCAGGTGGTCCCGCAACTCGGCGTGCGACGGTGGCAACCCCTCCACCACCAGCGTGTCGAGTAGTTCGAGTGCACGGGGCCATTCGCCGGCGTTCCCGGCCGGGTCGTTCCGGATCAGGTCGAGCTTGCGGAACACGTTCTTGAGGTGCTTCTGCCGCTGCCGGTCCTGCCCGCCGCTCCGCTTCAGGCGGTCGGCCACATCGAGCACCCGCCGGCGGACATCGCCCGCCCGGGCCGGGTCGGCCCGGTCGGTCCGCTTCATGAAGCGGTCCACTTTGATCCGCCGCCACGAGGTCTCGTCCCGCAGCCGGAGGAAGATTTGCAACTGCTCCTCGTCGTACCCGCTGATCATGCGGGTGTCGGACACGGCCGCCATCAGGGTGGACTGAGCCTCGGCGGCCAGCAGCAGCACGTCGGCCGCAGCGGCGTCGGCCTGTGACTCCGGCAGGCCGTCCCAGGTGACCATCAGGTCGGCGGCGGCGGCGGCGGCCTCGTAGGCGGCGGCCAAGTCCCGCCACACCGCCGGCGGAGTCGTCGGCGGGTCGAACAGCATCCACAGCCGGCAGTCGGGCAGCGCGGATGCCCGCCGTTCGATGGCGACCGCGTCCCCACCCTCGCCGGCCAGGAGGCGTGCCGCCTCGGCTTTCACCCGACTGCGTGCGGCCAGTGTGGGCATCGGGGCGCGGTCGGACCGCTCGGCCGGCGTGGGCTGGTACGGGGGGAGCAAATCAGGCGGCAGCAGGAACGGAACGTTCAGGTCTTTGAGGGTCAGCGACGATTGCACCGGCGGCGTCGCCAGCGGCTCGGGCGGAAGTGCTGGGCTGATCGGGGGGGATTCAATCGACTCAAGTAACAACGGCGGCGGAGCTGGGTGCGAACCAAGACGGTCCAGCCAGCCGGCCGCCGAACGCGCCAACGCGGACAAACTCCCTCGCAACTCGCCGTCCTGCTCGACCGCCGCCACCAGACGGCCGAGCAGGGCGGCGAACGGGTCTGGTGGCGGGTCGGTTGGCATGATGTCAGGATACCACCGGCCGGCCTCAAGCACTCTTCTTCTCGGCCGGCTTGTCGGCCAGCACCGCCGGCGGGTCCGGCACGAACAACTGCTTGCGGCCCTTCACCACCTCGCTGGTGACGGTGTGCCGCCCCTTCCGCTCCATCTCCGGCAGGTCATACATCACATCCAGCATGATGTCCTCGACGATGGCCCGCAGGCCGCGGGCGCCGGTGTCCCGGCCGCGGGCCAGCTTGGCGATCTCTCGCAAGGCGTCCGGCTCGAACTGGAGTTCGGCCCCCTCCATCTCGAACAGCTTCTGGTACTGCCGCACCAGGGCGTTCTTCGGCTCGGTGAGGATGCGGACCAGCGACTCCTCGTCGAGCGGGTCGAGCGGGGCCAGCACCGGCAGCCGGCCGATGAACTCGGGGATGAGGCCGTACTCGGTCAGGTCGTCGGCCACCACCTGCTGCAACAGCTCGCCCAGCCCTTGCTCGCGGGGGCTCGAGTTGGACCCGAAGCCGATGGTCTTTTTGCCGGTCCGCCGGGCGATGATGTCGTCCAGCCCGACGAACGTCCCGCCGCAGATGAACAGGATGTTCGACGTGTCCACCTGGATGTACTGCTGCTCCGGGTGCTTCCGGCCGCCTTGCGGCGGGACGTTGCTGACGGTGCCTTCGAGCATTTTGAGCAAAGACTGTTGCACGCCCTCGCCGGACACGTCCCGGGTGATCGATACGTTCTGACTGGTCTTGGCAATTTTATCGATTTCGTCGATGTAAATGATGCCCCGCTGGGCCGCCTCCACGTCGAAGTCGGCGGCGTGCAGCAGCTTGAGCAGCAAGTTCTCCACGTCCTCGCCGACGTACCCGGCCTCGGTTAGGGTCGTGGCGTCGCCGATGGCGAACGGCACGTCCAGCACCTTGGCCAGCGTTTTGGCCAGGAGCGTCTTGCCGGACCCGGTCGGCCCGATGAGCAGGATGTTGGACTTCTCGATCTCGATGCCGTCCCGCCCGGCTTCCCCCAAGGACAGCCGCTTGTAGTGGTTGTGGACGGCCACGGACAGCACTTTTTTGGCCCGGTTCTGGCCGATCACGTACGCGTCCAGCTTCTCCTTGATGGTCCGAGGTGACGGGATGTTGGTGTCCTTCGCCTTGCCGCCGCCGCGCCGCTTTCGCTCCTGCTCGATGATCGACTGGCACAGGTCGATGCACTCGCCGCAGATGTACACGTCGCCCGGCCCCTCAACCAGCGGGCCGACATCCCGGTGGCTGCGGCGGCAGAACGAGCAGTAGGCGTTCCGGTTCCGCCCGGCGGCCCCCGGTGGCTTGCGGTTCCCGCCGTCGCCCGTCGAACGCTCGGCCATGACTGTCGAACTCCAGCTGCTGGTGAGGGGCGAGGCGGGTCGCTGGTGAGGAGTCTGGCCAACTATAGCCGAGTGTTCAAGGGGGTCGGCCGGCGAACCCGATTTTCCGTCGCCTCCGGCCCGCCCGGCTGCCGTCCGTGACGGCTACGCGGTCGGGTCGGGCGGCGGTTGCGGCGGCCGGCCGGTCGAGCGGTCCCGCAACTTGGTGTACTCGGCCTCGGTCAGTTCGCCGGCCTCGAACAGATCGCGGTAGTGCTGGAGCGTCATCGGGGAGTCGTCCGGCTGAGTGTCCCGCCGCTTCCGCCAGTTGTCGGTCGCGTAGAGTACCACTGCTCCGGCCAGCAGCACAACGGCGAGCAGGCCGACGGTGAGCAGAAATTCGGTGTTGGTGAGCAAGTTGGCGGCGAACAGGGCCATGACGCCTCCCGGCCGGGGCCGACGAATATCGAGTATACCCGGCCGGGGCGGGGGGCGTCGAGGGGGTTGCAACCGGGGGTTTTTGGCGAGCCGCCGGATGACGCCGGCCGCCCCCCGAGACGCGGACCCATCGACCGTTCCGATTGCACCGAGCTTGCTGGCCGGGCGAGCGCTGACGCCGCCCGGCGGCCGTCCGGGTGTGCTGAATCCGCCCCGGCCGCTGGGGAATCGGCTAACTCTAAAGGTGCGGCTAGGGCTGGGCGGGCGGCCCCGCTTGACGCCCCCCGGCCGGGGACTACAATGCCACACGCATCAACGGATTGGTGCGACGACCGGCCGGCTCGCATTCAGGACTCGGGCGATGCCACGGTTCGTATCCGGACTACCCCGCCACAACCCGCCCAGCCCACACCGTTCCCGCGGGGCCTCGTCCGGCCACCGCGACGATGTTGGGTCGTGCTCAGGCCCAGGCAGGTATCCCGTGGCGGTGTCCGTCGAGCTGAAAAAGCAGGTGAAGCAGGCGAATGACATCGTCGATGTCCTCGCCGGCTCGCTCGCGCTTCTGCCCGCCGGCGGGGCCAAGTTCCGGGCGATCTGCCCGTTCCACAACGACACCCGCCCCTCGCTCATCATCGACCGCACCTGGCAGAACTACCACTGCTGGTCCTGTGGCGAACGCGGGGACGTGTTCGACTTCGTCATGAAGTTCGACAAGGTGCTGTTCCCCGAGGCCCTGCGAATACTCGCCCTGCGGGCCGGCATCAAGCTCGAAAGTGACGAGAACGACCCGCAGGCCCAGGCCCGCGGCCGGCTGCTGGACGTGATGCGGTGGGCCGAACTCCAGTACGCCGACTGCCTGCTGGAAACCCAGCTCGGTGAGGCGGCCCGCAAGTACCTCGGCGAGCGGCACCTGGCCGGGGCGACGGTCCGCCAGTTCGGCCTCGGCTTCGCCCCGATCGCCGGCGACTGGCTGGTGCAGCGGGCCGCCGGCGACGGCGTGCCGGCGGACTTGCTCGTGGAGGTCGGGCTGGTCGCTGCCCGGGACGAGAACCGCGGCCACTACGACCGCTTCCGCGACCGGGTGATGTTTCCCATCCGCGACGTGCGTGGCCGAACCGTGGGGTTCGGCGGCCGCATCCTGCCCGGGTCGCTGCTACCGTCAAAGGCGAAGTACATCAACTCGGCCGAGACGCCGCTGTTCAAGAAGTCGGAGCTGGTCTACGGCCTCGACCTGGCCCGCCACGCCGGCACGGCGGCCGGCTGCCTGGCGCTGGTGGAAGGGTACACCGACGTGATGATGGCCCACCAGTGCGGGGCCGCCCACACCGTGGCCACGATGGGCACCGCGCTCACCGCCAGCAACGTGCTGCAACTGCGGCGGTACGCCCCGCGGGTGGTGCTAGTGTTCGACGGCGACGAGGCCGGCGAGAAGGCCACCGACAAGGCCCTGGAACTGTTCTGGGGCCAGCACGACTGCGACATCGCCATCACGACCCTGCCGGACGCGATGGACCCGTGCGACCTGCTAGCAACAGACGGCGGGCCGGAGCGGTTCCACGCCGCCCTTGCCGCCGCCCGGCCGGTGCTCGACTACAAGTTCGACAGCCTGCTCGCCCGACACCCGCTCACCGACTCGACCGCCGCCCGCACCATGCTGGACAAGATGCTCGGCGTCCTGGCGATGGCCCCGGACAAGCTCGGGGCACAGGTGAGCGTCAAGCAGGAACTGATGGTGACGCGGCTGGCCACCCGGCTCGGGCTGCGGCAGGAAACCGTCTGGGCGCGGCTCGGCGAGCTGAAACAGGAACACCGCCGCCGGCCGCAACCGACGGCCCAGACGCCGCCGCCGGCGGCCAGCTTCAACGCCGCCGTCCGCGGCACGCCGGTCGCCAAAGCCGACCCGGTGTACTTCCTCGAACTGACGCTCATGCGGCTGCTCGTCGCCGACCCGACGCTGGTGCCGCTTGCCGCCGACACCTTCCGTCCCGAAGACATCCGCACCCCGACCATCCGCCGCGTGCTGGGCGACCTGTTCGCCCTGTACACGGCGGGGGAGACGCCGGACCTGGACGCCCTGCGGGTGAAACTGCTGGACGTGCCCGACCAGTTCGCCAAGCTGCTCGACCAGGCCGAGATGGGCCGCACCATCACGGAGAAGCCGCAGCGGCTGGAGAAGCTGATCGCCGACTTCCGCCGGCTGCGGGGGGAGGGCGAGGACAAGGAGCTGGCCGCCCAGCTCAAGGCCGGGCCGGCCGACGAGGCGGCGGCCGTCGATCTGCTCAGGAAGCTGCAGAGCCGGGGCAAGCCGAGCGTGAACTGACCGCGACCACCACGACCCGCACCGCGACGACACGCCGTTCCCCCGGGCCGACCGCGGCCCGGATTCAACGGGAGGGATTCGGATGGACCTGAAGGCCGACGACCTGCTCAAAGCCCTGGTGGAGAAGGGCAAGCAGACGGGATCGCTCACCTACGACGAGGTGAACCAGGCGTTGCCGGAAGGGGTGAGCGAGCCGGACCGCCTCCAGGACATCCTGGAACAGCTCGAAGCCCACGGCATCAGCATCATCGACGAGGCCGACGGCGAGGAGTCCGACGGCGGGCCGGCCCGGACCGAGGAGGCGACCGTCGCCGACGTGGAGGCCGCCCTCGCCGAGGACCAGGACGGCGACGGCCGACACATCGACGACCCGGTGCGGATGTACCTCACCCAGATGGGCGAGATCCCGCTGCTCAACCGGGAGAAGGAGATCTCCCTGGCCCAGAAGATCGAGCTGACTCGCAAGCGGTTCCGGCGGAAGGTGCTGGAGTGCGACTACGCCCTCCGCAACGTGGCCGAGACCCTCAAGCGGGTGCAGGCCGGCGACCTGCCGTTCGACCGCACGGTGAAGGTGTCCCAGACGGAGAACCTGGAGAAGGACAAAATCCTCCAGCGGATGCCGCACAACCTGCGGACGCTCGAACCGCTGATGGAAGCGAACGTCGACGACTTCAACCGGCTGCTGGACGACCGGGGCGACCCGGCCGCCCGGGACGAGGTCCGCAAGAAGCTCAAGACCCGCCGCCGCAAGAGCGTCACGCTCATCGAGGAGCTCAGCATCCGCACCCAGAAGGTGCAGCCGCTGATGAAAAAGCTGGAGCAGATCAGCCAGCGGATGGACGACCTAGAGGGTGACATTCACGCCCTCCGCGGCAACCGGGCAGCGAAGGAGGAGCGGGCCAACCTGGAGAAGGAGCTGCTCGACCTGATGCTCATCACCCTGGAGGAGCCGAACAGCCTCCGCCGGCGGGTGCAGATCATGAAGCAGCGGTTCGGCGAGTACGAGCAGGCCAAGCGGGAGCTGTCCGGCGGCAACCTGCGGCTGGTGGTGAGCATCGCCAAGAAGTACCGCAACCGGGGCTTGAGTTTCCTCGACCTGATCCAGGAGGGGAACACCGGCCTGATGCGGGCGGTGGACAAGTACGAGTACCGCCGCGGCTTCAAGTTCTCGACGTATGCGACGTGGTGGATTCGCCAGGCCGTGCAGCGGGGCGTCGCGAACAAGTCGCGCACGATCAGGATTCCCGTCCACATTGCCGAGCGCGAACAGAAGATCGCGCGTGCCGAGCGGGAGCTGCTCAACCAGCTCGACCGCCAGCCGACCGACGAGGAGATCGGGGCCAAGGCACGGCTGGAGGTCAAGCACGTGCGCGAGGTGCGCTCCGCCGCTCGCACGGTGGCGAGCCTCGACAAGACCGTCGGCGACGACAGCGACACATCATTCGGCGATCTCGTTGCGCAGGACAGTGCCAACGTCGAGGAGGAGGTCGTCGTCGGTC
>JAYVUZ010000307.1:0-11921 GCA_043787415.1 Fimbriiglobus sp. | reverse complement strand
GCCGGCCCTCGGGGCGCCGGCCAACTACCGGGCCGACCTGGACTGGGACGGCGACGGGGACATCGACAACGGCGACTTCGTCCGCTTCCGCCCGCGGCTGGGGACCAGCCTGCCGTGAGCCGGCTATCATGCTCGTCATACAGGGGGACGAGTGATGCCGACGCTGACCGTGGACGGGGTGGGGAGTTTCGAGGTGCCGGCCGGCAAGCGGCTGGTGCAGGCCCTCACCGACGAGGCCGGCGTGGACCAGTTGCACGCCTGCGGCGGGGTGGCCCGCTGCACCACCTGCCGGGTGGAGGTCGTGGCCGGCGAGCCGGACCGGATGACGGACGCCGAGAAGACCGTGCTGGCGGCCAAGGGGCTGACCGGCGTCCGCCTCAGTTGCCAGATGACGTGCGACGCCGACATGACGGTGAAGGCGGTCAGCAGGTTCGCCGGCAGCGGCCGCAAGGACAGCGGTAAACGCCCGGCCGACGGGATCGAGCCGCCGCCGGTGTGGGCGGCGAACTAATCGAGGCGAGCGGCCAGCGTGAGCTGGTCCGGTCCGGGCTTTGACGGGTTGTCCGTCCCGGACCGGACCAGCTCACGCTGGCCGCTCGCCTCGAACCGCGACTGACCTTCCCCTCCCGCCCCGCGTGTCCGCACAATGAGTGTGTGCGACTCCTCCACACCGCCGACTGGCACCTGAACGACCGGCTCGGCCGCATCGACCGCACCGACGACCTCCGCCGGGCCGTCGAGCGGGTGGCCGCCCACTGCCACGCCGAAACGGTGGACGTGCTGATCGTGGCCGGCGACCTGTTCAGCGAGCTGGCCCGGCCGGACGCCCTGCGGGACACCATCCGCCACTGGCAGGACGTGTTCGCCGGCTTCCTCACGGGCGGCGGCACCATCCTCGCCTGCACCGGCAACCACGACAACGAGACCTTCTGCCAGACCCTGCGGCACGCCATGACCCTGGCCGCCCCGCTGGTGGGCAAGCCCGGGGCGGTGGTGCCCCCCGGCCGGCTGTACCTGGCCAGCGAGCCGACCGTGCTGCGGCTGCCGGACCGCTCCGGGGCGTACAGCGTGCCGTTCGTGCTGATGCCGTACCCCACCCCGAGCCGCTACCTCGGCGGGCAGAAGTACGCCAGCGCGGACGAGAAGAACCGGCTGCTCATCACGGCGTTCGAGCGGACCCTCGGCGAGTTGCGGGACCACCCGGATGTTCAGGACGTGCCACCGGTGCTGGTGGCCCATGTGCACGTCCACGGGTCGCAGGTCGGGCCGTCGCTGTTCCGGCTGAGCGAGCAGGAGGACGTGGTGGTGGCCGCCGCCACCTGGGCCGAGCGGTTCGCCTACGTCGCCCTCGGGCACATCCACAAGCCGCAAGCCCTCGGCGGGCACGAGCACGTGCGGTACTGCGGCAGCATCGAGCGGCTGGACCTGGGCGAGGCGAACAACAGCCCGGGGGCGGTGCTGGTCGAACTCGGGCCGGCGGGCCGGGTGACGGCGCCGGTGGTGCTGCCGCTGGGCGGCACGCCCATCTACGACGTGCCCGTGACCGACCCGACCGCGGACATCCCCCGGCTGCGGGCCGAGTTCGCCGACGCCAAGGGCGACTTGGTCAACCTGCACGTGCGGTACACGGCCGGTACGCACAACCTGGAAGAGGTGCTACGGGAGCTGGACGCCATCTTCCCCCGCTGGTACGCCCGCGACTGGGTGGAGACGGGCCAGCTCGGCGGCACCCTCACCGTCGGCGAGGCGGACCGGAGCAAGGGGTTCGCCGAGACGGTGCGGGACTACCTGCGGCAGGAGCTGCAGAACCACGCCGAGTGCGACGAGCTGGTGGCATTGGCCGACGCGCTGATGGAGTAGGGTACGCCTGGCGTGCCGTCTTGCCCCACGAGGACGGCACGCCTGGCGTGCCCTACGAGTGCCACATGATCCCGCACCGCATCCAACTGGCCGGCTTCCTGTCCTACAAGGGCGAGCAGGTCATCCCGTTCGCCGACGCCCCGCTGTGGATGCTGGCCGGCACCAACGGCAGCGGCAAGTCGTCCATCTTCGACGGGGTGACGTACGCCCTGTTCGGCAGCCACCGCGGCGGCAGCACGGCGGCCGCCGAACTCATCAACAAGGACTCGCCGTCCCTGTGCGTCGAGTTCGACTTCAAGCACGACGGCGAGCTGTTCCGCGCCCGCCGCACCCTGAAGCGCATCAAGACCGGCACCAGCGGCACCCAACAACTGCTGGTTCAGACGGACAGCGGCTGGGCGGCCGTCCCGGACACTAACCTGAAGGTCGGGTTCGACCGCTGGGTGCGGGACCACATCGGCCTGACCTACGACACCTTCACGTCGTCCGTGCTGCTCCTGCAAGGGCGGGCCGAGAAGCTGCTGGACGCCAGCCCGAAGGGCCGGGCCGAGGTGCTGGCCGGCATCGTGGACCTGGAACGCTACCAGAAGCTGCACGACCGGGCCAACGACAAGAAGCTGACGTACAAGGGCCAGCTCGACGCCCTCAAGCACCAGGGGGACGCGGTGCCCGACGTGGGCGACCTCGAGTACCCGGCGGCGGAAGCCAAGATCGAGGAGTGCGACACGGCCCGCGAGGCGGCCGTCACGGCCGTGGACGCGTCCCTGGTGCGGGAGCAGGCGGCCGGCCGGTGGGCCGAGCTGCGAGCACGGGTGGCCGCCGCCGACGCCAAGCTGGCGAAGGCGAAAGGGCTGCTCGGCGAGGCCGACCGCATCGGCAAGCAGTACGCCCGGTTGCGGGAACTGCGGGAGGTGTTGCCGGCGGCGTACACGGTGGTCGGCAAGCGGGCCGAACTGGTGCAGTCCGAGGTGAAGGCGAAGAAGCTGGCCGACGAGCGGCTCCAGATGGAGGAGCGGCGGAAGGGGGCCGAGCACGCCCGGGAGCAGGCCCGGCAGAAGCGGGACAGCCACCGCAAGCTGGTCGAGGCGGACGAGGTCAAACGGACCCGCGGGGCCGGTCGGCTGGCGGAGCTGAGCGGGCTGCTCGAAGCCGTCAAGCTGGCCGAGGACCAGCAGGCCGAGCTTGATAGGTTGGCGGCGGACCTGAAAAAGCTGCCGGCCGACCCCGACGGGGCGGTGCGGGCCGGCCACGACGCCGTCGAGCGGCTGACGGACCTGAACCGGGTGCTGCCGATCCTGGAGCGGTTCGGCACCGAGCGGCACGACCTCCGCGAAGCCGTCCGCACCGAGGCGGCGGCCGTCGCCGAGCGGGACGCGGCCAAAGCCGCCGGGCTGGCCGCGAAGGGGGGCCACGAGAAGGTGGTCGCCGACCGGGATGCCGCCCGCACCGCCCTGACCGCCGCCGACCAGCGCCTCGCGGTGACGCAGACTCTGGCCGATCAGGCGAATGCCGCCGCCGCCGAGTTCGCCACCCTGACCGGGGCGAAGGACTGCCGGGCGTGTGGCCAGCCGCTCACGCCGCAGCATTTCGCCGCCGAGAAGGCCAAACGGGAGGCCGAGGCGATGGCCGCCGCCGCCGCCCACGCCGATGCGGTAACAGGCCGCCGTAAGTCCGCCGAGATGGCCGAGTCGCTGACTGCCCGCGAGGCCGTCGCCAACTCGGACCTACTTCGACTGCGGGAGCTGTTCGCCGATCACGCACGGTCGGCCAAGACGGCCCAGGCTGACGCGCAGCGGCTGGCGGCGTCGCTGCGGCTGCGGTACGCCGAACTCCCCGCGGATCACGCCCGCCGCATCGCCCCCACCGACGCGGCCGACTGGCCGCGCACCACCCACCCGGAGCGGGACGAGCTGATCGCCCTCCGCCGGGAGGCCGACGGGCTGGCCGCCGCCAAACGGACCCTCCAAGCCGCCACCGACACCGCCGCGAAAGCCGCCGGGCTGCGGGCACGCACCGAGCAGGCCAAACAGGCCCTCGACCGGCTCAAGCCGCGGCTGGCCGGCGACCCGGTGGCCCTCCGCAAGGAGCACGCCGACTTGAAGGCCGGCGACGCCGCGCTGGCCAACGCCATCAAGGCCGGCAAGCAGGCGGCCGAGCAGGCGGACTTGGAAGAGGACAAGCAGGGGCGGGAGGCGCACGTCGCCGCCCAGCGGGCCGGCGACCTGGCCGGCCAGGTCCGCACCGAGGAGGAGAAGCGGACGCTGCACGCCGAGGCCGCCGACCGGGCGTTGGCCCAACTGCCGGACGGCTGGAAGGCGGCCGTCACCGAGGCCGCCCTCACCGACTACCACCGCTGGGCCGGCGAGCGGGACGAGTTGACGGCCGCCAACGTCGAGGCCACGTTCGCCGGGCTGGAGGCGGCCCGCGGCCAACTGGCCGGGCTTCGCCAGGACGCGACCGACGCCCAGGCCGCCGCCGCCGCCGTGCCCGACGCCGACCGGCTGACCGCCGACGCGGCGCGGGCACAGACCGCCACCGCCCGGCAGGGGCTGGCCGCCGCCGACAAAGACCTCCGCGACGCCCAGCGGCACAAGGCCACGCTGGACAGCCACCGCCAGCAGCGGGCCGCCCTCGGCGAGCAGGAGAAGGTCGCCGCCGCCGAGTTCGCTAAATACAAGACGCTGGCCGACCTGCTCGGCCGGGACCGGCTACAGCGCTACCTCGTCCGCACGGCCGAGCGGCAGATCGTGGACTACGCCAACGCCGTGCTGGATCGGCTGAGCGGCGGGCAACTGTTCCTCCGGCTGGTGGCCGGGGACGACGGCACCGGGGCCGACCGGGCGCTGGAACTGGAGTGCGTCAACCAGGTGGCCGGCAGCAGCGCCATCCTGGTCGCCTTCCTGAGCGGCAGCCAGCGGTTCCGGGTGGCGGTGGCCCTGGCCCTGGGCATCGGCCAGTACGCCAGCAAGCAGCACCGGCCGATCGAGTCGGTCATCATCGACGAAGGGTTCGGCTGCCTGGACCGGGCCGGCCGGCAGGTAATGATCCAAGAGTTGCAGAACCTCCGCGGCCATTTGCACTGCATACTGCTAGTGTCGCACCAGGAGGAGTTCGCCGATGCGTTCCCGGACGGGTATCGGTTCGCCCTCAAAGACGGCGCAACCGAAGTGACCCGGTTCGAGCGATGAAGTGCGCGGGCGAAATCCGGACCGGCTCAACCTAGACACTTGGCCGACCGATGATACAAACAAGCTGCCGTTAACCGTCTACCCCGCGAGGTTCCATGCAGGTCAGCCTGAACACTTTAGAGTGGCAAGTTCTCCGGGCCGTCCTCCGGCACAAGGGGCCGGGCGGTTGCCCCGGCTCGACACTCCGCATCGTCCCCAGCCGCCGCACCAAGAACGGCGAGCACCTGACGGGCCTGGCCGAGTCCGGGCTGTTGGAGGCGGTCGGCGCGGCCAGCGCCCCCGGGCCGACCGTGGGCGGGGTGGCGGACGACTCGCCCGAGCCGTTCCGCACCAAGTGGAAGCTGACGGAGAAGGGCAAGCACGCGGCCGAGCACGGCGAGTTCGACGACGGCAGCGGCGGCCTCAACCTGCCGACGCCCGCCGAGTTCACGGCGTTCCGCCTGGGCGAGCCGGCCAAGAAGAAGAAGGGCTGACCGCCGGCCGTTTCATAAAATGTGGTCGGCCATCTGGGCCGATCACCTGCCTGCCGGCCATGTTTCGACAAAATAGCGAACGCACATCTTTTCTCGTTGACGCGCGCCCCAACGAGCGGATAGCCCAACGAGCGGATAGCATTGCCTCGCCGTCAACCACGACGACGACTCGCCACTTCCGTCTGGGGCCGTGAAATGCTCGCTCCTCGCTCTGACGCTGCTCGGCGCTGGTTTGCTCACATCGTCGGCTAAGGCCCAGTCGATCACCCTCAATCCGAACAGCCCGTCCAACCAAGGCAACGGGGTCTGGGTCGCCACTGGCGAGTTCTCGCTGCCGGCCAACACGCAACTCGTGACGTACACGTTCGGCGGCATCCGCTGCGACTATATCCCGAACCCCGGCCAACCTGGCCACTCGGTGACCGGCACGCCCAACATGATCAACAATCCGAACACGTGGACGGCTACTGACGGGCCGGGAGCTGGTACCTACACCCTGCCTTTCAAGATGTACTACAGAAAGGACACCTACGATTCGGGGCGTCGGCTGATCAAGTCGGAGAACTTGTATGTGGAAGTCAGCGGCACCGTGACGGTTTTGTAAGCACGATCTAGGAGCCGATAGCCGTGCATGCGCGACGCCTGATCCGGTCTGCCGTTACGCTGGTCGAGGTGCTGGTTGTGGTCGCCACCCTGGCGACCCTGATCGGCCTCCTGCTGCCCGCCGTCCAGCGGGTGCGGGAGGCTGCCGCCCGTACAACGGGTAAGAACAACCTGCGTCAGATGGGCCTCGCCCTTCACCTACACGCCGACGACCACGGGGGGCAGTTCCCCGGGCTGCTGGGGTCACCCATCCGGCTCGATATTTACGACCACTACTCGAGTGTTAGCCACCATCGATCGCTAGTGCAATATTTGGACCCACCGGCGTGCCAGGCCTATGCCGAGTGGACTAGCAACTACGCACTACCGCCGCCGGGCATTCTGGCCGTCTTTTTCAACCCGGCCGACCCGTCACTGGCAACCAAAGACCGGACCTGGCGACTGTTCAAAACGAGCTGCGCCGCCAATGCCAAGTTGTTCGGCAACAGGGCGTTCGCGTCGCCGGCATCCGCCACTGACGGGCTATCCAGCACCATCGCTTACGCCGAGCGGTATGCCCTGCATTGCGGCGTCCGCGGGACCGAAACCCAATGGTACGGCAACCTTCCGTGGGCGAACCGGGCAGCGTTTGCCGACGGCGGCCCCGGGTCGCAGTTCGACCCGAAGGGGGACGCGATGGACTACCCGGTGACGACCGGCAACCCGGCAGTCAGCCGGGGCAGTCGCGGTCGCACCTTCCAAGCCGCCCCGACGCTGGACACCTGCGACCCGCGGGTGGCCAACACTCCGCACGCCGTCGGCATGTCCGTCGCCCTGGCCGACGGTAGCGTTCGCACGCTGGCCCCGAACATCGCCGAGACGGTGTACTGGGCACTCGTCACCCCCGCTGCCGGCGATCTGCCCGGCGGCATCTAACCATACACGGAGACTTCGCCATGTTCCCGACCGCGCTCGCCTTTCTGCTTCTGGCCGCCCCGCCTGCCCCGCCAACGGTGCTTATCGAATTCGACGGCAAGGCCGGGAAGAACCCGTCCGTCCCGGCCCCTGGGGTGATCGCCGTGAGCGGCACGTTCACCCTCCCCGCGGACGGCGAACTGATCGAGATCGAGTTGGAAGTCACCAAGCGGACGCCGGGGCCGGGGCCGGTCACCGGCAGGACGCTCAAGGCCACGGTGGACACCACGGCCAAGCCGCACAAGTGGACCGCCCGGAGTGACGCGAACCTCGGCGGCCTGTTCGACCCGAACGAGTATCTGGTGCGGGCCGTCCTGCGGTACGCGGACAAGCAGGGTAAAACCTGGGACGAGGCCTGGGAACTTCGCAAGGTGCGGGTGCCCGACCCGGCCAAGAAATAGCCGGGCTACGGCTCGGCCAGCCAGTCGGTGGCCCGCACCCGCACACCGAACGTCGGCCCGACCGGCTCCAGCACCGCATCGGCCGCCGCCCCGCCCACCCAGAACCAGACGACGTGCCGGCCGGGCAGCCGCGGCGGGCGGACCACGCTCTCCCCGCCGGCCCACCGCAGCCGCAGGTGGAACCACGGCGGCGGCTCGTCCCACTCCACCTCGGCCCGCAGCCCGACCACCCGCCCGGCCGGCGGCGGCACCGGCCGCGTCACCCGCTCGGCCGCGTACCACCGCAGCGTCGTCCAGGCGTCCCGGTCGGCCAGGGGGTCGGCCCGCACCGGCCGGTCGGGCGGCAGGGCGGCGAACCGGCGGTAGCCGAGCCGGCGGAGGTCGGCCAGGTTGACGGCCAGGCGGCCGGACTCGCTGCCCAGCCGGTCGGCCAGGAAGCGCGGCGGCAACCCGGCCCCGACCGCCGCCTGCGCGTCCCGGGCCTCCATGCGGTGCAGGCCGCCGGCCCGCCAGCCGGGGTCGAGGTTGAGCGTCACCAGCCCCGCGGCGGCGACGACTCCGACGGCCGTCAGCCACCGGCTTGCCGGCAGGTAGCGGGCGGCCGTCAGCCACACCAGCACCAGCCCGAGGGCCGCCGGCCCGGCGTACCGGGCGGCGGCCGGGTCGTTCCGCCGGGCCGCCACCCCGACGGCCATCACACCGACCCCCGCCACCAGGGCCAGCAGCCCGCCGGCCACCGGCCGATCCGTCGCCCGTCGGGCCTTCCACAGCAACACGCCGACAGCGGCCGCCAGCAGCCCGGCCAGCCCGACGCCGACCCGTTCGCCCCGGCCGGTGTGATCGTCTCCCAGGCCCACCCCGGTGGCGAGATATTGGCAGACCGCCCCGGGTACCGCCCACCCGGTGGCCCGGTTGGTGTCGCCGGACGGCGGCACCCCGATCAGGGTCCAGCCGACGTACCCGGCGATCAGCGGCAGACCGACCGCCGGCACCCACCGCGGCCCGCCCCGCACGAGCAGCCAGACGGCCAGCGGTGGCAGACATGCGACCCCCATGCCGCCGCCCAGCCCGATCAGCCCGACGGCCAGTAGTACCGGCCCGCCCCGCCGGCCGGGCAGCAGCCAGGCCAGCCAGGCGACGGCCAGCAGGAACAGGCCGAAGGCGATCTGGTAGGCCATCAGCCAGTTGAAGGCGTGCCCCCAGTGCAGCACCAGGGCCGGCAGCAGCACATCGCCGAAACTGGCCCGGCCCCGCAGCCGGGCGGCGGCGACGGCGAACCCGCCGGCGGCCACCCCGTGCAACAGGGCCGACACCACCTGGCCGGCCCGCAGGTCGCCGCCGGCCGCATGGAACACGCCCAGGTACACCGCCCGGGCCGGGACAAAGCGGTGCTCGTTGTGCCGCCGCAGCAGCCACTCGGCCGGCGGCGTCTGGAGCAGTTCGGGGATCAAATCCCACTCGTCCCACACCGGCAGGTCGGCCCCGAACCGCAGGGCGTGGCCGACGGCCGCGGCCGTCAGGCCCAGGGTGACGGCAACCACAACGGAGCTGGGGCCGGGCATCCGGCCGGTTATATCATTTCCCCCATGCCCGCCGCCATCGTCGTCCGAGACCTCGTCAAGACGTACCCCGGCCGGCCGCCGGTGCAGGCCGTCCGCGGCCTGTGCCTGGAGGTGCCGGCCGGCCAGTGCTTCGGCCTGCTCGGGCCGAACGGGGCCGGCAAGACCACCACCCTCGAAGTTCTGGAAGGGCTGCTCGACCCGACCAGCGGTGACGTGCAGGTGTTGGGGCAACGCTGGGACCGCGACGAGATGAGCATCCGCGGCCGCATCGGCAACTCGCTGCAAGAGACCCGCCTGCCGGACAAGCTGCGGGTGCGGGAGGTGGTGGCCCTGTTCCGCTCCTTCTACCCCGGCGGGCTGGACGCGGCCGACGCCATCGCCGCCGTCTCCCTTCAGGAGAAGGCGGCGAGCAAGGTGGACAGCCTGTCCGGCGGGCAGAAGCAGCGGTTGGCCGTGGCCTGTGCCCTGGTCGGCGACCCCGAACTGCTGTTCCTGGACGAGCCGACCACCGGCCTCGACCCGCAGAGCCGCCGCGAGCTGTGGGACGTGGTCCGCCGGTTCAAAGACCGCGGCCGGACGGTCGTCCTCACCACCCACTACATGGACGAGGCCGAGCGGCTGTGCGACCGGGTGGCCGTCATCGACCACGGCACGGTGATCGCCGACGGGTCGCCGGCCGAGCTGATCCGGCGGGACGGCGGCGGGAACGTGCTGACGCTAACGCTGATCGGTGACAGCGGGCTGTCACTCGACCCGGCCGAGTTGGCGGCGCTGCCCGGGGTGACGGCCGCCCGGCGGGACGCCGACGGCGGCTTCACCCTGTCGGCGGCCGAGCCGCGGACGGCACTGCCGGCCGCCCTCGACCTGGTGCGGGCGAAGGGGCTGCCGCTGGCCGGGCTGACCACCCGCTCGGCGACGCTGGAAGACGTGTTCGTGGCGCTCACCGGCCGGCACCTGCGGGACGACGCGACTAACTAGGCGAGCGGCCAGCGTAAGCTGGTCCGGGCGTCGGCCGCTTACGCACCCCGCGCCCGGACCGGACCAGCTTACGCTGGCCGCTCGCCCAACCCGAGATGAGGCTCTCTGTGGGCGACACCGCTTCCCGGCCCGGCCACCCGCTGGCCCAACTCACCCTCGCCCGGCTGCGGGAGTTCTACCGCGAACCGGCCGCCGTGTTCTGGGTGTACGGCTTCCCGCTCGTCCTGGCCCTGCTGCTCGGGCTGGCGTTCAAGAGCCGGCCGGTGGAACGCATCCCCGTGGACCTGGCGGCCGACGACCCGGCGGCCGTCGAGTCGCTCCGCACCCGGCTGGCGACCGACCCGCGGGTGGTGGTGGAGGTCCACCCGCCGGCCGCCGCCCGGGAGCGGCTCCGCACCAACAAGACCGGGCTGGTGGTGACGGCCACCACCGCCGCCCCGGGCTGGGCGTACACCCTCGACCCGACCCGCCCCGAGAGCGTGCTGGCCAAAGCCGCCGCCGAGGGGGCGCTGTTGCGGGCGGCCGTGCCGGCCCTGCCGGCCGCCCCGGAGGAGGTGCTGGAAGCCCCCGGCGGGCGGTACATCGACTTCCTCATCCCCGGCCTGCTCGGCACCAACCTGATGGGCGGCGGGCTGTGGGGCGTCGGCTTCGTGGTGGTGGACATGCGGGTGCGGAAGCTGCTCAAGCGGTTCCTGGCCACCCCGATGCGGCGGTCGCACTTTCTATTCAGTCTGATGCTCAGCCGCATCCTGTTCACACTGGTTGAAATCGTCCTGCTCATGGGGTTCGCGTACCTGGTGTTCGGGGTGCGGGTGCAGGGCGACTGGTCGGCCCTGGCCGGGCTGACGGTGGCCGGTGGGTTCGCCTTCGCCGGCGTCGGACTGTTAGTGGCGTGCCGGGCCAAGACTATTGAGACGGTGAGCGGCCTGATGAACGCGGTCATGCTGCCGATGTATCTGGCGAGCGGGGTGTTCTTCGCCTACGACAAGTTCCCGGCGGTGGTGCAGCCGGTCATCCGGGCGCTGCCGCTGACGACGCTCATCGACGGGCTGCGGGCCGTCATCAACGACGGCGAGGGGTGGGCCGCAGCCTGGCGGCCGTGCCTGATCCTGGCGGCGTGGACGGCCGGCAGCTTCGGTCTGGCCCTACGGCTGTTCCGCTGGCGGTGAGTCGGGGTATACTTCGCTCGGAGGTTTCGCATGATTACGGTTGTCGCCGAACGTCCGCTGACGGCTTGGGAGAAGCTGCTCGCCCGCCCGGATCGGGAGCTGTCGGAGGAAGACGCCAGTTACCTACTCCGCCTCGACTTCTCGCCGGCCGACCACGCCCGGATGACCGAGCTTGGCGAAAAGGTATCGACCGGCATCCTGTCGCCGGCCGAGTTGCAAGAGTTGGACGACTTCATCCTGGTCGGGCACCAACTAGCCCGGCTCCAAGCCCTCGCCCGTCGGTCACTTCGGCGAGCCGCCCGCGATGAATGAAGCCCTGCGGCAATTGGTCCGCGACCGGGCCGGCGCCGTTTGCGAGTACTGCCGGATGCCACAGGTGGCGTATCGCGCCCGGTTCCAGATCGAGCATGTCGTCGCGGTCCAGCATGGCGGCCCGACCCGGCCCGACAATCTTGCCCTCGCCTGTCAGCAATGCAACCGGCATAAAGGGCCGAACCTCGCCGGCCTCGATCCCGACACGGGACAGCTCACCCGACTATTCCACCCACGGACGGACGCCTGGGCCGACCACTTCGCGTGGACAGGTCACATCCTGATCGGCCGAACGGCTGTCGGCCGCACCACTGTGACAGTGCTAGTCCTACAGCCGTAGTTGCTAGAATAGCCCCGCCAAGGACTTCCGGCGGGGGCGGGCCATGTCCGGACGACCGACGGCGACGCAGGTGGCGGGGTG
>JAYVUZ010000306.1:0-33674 GCA_043787415.1 Fimbriiglobus sp. | reverse complement strand
CCGTGGCATACATCACGCACTTCATCGTCGCGCTGTACGCATATCGGCGCATTTCCGGCCAGCCGGTGCTCGATGCCGTCGTGCCGAGACTCTCGGACGCGCGGCTTTATTCGGACGCTGCGGCAAGCATCATATCGAGGCTGCGGCGGCGTCCGGCGCCGCTCGGAGACGGTGCCGACGCGCAGCGGGCCGGCGGCTGACATGGGCCAGATCGCGCCCGTCTCGCCCGATTCGCGGCTGCGGATCGCCGTACTCGGCGACTTCGATAGCGTCCATACGCGCTCCTGGCTGCGCTGGTTTATCGAGCGCGGGCATGACGTACATGCGGTCTCCTTCTACCCGCCGGTGGCGACGCTCGAAGGCGTCACGCTCCATGTGTTGCGCGAAGCTCGCCGCGATGCCGCACCCCGGAACGAGACAACCGGCCGCCGCCCGCAGGGCGGGGATGGTGGCCCGGTGGTCGCCGGGGACGTAGAAACTTTCGCCACCGTCGGCCACGGTGCGGACGAGGATGGTCTTGAACGGCCGATAGTAGTACCGCGGGTCGGACTTCGGGGCTTGGGTGCGGGTGTCGTCGCCGAGCGGGATCAGGTCGAACACGGCCGTGGTGAACCGGCGAATGCTCTCGCCCCGCTGGTGGGCCAGGTTGCGGGCCATGGCCAGCGCCTTCAGGTACACTTCCGGCCCCATCACGGCCGTGCCGAAGCAGAGCAGTACCCCGCCCTCCAGCTTGCGGACGTGTTCGGCGAACACCAGGAAGTCGGTGTAGCTGGCCTGCCCCAGAGCCGCCCCGTCGGCCGACGGGTGCTGGTGGATGATGTCGTACCCGACGCCGATGTGGACCGTCACCGGGATGCCGCGGCGGTAGGCGGCGCACAGCAGCGAGTGGTCCTTGTGCGGGAAGTCGCCGCGGTCGATTGCCCGGCCGATGGCCTCGCCCATGCCGAGGCCGTCGGCGACGCCCTCGCGGACGGCGTGGTTCATGTCCCCCGTCTCGGCCCACAGCCCGAACTCGCCGGACGACACGTACCGGGCCACGCTCTCGGTACTGGCCCCGACCAGGGCGAACTCCCAGTCGTGGATCGGCCCGGCCCCGTTCATCGCCAGCAGGGAGACGAGGCCGCGGTCCATGAGGTCGATGAGGTGCCGCTGGACGCCGGCCCGGACGACGTGCCCGCCGGCCATCCAGATGCGGGCCGCGCCGCGTTCACGCGCCGCGGCGAGGCGTTCGCCGAGGGTCGGCAGCGCGGGATGCTCGAAGGCGATGGGGGCGTCGAGCGGCAGCAGGATGTCGGCGAGGCGGAGGTCGTGGACTCGCTCGGCGAGCGGCTTGATGCGGAGTTGCGAGCGGTCGAACTGCGGGTGAGGCATGGTGCCGTTGTAGGGCACGGTTCACCGTGCCGCCCGCGAAGACGGCACGGTGAACCGTGCCCTACAGCAGAGCGGCCACGCCGGTCAGGTCCGGCACGATCACATCGGCCCCCCAGCCGGCCAGCAGCCGCCGCTTGACCGGGTTGACGCCCCCGCCCACCCGGCTGGCCACGCCGACCACCCGGCCGCCGAGCCGCTTCACTTCGACCGTCTCGGCCCAGCCGTCGCCGACGCCGAGCAGGTCCGGCCCGCTCACGCCCAGTGCGTCCAGCACCGCCCGCTTGGTGAAGCCCGGTCGCTCCGGGGCATACACCCGGTCGCCGAAGAAGTGGGCGAGGTCGAGCAGGCCGAGTTCCCGCACCACGCCCGGCCGGTCGGTGCCGCTGAGCAGCACCAGTTCGACGCCCCGCTCCCGCAGGGCCGTCAGCAGGGTGTGACTGCCGGCCACCGCCCAAGTCGCCGGGGGCACCCGGCCGGCTTCCAGGTCGGCGATGCGACCGCCCACCCGGTCGAACAGCCGTCGCAGGAACTCGGCGTGCAGTTCTTCCGCGTCGCCGCCACCAGCCAGTTCGACGAGGCGTTGCATCTGCACCAGCGACGGCTGGCCACTGAGGCCGAGCATCTCCAGTTCGAGGGCGTCGCGGTCGAGCCGGGGGGCGAGGTCGCGGCCGAGGTCGGCCATGACGCCGGCCCAGCCCTCGCGGATGAGCGACAGGGTGCCGTCAAAGTCGAACACGGCCAGCCGCACCGGGCCAGCGGTCCAGGGGGTCAGCCGTTCGGCGGCGGGGGGCATGGGTGCCATCTTAGGCGAGCGGCCGGTGTGAGCCGGCTGAGGGGACGCTATCGGGGTCGGCAGCCTGCATCTTGACTCGGCAGCCTCCCCTCAACCGGCTCACACCGGCCGCTCGCCTAAAACAACGAAATGTCTGCCTTCGCCGGCTGCCTCGTCCTCACCGGCCCGACCGCCTCGGGCAAGTCGGCCGTCGCCCTGGAACTGGCCGACGCCCTCGGCGGCGAGATCGTCGCCCTCGACTCCATGACCGTGTACCGCGGCCTGGACATCGGCACCGCCAAGCCCTCAGCGGCAGACCGCCAGCGGGTGCCGCACCACCTGCTGGACGAACTCGACCCGTGGAAGTCGGCCAACGTCGCCTGGTGGCTGCGGCGGGCCGCCGCTGTCGTCGCCGACATCCGTGGCCGAGGCAAGCGACCGCTGCTAGTCGGCGGGACGCCGTTCTACCTGAAAGCAGTGTTGCACGGCCTGCCCCCGGCCCCGCCGGCAGATGCCGCCGTTCGCGCTCGCCTGGGCGCGGAGGCGGAGGCGGTCGGCCCGGTTGCCTTCCATGCGACGCTGGCGGCGGAAGACGCGACATCGGCGGCCCGGCTGCACCCGAACGACGTGCGGCGGACGGTGCGGGCGCGGGAGGTGTTCGCCGTCAGCGGCCGGCCCCTCAGCACGTTCGTCGCCGAGCCACAGCCGCTGCTGCCGGCCGCGTTCCTCGACTGGCCGCGGGCCGAGTTGCACCGCCGCATCGACGAGCGGGTGCCGCAGATGCTCGCCGCCGGCTGGCCAGACGAGGTGCGGCGCCTGCTCGCCCTGCCTCAGCCGATGAGCAAGGAAGCCTGGCAGGCCATCGGCTACCGCGAAGTGGCGGCCCACCTGGCCGGCGGCCCGTCGCTCGCCGACACCGTATCGCTGATCCAGGCGGCCACCCGCCAGTTCGCCAAGCGTCAACTGACTTGGATGCGAAGCCTGCCCGTCACCGCCGTCGAGCCGGGGCTAGACCCGGCCGGCCGGGTGCGAGCGGCCTGGATTACCGCCGGGGCGGAACTGTGAGGCCACACGCGAACGGGTGTGTTCGCACAAAAGAAGGCGTGCAACCGGCCGGCCACGAATTATGCTATAGCTCAGGCGTCTGCCCCTCTCGTCGTCGGCCGAAGGACCGCATCGTTATGCGAACCGTTACGTTTCTGGTCCTCGAAGGGGTGGACAAGGGGCGGGTGTTCCGCGACCTGCCGGTGCCCATCACCATCGGCCGGGAGGAAGGCAACGGCCTGCGGCTGAACGACGAGCGGGTGAGCCGCTACCACGCCAAGGTGCAGACGGAAGACGGTGACATCATCCTGACCGACCTGGACAGTACCAACGGCACCCGGGTGAACGGGGCGGCCGTTCAGATCCGCCGGCTGCGGGCCGGCGACCAGCTCAGCATCGGCCGGTCCATGCTGCTGTTCGGCACGATGGAGGAGATCGAGAACCGCCGGCACACCGGCGTCGGCATCCCGGCCGCCCACGGCGGCGTGCAGACGCTGCGGGTGGACGAGATGGCGGCCGAGGGCGGGCTGAGGCTGCCGTCGGTGGACGCCACGAAGGAGGCCGGCCCGCCGGAGTGGAGCGCCAAGGAGCGCGACGTGCCGCCGCTGCCGCACAAGCTGACCGGCTCGCAGTCGGCCCGGCTGGCGGAAATCTTCGACCACCTGCACCGCGGCCTGACGCAAGCCGTGGAAAACATCGACGCCAACGAGGACGGCACCGAAGTGCGGCTCGGGTTCAACGAGTGGCAGACGGTGCAAGCCGTGCAGATGCTACTGGCCCGGTACGGCCGGCGGATCGCCGAGCCGGAGTAAGGGCGGGAGCCGAGCCGTCTGGTGAGAGCCGCGACCGCCAGGGAGCGTCTGGCTGTTTGGTAGGAGCCGCCGCTTCGGGCTAACAGCCGCCGCCGGCGAGTGGTAGAATCCAAGTGCCATCCGCGTGGGTCTGCCCGACATGAAGTGCCAGCGGTGTTCCAAGCCGGCCACCTTGCACATCACCGAGGTGCTGCCGGACGACGGGTTCGACGAGCTGCACCTGTGTGAAGAGTGCGGTAAGAAGCACCTGCACAACCCCGCACCGACCAAGTCCAAGTCCAAGGCCGAGCCGGTGGCCGCCCCCGACCCGGCCGGCCGCAAGTGTGACCAGTGCGGCCTCAAGTTCGTCGAGTTCCGGGCGGCCGGCCGGCTCGGCTGCCCGCACGACTACGACGCCTTCCGGGACGACCTGGTGCCGCTCCTGGAGGGCATCCACGGGGACACCGCCCACCACGGCAAGAAGCCCCGCCGCCAGCCGCACGCCGAGGCCGCCCGGCAGGAACTGGCCGGGCTGCGGAAGGATCTGACCCGGGCGGTGGACGCCGAGGACTACGAAGAGGCGGCCAACCTGCGGGACCGCATCCGCCGCCTGGACGACGGCGGATGAAGTGCCAGCGGTGCGACAACCCGGCCACCGTCCATGTCGTGCAGACGGTCGGCGGCAAGAAGCGGGAGGTGCGGCTGTGCGACGGCTGCGCCAAAGCCGCCGACCTGCTGCCGGCGGCCGGCACCGAACTCAACCTGCCGGCCCTGGTCGGCCTGCTGATGGGGCTGCCGACTGCCGGGGCCGGGTTGGCCTGCCCGGACTGCGGGCTGACGTTCGCCGAGTTCCGGGCCGAGGGCCGCCTCGGCTGTGCGACCGAGTATGATGCCTTTCGGCCGGCCCTGGAGCCGATCCTGGAGCGGGTCCACCGGGCCACCCGGCACGGCGGCAAGCGGCCCCGGCGGGTGCGGCGGGCGGAACTCCGGGCCGCCCTGACGGCCGCCGTCGCGGCCGAGCGGTACGAAGAAGCGGCCAAGCTGCGCGACGGCCTGCGGGCGGACGCGCTGTCGGATGGGGGGGGCGGGGCGGATGAACCTGGATAGCCTGCTGCCGAACCTGGGCGAGTGGCTGCGTGGCACCGGCCCGGAGGCCGATGTCGTCGTCTCCACCCGCCTCCGGCTGGCCCGTAACCTGGCCGGCTTCCCGTTCACCGGCCGGGCCACCGCGGCGCAAAAGTCGGAGGTCGAGACCAAGGTCCGCGAGGCCGTCGGCCGGGCCGAGTTGGCCCACCCGGCCAAGTACCTGAGCGTGGCCGGATTGCCGGCCCTGGACAAGCAGTTCCTGGTCGAGCGGCAGCTCATCAGCCGGGAGCTGGCGTCCGTGCTGGACGGCCCCCGCGGCGTCGCCTTCGACGACCGCGAGACCGTGTCCATCATGGTGAACGAGGAAGACCACCTGCGGCTCCAGGTGATGCGGAGCGGCCTAGCCCTGGAAGACGCCTGGGCCGAGATCGACTCGGTCGATGACGCCTTGGAGGCCCGCATCGGCTACGCCTTCCACGACCAGTTCGGCTACCTGACGGCCTGCCCGACGAACGTCGGCACCGGGATGCGGGCCTCGGTCCTGCTCCACCTGCCGGCCCTCGGCATCACCAAGCAGATCGAAAAGGTCTTTAAGGCGTTGCAGAAGATCAACCTGGTGGTCCGCGGCCTGTACGGCGAGGGCAGCCGGGCGAGCGGCGACCTGTACCAGATCAGCAACCAGGTGACGCTCGGCCGCTCCGAACACCGCCTGCTGACCGAGATCCGGGAGGTCATCGGCATGATCCTCCAGTACGAGCGGCAGGCCCGGCAGGTGCTCATGCGAGAGCGGCGGCAGGTGGAGGCCGACCGGGTGGCCCGGGCACTGGGCACCCTGTCCAGCGCCACCATGATCACGGCCGAGGAGACGATGGAGCTGCTCAGCGCCGTCCGGCTGGGGGTCCACCTGAACATGCTCGACGACCTGCCGGCCCGGACGGTGAACGAGCTGTTCATCCACACCCAGGCGGCCCACCTCCAGAAGCTGATGGGCGCCCCGCTCGACGGCGAGGAGCGGAACGCGGCCCGGGCCAAATACCTCCGCGGCAAGCTCAAAGACCTGGGCGGCTGACCCGGCGGCTTCTCCGACACGCCGCTCGCCACTCGCGCTGCACGGCGTAATGTGAGAGGTATGCGCCGTCCGTCCGCCCGCCTTCTCCTGACCGTCGCCTTCTGGCTGCTCCTGGCCGCCTGGACCTGGCTACTGATCCTCCCCAACCCGATCCCGGAGGTCGTCGACGCGATCCCGAGCGGCTGGCGGTTTATCGCCGCAAAATGCCTGCACGGCGGCACTTACGCCGTTCTGGCGATAATGGGCTGGCTGTGGCCGGCGGCCCGCCGGGGGCGGCTGGCCGTGGCCGGACTGTTGCTCGGGCACGCGGTCGCCACCGAAGTGATCCAGACCTACGTGCCGAACCGCGAGGGATGTGTGCGGGACGTGGTCATCGACTGGGTCGGACTCGGCATCGGCTGGACGGTCGTGCGATTCGTCGTCCGAAATTCCCTCACCGGGGGGGGCGGTTCTTCCGACAGATTGATAGGTTGGGCAAAGATTTCTGGTCGTGCGGGTTTGGCCGGTGGGGGCAGCCGAGCTAAGGTTGCACTGCCACCCATCCCCGCGGACGTTCTGCCCACCGTGCGATCCATCCGGCTAATGACGCTCGCCCCGGGTCACCCGGACGCCGCCCGGGTGCAGGGCCGGGCGGTCGAGGGCGTCCACCCCCGCTGCCACGTCTACGCGCCGCTCGGGCCGGACCTGCTCGACCACCTCGGCCACTTGCTGGCGTCCAACGCCCGCCCCCACGACCCGACCCGGTGGGCGGCCGACGTGCGGGCCGGCGACGACTGGCTGGACCGTGCCCTCCGGGAACAGCCGGGCAACGCCGCCGTCGTCACCGGGCCGGCCGACCAGAAGCTCGACCGACTGCTGGCCTGCGTGCGGGCCGGGCTGCACGTCCTGGCCGACGAGCCGTGGGCGACGTGTGCCGCCGACCTGCCGCGGCTGGCCGACCTGTTCCACGAGGCCGACCTCCGCGAGCTGGTGGTGTGGCGGCTGTGCCCGATCCGGCACGACCCGGCCGTGCAACTACTGCTGGAACTGGCCGCCGACCCGGACGTGTGCGGGGAACTTCTGCCCGGCACCCCGGACGACCCGGCGGTGCTGCTGGACGCCACCCGCCACCTCCGCGGCACCGTCGAGGGTCGGCCGGTCGGTCGGCCGGCGTGGGCGTTCGGCCCGGCCGCCGGGGACGCCCTGCTGGCCGCCGGCCCGCTGGCCGACCTGGCGCTACGGCTGGTGCTGCCGGCCCGGCCGCCGGACCCGGCCCTCGACCTGGCCGGGGTGGACGGCACCGGCTGGCCGGGGCTGCTCGACCGGGACCAGTTCGCGGCCGTCACCGGGCTGGCCGACTTCCCCCCGGAACTGGCGTCGCAAGTCAGCCGGGGCACCCTGGCGTACCGGGCCAACGGCACTGCCACGGCCACCTTGGGCGGGGTGGCGGTGCGGCTGGCGGTGCTGGCCGAGGTGGACCCGCCGGCCGGCGGCGGGGACACCCTGGACGCGGTGGTGCGGGGCCGGCGGGCCACCCTGACGGCCCGCGGCGGGGTCGGGCCGGGCGAGCTGACGGTCGAGCCGGCGACGGCCGCCGGGCCGGTGTACGCCGCCCTCGGCCGCCGCTGTCAGACGCTTCAGGGCCGCTACCCCGGGCTGTCGGTGCAGGACCGGGGGGGGCGATTCCGGCTGGCCACCCCGGCCGCCGGGGACGGCGGGTACGCGGCCGTACTGGGGGAGTTCGTGCGGTACTTCCGCAGCCCCCGCCAGGTGCCGGCCTGGGAACGTGCGGCGGCCGTAACGGCCGCACACCTGTGCGTTGCGGCCAGCGAGGCGGCGAAGCGCAAGCAAGGCGTGCGGGGGGTGTAGAGCCGTCGGACGGGGGACCGGGGCGGCGACGAGGCGGGTATCGTTAAAATTCGTTCGGGCTTAACGTTGGCCGGTCAGGGTAAGGCCCGCCGCCGTGCCGTACACTGACCGGGCGCTCGGAGCCTGACGCCCATGCCCGCTGGCGACCGATCCGCGCCGTACCCTGGATGACTGACTACCCGGGCCGCCGCTTGAACTCGCCCCGCTGCCCCGCCTCACGGCGGGACCGGTCGATGTCCTTCAGCACTCGGGCCACGGGATCGACGCACCGGGCGGGCGGGCCGGGCGGCTCGTACTGGCTCATGCAGGTGTGGGTTGAACCAATGCCGCGGGACGAACCGCTAGACATGGACACGTCGGACCCCCGTCCCAAGTAACCGCCACCACCCACACCACCCGATTCGGTGAACGGGGAACTGGAGCCGCCCATGCCCGACGAGTTGCCCCGAGCCAGGCAGGCCGCCCCGCCGCCCGACACCGACGACGAAGGGACCGCACCGGCACGCCCGGCCTAGCTGGTGGCGGCCGTCGTGGCACTGAGCGTGTTCGCCGTCGGCAGCGTGGGCGTGCTGGGGGTCGTGCTGGCGAAGCAGCGGCCGGCGGCGGGTGTCCAGCCCGCCATCCCGGTTGTCTCGCCGGCCGGGCCGGGCGTGAAGGCTGTTCCCGCAGCGACCCGCAAATGGACCGACGCCGCGGCCCTCGAAATCGAGACGGCCTACGGCGTCAACCCGGTCACGGCCGCAGACAAGCCTCGCGGCACGCGGTGGCGAATTGCAGTTACGGTTGAAGTCATCGACCCGGCTTCGCTGGTCACCGACAAAGGCACCGTGTCCGTCCGCGACGCCGGGCAGGCCCGGTCCGTCGTGACCGGCGGGCGTTATTGGCTGGACGTGGAGTTGACGTTTTCCAGCCACAACGTCTTCTTCACGCCTCTGTTTGTCGACGGGCTGGTCGTCGCCGCCGTCAGATGAGCGACTTCTTGACGAACAGGCCTTGGTGCGGCCGCTCGTTGAACAGGGAGTTGCCGTCACTCGTCGGGCCGGCCGGCCGCGGCCCGCTACGCCGCCGGCTCCAGCGTCACCCGCAGCCGGTCGGCCCCCGGCCGGGCCGGGTCGCCGCCGCAGCCGTGCATCTGGTCGGCCTTCAGCTCGGCCACCTCGAGCGGCCCCACCCACACCACCGCCTTGCCCTTCTCGTGGGCCTCCAGCATCAGCGTGACGCACTTTTCGGCCGCGTAGCTGAACACCTTCCGCAGCACCAGGGCTACGTAGTCCATGGTGTTCCGGTCGTCGTTGTGGAGCACTACCGCGTAGGGCGGCTGACGCTTCACGCGGGTCTCGGACTCGGTGTCCGGCAGCACGTCGGGGAAGGCGGTCGGCATCGGCGGTCCTCCGGCCGGGCGACGGATCGGCACCTGCCATTGTACCCCTTCCGGCGTCGCGTGGCGTCCGGGTTCGCGGCGAGCGGCCGGTGTGAGCCGGTCCGGGCCGGCGTGAGTGCGCCGTCATCCCCCGGCCGGACCGGCTGACGCCGGCCGCTCGCTTCCGGGCGAAACCCCTTGACACCGGCCGCACTGTACCAGATAACTAGGACACCGGCGGGTCGCCCGCCGCCGCACCTCTGGAGGGCCACCCGTGTTCCGCTCACTGCTCCTGATCGCCGCGACGGCCGCCGTCGCCTCGGCCGCCCCGCCGCCGGAGTTCGCCCACGTCCCGGCCGACGCCGTCGGGGTAGCCCACGTCCGCGCCGCCGACCTGTGGAAACACCCGAGTATGGCCACCCTGCGGGCCACGCTCGACCGGGCCGGGGCCGACGCCGTGGCCGATCTCGACCGCCAGTTCCGCCCGGCCCCCAGCACCATCGACCGGCTGACCGCCTTCGTCACCCTCGGCCGGGCCGGCCCCGAATTCGTGGTGCTGGTACGGTTCAGCCGGCCGTTCGACCCCAAGCAGGTGCAGGCCACCTCGCTGGCCGACGCCAAGCCGGTGACGGCCGCCGGCAAGACCTTCTACGTCGCCGGCGGCGACCCGCTGGCCTTCCACTTCCTCGACAACCAGACGGTCGCCGTCAGCGACCAGGCGGGCATGACGGCGTTCGTCAGCCGGCCTGCCGGCGGCGGGGCGAGCGGGTTCGCCAAGCTGTTCGACGCGGCCGGCGACAAGCCGGTGGTGGTGGCCGTCCGGCCGCGGCTGCTGCCCGTCCCGAAGGACGCCCTGGCCCAGGTGCCGCCGGACTTCCAGCCGCTGCTGGCCGCCGACCTGGTGACGCTGAGCGTCGGCCTGGACCCGGTGGCGAAGGTGGCCGTACGGATGGAGTACGCGGACGAGGCCGCCGCTACCGCCGCCGAGGGGGCGATGCGGAAGGGGCTGGACCTGCTCAAGCCGTTCGTCGCCCAACAGAAGCAGCAGGCCCAGGCGTGGCTGAAGGGGACCGGGGCGGCCGACGGCACCCGGCCGCTGGTCGAGCTGCCGCAGGCGGTCGGCGGGCTGTTCGGGCTGTCCGCGGCGGCCGAGCTGGAGGCGCTGATGGCCGACCCGCCACTCAAGCGGGCGGGGAACGCCCTGGCGGCCGAGGTGACCGCCCCCGGCGGGGTGCTCGGCACCACGGCCGCGGTGAGCGTCGCCGTCGGACTACTACTGCCGGCGGTGCAGAAGGTGCGGGAAGCGGCCGCCCGCACGCAGAGCAGCAACAACCTCAAACAGATCGCCCTGGCCCTACACATGTACCACGACGCCCACGGGTCGTTCCCGCCCGCGGCCACCACCGACAAGACGACCGGCAAGCGGCTGCTGAGCTGGCGGGTGGCCATCCTGCCGTACCTCGAACAGGACGCCCTGTACAAAAAGCTCAAGCTGGACGAGCCGTGGGACAGCCCGAACAACCTGCCACTGTCGAAGCTGGCCATCAAGGTGTACACCGACCCGCGGGGCACCGTCGAAACGCCCACCCACCTGACGTACTACAAGGCGGTGGTCGGCGGCGGCAGCATGTGGGACTGGAAGAAGGGCAAGCGGCTACAGGACATCCACGACGGCACGTCCAACACACTGATGGTCGGGGCGTTCGGCCCGCCGGTGCCGTGGGCCGCCCCGGACGACGCCGAGTTCGACCCCAACGGTCAACTGCCGGACCTGTTCACCCCACCGTTTAACGGCCTGTTGGCGGCGTTCGCCGACGGGTCGGTGCGGTTCATCCGGCCGACTGTTGATCCGAAGATGCTCAAAGCCATTATCACTGCTAGCGGCGGGGAGCAGGTCAACGGGCTAGACCGCTGACCGCCCCCTCGGCGGGGATGCGGAAATCCACCCGCACCGTCTGGCCCGGCCGGGCGGTGACGGTGCGGGTCTCGGCCACCGGCTTGCCGGCTTCGGTCCAACGGGCCAGCAGTTCGTAGCTCACCGGGCCGGCGCCGGCCAGCGGCGGCGACTCGAACACCCGCTCGCCGCCGGGCTGTTTCATCTCCGTCTGGTTGACGTAAAGCACCGCGTCCGGGGCCGGCAGGTTGACCCGCACCCGCAGACAGGTGGAGCCGTCGGCGGCGACGGCGGCCGGCCCCGGCAGCACGCTGACGCTCGGGTACACACTCACCGACAGCGGGATGTGCCGGGGCGACGGGCTGCGACTGCCGGCCCAGCCGAGGCCGAAGAAAACGCCATTAGCCGGCGGCGGGTTGCGGAAGAACCGTTTGTCATCGTCGGACGCCCCGAACACGCCCGGGGTGGGGCCGTAGGTCGGCACCGGCGGGCCGTACAGGCTGCGGCCGTTGGTCCAGAAGCTGCCGAAGTACGACGGGACTCCGAACGGCCCGTAACCGCCGTAGTACCCCGGGTACACCCCCGGCTGGACGAACGGCCCGCCGGGCAGGCCGTAATACTGCCAGCCGCCGACGGCGTAATCGTCGGCGGCGCGGGCCGGGCCGTTGCCCCGCCAGCCGGGGGCAGGTACCAGCGGGCCGTCGGCGACGGCCGGGCCGGCGGCAAGCAGGGTCAGGGCGAGGGAGGTGCGTCGCATATGGAAGCATCGGCCGGCGGCGGCGGCGGCGACGAGCGGGAGTCGGCCGAAGTGGGCCGGACGGGGTGCCGGATGTGCGGCGTTTGTGGGCTGCTGGTTCGTAGCCCGACGCGGTAGCGAGGGTGATTCTCCCTCGCTACCGCGTCGGGCTACGAACCACGACCGCCGCCAGCGGCTGCAGCCAGTGCTTGCGGCCGGCGTCGTAGTACAGGTACGCCCGGCTGGCCGGGCCGCGGAACGTGCCGGGGAACTCGGCCACCACCTCCACCGCGACCGTCTTGGCCGTCTTCGGGTCGAGGCCCCGCCAGTACAACACCAGTTCCCGGCCGCGGACCTCCCAGAAGTCCACCGCTCCGTCGGCCACCAGTTGCTTGAGCTGCTTGCCGTCGGCCGGCACGGTCAGCCCGGCCGGCAGGCCGACCACGGCCACAGCCATCCCCGTCACGGCGTCCGTTGTGTTGGTCACGGTGGCGGTCAGCCGGGCGGTGTCCCCTTCGGCCAGTTCGGTGCGGTCCAGCGTCACGGCCAGCGTCAGTGGAGCGTCGGCGGCGGTCGGCGGCTGGACGGTGCGGGCGGTCCAGCCGAGGGTCGCCGGCACCGCCTGTTTGAGCGTCGTCTCGGCGGTCAGCTCGACCGGCTGGCCGGGGGGGAACAGGGTGTCGGCGTCCGGCACGTCCAGGGTGAGCGGGCCACTAGCGTCGGTGCGGACGCTCGCCGTGGCCACCACCTTGCCGGCGACCGACAGCCGCAGCTCGCCGCTCTCCGGTTCGGCGGTGTGGCGGCGGGCGTGTTCGACCAACACCTTGAGGGCCAGCACCGTCGCCTGGGTGGCACCGAACGCCCCGCCGCTCTGCCGCTTGGTCACCAGGAAGCCGACCGCCTTCGCCACCGGGCCGGCGAACAGGTCCGGCTTGTCCGCCTTCAGCCAGCCGAGGACGGCCAGGGCCGTCGTCTCGGTCAGCCGGTCGTCGCCGCCGCTGCCGGTGATGGTGGTGGCCGCCCCGGGGATGCCGCCGTCGGCCGCCTGCTTCGCCGCGAGGGACTCCAGCAGCTTCACCCCGTCGGCGGCGCGGCCGCGGTTGAGGGCGGCGTTCGCCACCAGGGCCGCCACATACGGGTCGCCGGTCTGCTTCAGCAGGGCGTTCAATTCGTTATCGAGGTCCGACTTGTCGCCGGTGCGTTCGGCCTCGCTGACGGCCCACACCACGTAGGCGTCCGTCACCAGTTCCGTCGCCCGGCCGAAGCGGTCCAGGGCGGCGGTGCTGTGGCGGAACCCGCCGTCGCCGGTGCGGAGCGACAGCAGATACGCTTTGGTGCGGGCGACCAGGGCCGGGTCCACCGGGTACACCCGGCTCATGTCGGCGAACTGCAACAGGCCGTAGGCGGACAGGGCCGGGTGTGGGCGGTCGGCCTGGCCGAACCACTCGAACCCCTTGCGGGTGCCGGTCGGCGTGTCCGGGCACTCGAACCCGGCGAGCTTGCGGTAGCCGGCGTCAAGCAGCCGCGACTGGCCGGACCCGCCGCCGGTGGCCTTCTGGTAGTCCAGGGCCAAAACGTTCGGGTAGTTGGCACTGCTCGACTGCTCGAAGCAGCCGTGCGGCTCCTTCAACAGGCCGTCCAGCCCGCCGAGGACGCCGGCCAGGGCGTTCGGGTAGACGGTGACGCCGACCCGGGTGCCGCCGGCCACGCGGTCGCCGGGCAGGGTGACGGTGGCGGTCAGCTTGCCGTGCAGCGACTCGGACTTGGCGCCGTCGGTCGGGAAGCCGTCCGGCACCACTAGTACGGTGCGGCGGACGCTGTCCCGCTGGCCGTCGGCGGCGGCGGTGACCGACACCTCGGCCGGCCCGGCCGGCAGCGGCGGCAGTACGACCATTGCCCGACTGCCGCCGTCGGCCGGTATCGCCGGGGACGTGACCCCGCCGGCCGGCCGGCCGTTGACGCTCACGGTCAGGGCCACCCCCAGCGGCCGGGCGGCCACGCTGGACACGACCAGCGGCACCGTCAGCCGGTCGGCGGTGGACACCTCACGCGGCAGCTTCGGCTCGACGCTCAGGGCCGGGCGGACACTGATGGTTTCGGTGACGGCCCCGAGGCGACCGTCCAGGGTGTGCCCGGCCACCAGCACCCGGTAGCCGGTGACGGCATCGCTCAGGGCGAAGTCGAACGCGGCGGTGCCGGTGTCCGGCAGCACGACCACCGGCCGCCACAACACCGTCTCGGCGAAGTCGCTCCGCGGCCCGGCGGCCTCGCCGGCCGGCTGGTGTGCGTACTCGCGGATCACGAGCGGCCGGCCCTTCGGCTCGTTCGCGCGGATGGCTTGCACCGCCTCCCGGTCCTCGGCATCGGTTCGGGTGTTGAGGGCGGTTTCCAGACGCAGGACGGCTTGCCGGTTGCCGACCGGCCGATCCGCCGGACCCATCCGACGAGCCGCCAGCTTCGAGGCGGCCGGTTTGCCGTCATCCACCACCGGAGCCGGCGGCGGGGCGGGTGGCAGTTTCGGCGGTGCCAGCTTTGGCGGCAGGCCGCGCGGTGGCTGACCGCCACCCTTCACCCCGTCCCCGGGAATCAGCGGCTCGTTGCCGGCCGGCGGAGTAGAGGGGACAGGCGTCGGGGTGACAACGTTGGCCACGCCGTTCCGCGACTGGCGGGTGATGGTCTCGGCTTCCGTCCGCCAGCCGGCCCCGCGGTCGGCGGTGGCCACCGACCCGGCCACCAGCACCAGCCCGACCAGGACGAACCCGACCGCCCCGACGAGCAGCCGCCGCCGCTCGGCCCCGGTCGCCCGCCGGCCCCGCCAGGCCATGCCGGCCACGGCCAGCCCGAGCAGCGGCAGGGTGACGACGAGCCACCACCGCCGGCTGACCAGCCGCCCGTCGATGCGGTCGAAGTCGTCAAGCACCCGGCCGAACCCTTGCCGGGTGCTTTCGTAGGCCTGGCCTGCCTGCACGCGGGCCGTCTCGACGGCCACCCCGGCCGCGTCCCGGCCCTTCTCGGCCGACTCCAGGGCCAGGGCGGCGGCCTCGTACTTCGGCCAGGTGCGGTCGGCCACGGCCTGCACCTCGGTCCGCACGAACTGCGGCAGCGACGCCCCGATGCTGGCCAGTAGACGGTCGGCCTCGGCAGCCGGCACGCGGGTGCGGAACTCCTCCGGTGCCTGCTCGGCGAACCGCCGCCAGCCCTGCGTGCCGAGCACCAGGTCGAGCGACTCGGCCGCCTGCGGCTGGTCGGTCAGCAGGTAGTCGGCGTGTTCCAACTCGTCCGGCTGCTGCACCTCGCCGCCGAGCTGGAAGTGTGTCGGCAGGGTCCGCTCCGCGGTGTCGTCGGCCATGCTCAGGACGCTGCGGCTGACCACCGCCGCCCACACCACCGCCGCCGTCGGGCGGCCGGTCTCGGTGGACGCCTGGACCGTCAGCGTCACCGGCTCGCCGGGCAGGTAGTGCGACTTGTTCGGGGTCGCCGTCAGCTTCAGAGCTTCCGCTGGCCGGCGGAACACCAGCCGCTCGGCCAGCGGCGTCAGGTCGGTGCGGCCGTCGCCGCCGGCGTCGTCGGCGAACACGGTGACGCGGGTGACTCCGCCGAGCGGGCTGGCCCCGGGGTCGAGGGTCACGTCGGTGGTGCGGCCGGGTTGCAGCACCGCCCGGGCGTGGGCAACGGCCCGGCCGCGGGTGTACGCCCCGACCAGCACCGGCTGCGGCTTGGCCCCGGCGTGGCCGAGCGTCACCCGGATCGGCTCGCCGGTCTTGGTGGCCGCGTCCCGGGCGTGTAGCACCACCCCGGTCGGCTTGGTGGCGGGAAGTGTGAACGCGCCAGTCGCCCCGGCCGGCTGGCTGAGCTTCACCGTGTATGTCTTGCCCGGCTGCGGCGTGACGGTGCACAGCCCGAGGCCGCGGTTGGCCCCGGGCCGGTCGGCGTCCCGCAGGGTGGCCACCGGGCACACCTCCCGCTCGCCGTCGTGCAGCACCCCGGCCACGTCAGCCGGCCGGCCGGCAGCGGTGGTCGCCCGGAAGTAGACGCGGTTGGCCAGGCCGGCGATCAGGTCACCGCCTTCGGGGAAGAACTCCAGCTTCAGCCGCCGGCCGGCCAGCGGCACCGGGCGGACGATGGTTTCCGTGACGCCGGCCGTCTCGACGGTGACGCTCAGTGTGGCCACGGCCGGCTCGACACCCGGCAGGGCGAACCGCACGGTGGCGGTGCCGTCGGCCGCGGTGACGGCGTCGGCGGTCACGGCCGGCGTCTGGGCGTCGGCCTTCGCCACGGCCCGCACCGTCGCCCCGGCCACCGGCTTGCCCTGGTCGGTGAGCGTCAGCTTGGCCTGCACCGGCTCGCCGGGGCCGTAGCTGCTGCCGGCGAATTCGAGCTTCTTTTCCACCCGGTCGGGCCGGTAGCCGGCCACCTGGACTACCCGCCGGGCCAGGGGCCTGGTGCCGTCCTTCGGCCGGTTCTGACCGGGCGGCACCTCGAACACGCTCAGGGTGTAGGTGCCGCCGGGGGCGTCCGGCTTGAGGTCGAAGCCGCCGCAGCCGACGCCCCGCACGGGCCGGCCGTCCGGCCCCAGCACGTCCACCGGCTTCTTGTCTATGGCCAGCACCGCCCGCGCCTGGCCGTTCACCCCTTCGACCACGGTGCCGTCCGGGCCGGCCAGCTCGAACCGCAGGCTGAAGTCCTGCTCCGGCGGCAGTAACCGGGTGCGGTCGAGCGTGGTGGACCGGAAGTAGACGGTTTCGCCCGGCTGGTAGAGCGGCTTGTCGGTGGTGAGGAAGGTGTTGAACACCGGGCCGAGCAGCCGCACCGACTCGCGGACGGTGGCCGTGTCCGGGCCGGCCTGGGCCGACACCTGCAACAGCGGTTCAGCCCCCGGCGGCAGTTTGGCCCACAGCTCGGCCGGCAGCCGCACGGTGGCGTCGGCCGCCTCCCCGGGCACCGGCATGTCGAACTGCTGGTCCCCGACGATCACGGCCGCCGTCAGCCTGGCCGGGCGGGGCTTGCCGGCCTTGTCGCGGACGCGGACAGCGTACTCGTTCGGCGCCCCCGGCACCGCCGCCGCCGGGCCGCGGACCTCGACGGCGAACGGCCGGTCGGCCGCCGCCTGCAACGCCGCCTTCTCCTCGGCCACCCAGGCCGTCACCAGTCCGTCGTGCTTCTGTCGGGCCGCGACCAGCCGGGTGTCGGCGGCGGTCTTGGTGGCTTCCTCGGCCTTCGCCGCGTCGGCGAACTGCGCCCGGGCGCGGGCGACGCCGCCGGCCGACGCCACCACGTCCGGCCGGCGGTCGAAGAAGTCCCAGGCGTCCAGGCCGGTCGGGATGGCCAGCCCAGTGACGGCCAGCAGCAGACCGGCGGCGACGGCCCACCGCGTCAGCACCCGGCCGACGCTGGCCCGCTCGTCCGCCACGGCGGGAACCGTCGGGGCGTCGGCCGGCGGGGCGAAGGTGACGTTCGGGAAGTGGCCTTTGGCGGCGGCCGCGAACAGGCTCTGCGACTTGCGAGCGTCGGCCAGGGCCGCGGCACAGGCCGGGCAGGTGGCGACGTGACCAGCCACCGCGGCCGCCTCGGTGGGGTCGGGGAGGCCGTACACATGGTCGAGCAAGTCCGCCGGGCGGGCGTCGCAGCCGGGATTCACAGTGACCCTTTCCGTCCGGGCGTGGTCAGTCGTTCGGGCCGGCCTCGCCCTGCGGGTTCAACACCTTCCGCAGCTTGATGAGGGCCGACCGCATGTGCGTCTTCACCGTGCCGACCGGGGCGCTCCGCACCGCGGCGATCTGCTCGTAGGTCAGGTCGCCGTTCTGGCGGAGCAGGAACACCTCCCGCTCCTCCGGCCGCAGGTCGGCCACGGCCACCCGCAGCCGGTCCAGGGCCTCGCGGTCCTCCAGGCTCAGCCCGGAGTCGGCCGGGGCGGCCAGCATCAGCTCCTCGGCGACAAGGGGCTTCACCTTGCGGCTCCAGGCACTCCGCCGCACGTCCCGGGCGGTGTTCATGCCGACGCGGAAGATCCAGGCCCGCAGGTTGGCCACCCCGTCCAGGGTGTGCTTGGCCCGCCAGCACTTCAGGAACGTCTCCTGGGCCGCGTCCTGGGCGTCGTCGCGGTTGCCGAGCAGGTACACGAGCGTGGACACCAGCTCGTCGCGGAGGTCGTTGAACGACGCGACGAGTGTGGCATCATCCACCGGCCCGGCGGGGCGAGTCCCCGGGATTGGTGGCTTGGTGGGCACGGGCGACCCCCCGGTGGGGGCCGGCGGGGGTTGGTCGGTCGGCCTCGCCCCGCGTTTGCCCATGCTCTCACCAGACCAGACGGCGGACACCCGGCGGCGGATTGGGCCAGCCCGCCGCACGGGCGTCGGAGCGGGTGTGCGGTTGGGATACGGGGCGCGGGGGGAAATAGTAGTCCGCAAGCCCCGCGTGCGGACCCGACTACTCGGGTACGGAACGCACGGTCACGATCGGTTCGGCTCGTTTGTCGAAGTCTGAAAACCGCTCCTTCAGTCGTTCCACGGTGGACCGCCACTTCGGCGTGGTGGGTTTGCAGACGGAGTGTTGATTACCGAAAAGTCCGACTTCGTGGACCGCATCCGTCAATGGCACGGTCTGAAGCCACCGAACCGGCACGAACCACTCACACTGCTCGACGTCGGCGGCGAATTCGCGGTGATAGTTGCCCCCCTTGAGGACATCCAACGCCGACCGCTCGCCGTCCGGGGTGGCAAGCGTGTAGTCGGCCGCCGGCACTGCGGAACCCGTCACCCGAGCCACGCCCACAAACCCCTTCCCGGGTACTTTCACCCATATCCGGTCGCCGGGGTTGAGCAGTTGCAGCGTCTGCGTGTAAAACCGGCCGCCGCCGGCGGACACGAACCCGAACTGACGAGCCTCGTCCCACGAGCGGCTGTCGCCGAGACCGTAGTTGCAGTAGAATTCGCCGTTCCACGGCTCGGTGTCGCCAGTCAGTGTCGCCGCGGCGATGACCTGTGTCCGCACCGGGTCGAGCAGCCATGCCCGGCTGAGGAGCTGTTCAGGACCGGCCGTAAACACTTGGAAAAACAGCACGTTAATGGGGATGTTGCGGTCGCTCAGGTAGGCAACAATGCGTTCGGTACTTGTGTCGAGCGTGGCGGCCACGATGACGATCTGGTGGCTCTGGTTCAGCGTGTCTTCGTCGAGGTCGGCGCCGAACCGCTCACGGAAGTCCGTGGCGAGGCTACCACCCGGCTTGAAGCGGCCGTAGATCGCGGCGATCTCCTCGGGCTTGAGCTTGTCCACCCAGCCGGCGTAGTCGAGCGCCTGGGCCACTACCTCACGGGGCGTCTTGTCCCGCTTGAGTTCGACCAGCACGAGCGAGCCGTCGGGGGCTACGGCCAGCAGATCGATGATGCCGCCGAAGCCGGTGTGTTCCTGCCGGCCGATCAGCATCCACTCGTCGGAAAGCAGCCGGGGGGCCGCCACGATCATGTCTTCCAACAGCTTCTCGGATTTGAGCGAAGACTCAGTGAGCGGTGCCGGCTGCAGGCCAACCGTCCAAAGGGCAGTCCGGATGGACATGGTTGTTCCTGACGACTGCGGAGCAATAAAAAGGTGAATGTCGCAGTTGTATGGCAAAACTACGGCCGGCCAACATGACGATCACTGCGTGTGACGGCTCGGGCAGCCGGCCCATACCGGCCGGCCGCCCGAGCCGTCACGCCGACTGCCGCAGCTCGCCGTCCGGACTGGCCAGCGCCCGCCAGGCGTCTGGTGGGCACGGGAACAGCTTGCCCAGATGCTCCAAGTCGTCCAGCAAGTCTTCCGCGGTCGAGTACGGGTTGAACCCGGCGGCCGTGTCGGCCATCGGCGACTCGGGGTCGGCGAGTAGCCGCCGCACCACCGCCAGCAGGGTGTCCGGGAACGGCTTGGCCCGGCCGCGCTTCTTCACCAGCCCGCCCAGCCTCGCCCAGCCGTCGGCCAGCTTGCCCAGCGCCCGCAGGTCGTCGGCGGCGGTGCCGTCGTCGCCGCCGGCCAGCCAGCCGGGTTCGCCGACGCCGCTCAGCTTCACCACCCCGTCCGGGGCCAGCCACACGGCATCGCCAGTCAGCCGGCCGTGGGTCAGCCCGGCGGCGTGGGCCACGCTCAGCCCGGTCGCGGCCTCCGTCACCAGCCGCAGCCACACCCCCGGCGTCGCTACTTCCGGCGGCCAGTCGCTGGCCGGCAGCCCGGCCGGCTGCTCTTGCAACGCCGCCGGCCGGCCGTGCAGGTCCAGCACCTCGTGGGTGGCCCACAGGTGGCGTGCGGCCAGCCCGGCGACGGCGGCGAACCGCTGGCGGAACTCGTCCGGCCGCACGGCGTCATCCATTTCGGCGTCGGCCAGGTGTCGCAGCAGCAGGTCCGCGTCCGGGCGGTCGGGGTCGCTCACCCGGTAGACGGCCTCCCGGGGGTTGGCCCGCACCCGCTCGACCACCCGCAGCCGGCCGAAGTGCAGCCGGCCGAGGTCGCCGGACTCGATGAGCGACAGTTGGTGGATGGTCAGCACGCCGCTTTCGAGCAAGGTGCGGCGGAGCGGCTTCCGCTGCCGGCGGGCGTCGGTCTGGAGGGCGGCCAGGCTGTCCGGGTCCACCAGCCCCCGGTCCAGCAGCAGGTCGCCGAGCTGGCGGTCGGCCGGGTCGAGGTCGGCCGGGTTGAGCAGCGACTTGCGGTCCACCCCGTCGGCCAGCTCCTTGAGCCGCTCCTGGTACCACGCCTGCATCTCGCCCAGGTGGCGGTCCACCTCCTGCCGGCGGACGGCGACGACGGCCCGCTCCTGCACCAGCGCCGCCTCGCGGGCGGCCAGGGCGGCGGCGGCCTCCTCGACGGCCGCCTGCTGCGCCTCGGCGGTGGACGCCTTGCGGCCGAGCGACTGCTTGTGCTCGGCGATGGTGGCCTGCCAGCCGAGTAACTGCTGGCGGAACTCGCCGGTCGCCAGCCGGTGGGCGGCCTCGCGGGCGGTCAGCCGGTCGGCCTCGGCGCGCAGCTCGGCCCGCACCGCGTCGAGTTCGCCGCGGGTCTGGCCGGCGAAGGCGTGCAGCTCGCCCATCTGGCCGCGGAGCAGCTCGCGGGCGGCGGCCAGCCGATCCGTGGCGTCCTTCGCCTGGGCGTCCAGCAGCGGGGTTTGTTGAAGGAGCGACGCCAGCTCGGCGGCCCGGGCGGCGTGGTCCGTGGACGCCTTCGCCCGCTCGGCCTCCCACGCGGTGCGGGTGACGGCGAGTTCCTTGCGGGCGGCGGCGGTGGCCCGGCCGGTTTCTTGAAGGCGCTGAATCTGCCGGGCCAGGGCCGCTTCCCGCGCCGCCAGTTCCGCCGTGCGGCGGGTGAACTCGTCCCGCCCGCCGACGGCTTCCGCCTTCAGCCGGTCCAACTCGGCCTTGTCGTCGGCCAGGCGGCGGCCGGCGTCGTCGAGGTGGCGGCTGCGGGCGGTCAGCTCGTCGCCTCGTCGCCGCAACTGCTCCTGGAAGGTCTGCCGGGCCACGTCGGCGTCGGTCAGCGACACCTCGCGTTCCCGCACCGAAGTCCGGTCCGCTTCGAGCCGGGCTTGCAGGTCGAGGGCCTGTTGCAACCTGGCGCGGAGCAGCGCGGTTTGTTCGGCCGTGTCGGCGGTGCGGGCGTCGAGGGCGGCTTCCTTCTGCCGCAGCCGGTCGTGTTCGGTGGCCAGCGAATCCTTCTGCTGCTGAATCTCGGCGAGCGTCACTTCCAGCAGGGCGGCCCGCTCGGCAGCGACCCGCTCCCGCTCGGCGGTGCCGGCCTCGGCGGTGGTCAGTTCGCACCGCAGCCGCTCGGCCTCGTGCAGCCGGCTGTCCAACTCCCGCTGGGTGTCGTCCATGCGGCCGCGGTCGGCCGCCATCTGGGCCGCTTCCTGCCGGGCCTCCTCCTCGCGGCGTTCCAGCGTGGCCCGTAGCACGGCCAGCATCGCCTGCTGGGCCTCCACCTGGGCCGACCGCTCGGCCAGCTTGTTGGCGTGGGCGTCGAGGTCGGCCTTCTGCCGGCCCAGCCGTCCCGCCTCGGTTGCCAGCCGCTCCTGCTCGGCCCCGGCGAGGGCGACGGTTTCTTCCAACTCGCGGCTGTCCCGGCGGAGCTGGTCGTACGTCTCGTCGATCTCGGCCGCCTGCCGGTCGGCGTCCGCGGAGCGGCCCTCGGCGGCGGCTTGCAGCCGGTCCAGCCGCAGCAGCGCGTCGGCGTGGTCGTGGCGGTGCCGCTCGAAGTTGTCCCGCTCGGCGGCCAGCCGGTCTTCGCGGCCCTGCAAGTCCTGCTCGCGGGCGGCCTCGGCCGGCGGCCGGCGGGCCAACTCGCCCAGCCGGGCGGCATACCCGGCGTCCAGTTCCGCCCGGCGGGTTGCCAGCCGCGTTTCCAGATCGGCGTCCAGCCGCTGCCGCCGTTCCTGCAAGTCGGCCGTCGCCGTGCGGATCACCTCTTGCATCTGGGCGAGCTGTTCGCGGCGGCCCTCGTACTGCTGGTGCAGGCTCTGGCGGATGCCCTCCAACTCCTGCCGCGTCGCCTCCAGTTGGGCGGCCCGACCGTTGTCGTCGTCGTCCGGCACGCGGCGGGCGGCCAGCTCGGCCTCGATCTCCTGCCGCCGGCGGTACCACAGCACCCGGTCGGCTTCCAACTCCCGAGCCTGCTCGGCCAGCGCCTCCCGCTCGGCGGCCAACTGGCGGCGTTCGGCGGTCAGGTCGATTTCCACCGGCGTCGGGTTTTCGACTTCGGCCGTGATCGGGAAGAAGGCCGGGCGGAGGTGGGCGCCGTCGAGGTTGAGCGTGATGTCGGCCGGGCCGACGGCCACGCGGTCGCCGGGGGTGATGGGGCGGGGGGTCATGCCGGCCGGCTCGCCGTTGAGCAGCACCGGGAAGGCCGGGTCGAGCCGGCGGAACGTGACGGCGTCGCCCAGGCGGACGAACCGGCCGACCGCCGCCGGCACCCCGCTGCCGGCCAGCACCAGTTGGCAGGCGGCGGCCCCGCCGACGACGAACTCGCAGCCGTCGGGCAGGTCGTGAGGCGTCGGCCGTCCGCTGCCCAGGCGGACGTCCAGCCGCACCCCGGGCGGGGCGGCGGCGACCGTCGCGGCGGGAGCGGGCCGAGTCATGGGGGGCGGATTGGACCCGAAGTCGGCGGTTCGTGCAAGCCCGACTGGCCGGCCGCGACTTCTACCAAACCCGGGCGGCGGTCGTAGCGTATCGCATACCATGCCCGACGACACGCCCGCCCCGGTCCTGCCGCCGTCCGAACCGCCGCCGGCCCGCTGGCCGGGCTGGTTCCACACCCTGGATGTGACGGCCGCCACCGTGGTGCTGGCCGCCGCCTTCCTGGCCGCCTCGTTCGCCGCCCGCACCAGCCTGACGTTCCTCCACCTGGCCGGCGGCCGGGCGCTGGCGACGGGCCAACTGACCCCCGGCGGCGACCCGTTCAGCCACGCCGGGGCGGCCGGCCGGCCGTGGGCCGACACCCACTGGCTGTTCGACCTCGCCGCCTACGCCCTGTACTCGGCGGACGCCAGCGGGGCGGCCTTGGTCGCCGTCAAGGCGGTCGGGGTGGCGGTCGCCCTCGGGCTGCTGCTGCTGCTACGGAAGCCGGGCCGGCCGCTGTTCCCCTGGGTGCTCGGGCTGGCACTCGCCGCGGTGGCGGCGGCCGACCAGGTGCGGCTCGAATCCGTCACCGCGTCGGTGCTGTTCCTGGCGGCGACGCTGGTGCTGCTGCACCGCCTCGACTGGACCCGGCCCGGCTGGCGGAACCCGCTGCTGCTCGGCGGGCTGTTCCTGCTGTGGGCCAACACCGACGCCTGGTTCCTGCTCGGCCCGGTGGTCGCCGCCGCCGTGTGGCTGGGCGGCAAGTTCGACGGCACCCCCCGGCCCGGCCTCGGCCGCGGGCTGCTGGTCGGCGTGGCGGCCTGCCTGCTCAACCCGTTCGCCCTGGCGGCGGTGGCCAAGTCGCCGGCCGAGGTGATCCAACTGGTGCCGTGGGAGTTCGGGCTGTACGCCCCGGCCGGCCTGGACGACGACCCGCAGCTCGGCAACAACCTGCTCCGCCCGCTGTCCACCGTCATCCTCGACCGGGCGACCGCCGGCGACGACCTCAACCTGCCGGCCCTGGGCGTGCTGGCCCTGTTCGCCGTGGTCGGGACGGCCCTCAGCCGGTCGGTGGCCGCCGGGCTGCTGACGGCCCTCGGGCTGGCCGTCGGCCTGCTCAACCTGCGGCTCGCCCCGCTGGCCGCCGTGCTGCTGGTGCCGGCCGTCGGCTGGGGGCTGAACCACGCCGCCGGCTGGGTGACGGGCGGCCGGGCCGACGACCCGAAGGTCCGCATCCGCCAGACGATCAGCGGGCTAGGGCGGTTCCTGCTGCTGCTGGCCGGGCTGGGCATCGGCGTGGCCGCCTACCCCGGCTGGCTGCACCCGCCGCGGACCGACCCGGCCTTCGGCAAGGTGTACACCCAGCGGGTCGAGTGGGCGGTCGAAGCCGACCCGTCGCTGGCCCGCACGGCCACGCAACTGACGGACTGGCCGGCCGACCGCAAGGGGCTGGCCGTCGGCCCGGACGTGGCCAACTACGCCGCCTGGTTCGCCCCCGGAGTGCGGCAGTTCGTCAACACCCGGTACGGCTTCCACCGGGCCGACCTGCCGGACCTGCTGCTGCTGCGGGCGGCCACCCTCGGCCGGCGGGACGCCAAACGGCCGACCGAGCCGGCCGACCTCGATGACGCCGCGGCGGCCTGCGACCGCCAGGGGGGCGGGTATCTGGTGGTCACGTCGGTGGCCCCGCCGCGGCGGGTGGACGAGCCGAACCCGGCCACCCGGCAACTGGCCGGGCCGCTGCTCCTCGGGCTGGGCCAGCCGGACCGCTGGACCCTGTGGCACCTGGACGGCCGGTCGGTGGTCCTCGGCCGCGGGCCGGGCGGGCCGGCCTACGACCCGGTGGCCGCCGCCTTCCGGCCGGGCGAGCCGATCCCGGCCGGGCCGACCGGCCCGCTGCCGCTGCCGCCGGCGGACGACCTGATCGTGCAGGCGGTGGACCAGGCCCGCAACCCGCTCCGGCCGCCGGCCGCCGAGGCCGACGACGCCCTGGCGATCGGCTACCACCTGAGCCTGCTGCGGCGGCAGGCCGACTTCGAGTTCCAGCGGCAGGCGGTGTTCCCCCGGCTCGGGCTGCTCGGCGGGCTGGGGGTGGTCGGCCCGCCCCCGCCGCGGCCGCCCAGCGATGTCGAACTGGCCCTGCCGGTGTTGGCCGTGCGGGCCGCCCGCCGCGGGGTGGCCGCCGCCCCCGACCGGCCGGAGCCGTACCGGGCGGTGCTGGCCGCCTACTCGCTGCCCCAGCAGCCGGTGTTCGACGCCCCGACCGGGCTGCTGCAACAGATCCTCGGCATGTCCGAGGTGGACGCCCAACAGGTGACGGCCGCCACCCGGTTCCTGGCCCGGCTGCCGGCCACGCCGCCGTCCTTCGAGCTGCGGGTGGCCGGGTTCGAGACGGCCGTCGGCCTGGCCGAGCGGTACGAGACGACCAACCAGCTCGACCTGGCCCGGGCGGCCGTCGAGAAGGCCGCCGACCTGCTCAAGCGGGTGCCATCGGCCGGCGGCAAGGACGACCCGCTGGCGGCCGAGCGGAAGCAGCTCGAAGCCCGGGAGGAGTCGCTCAGCAGTCGCATCCAGCGGCAGCAGCGGGCGGCCGAGCGGGCGACCGACCCGGCCGGCCGGGTGATGACCCTCATCGAGGCCGGGCTGCCGGGCAAGGCGCTGGAGGCGATGAGCAAGGGGGACGCGACGACCTTCGGGCCGGCATTCGCCGGGCTGGCCCTGCGGGCCGCCCAGGCCGAGCTACGGGCCGGCCGGCTGGAAGACGCCACCGCCCGGCTGGACGCCCTGGACGACGCCGTGCGGGCGGCCCCGGAGCAGCAGGGGGGGATGGCCGACCAGGTGCGGGCGCTGCGGGCGGTGACGGCCCGGCTGGCCGGCGACCCGCGGGCGGCGGCCGGCCCCGCGCCGGGGCCGACCCCGGTCGTCCCGCCGGGCGAAGCGCGGCGGCTCCAGACGGTGCTCCAGGCGGCCCCCGGGCTGGCCGCCGCCGCCGGGGTGGCGGCCGGCGGGTTGGCCCAGATCGAAGCCGGCGGCCGGTTGCAGGGCCTGGCCGAAGCCGTCCTGGCCGAAGCCAGCCGGCAGGCCGACCGCGGGCTGCTCGCCCTGCTGGACGGCGACCCGACCGAGGCCGGCCGGCGGCTCGACGCCGCCCTCACCCCGTTCGGGCTGCCGCTGGCCGAGTTCAACCCGCCGCTGGCCGACCGCATCGGCCGCTACCGGGCGCTGGTGCGCCGGCACGCCGGCAAGTGACCGCCGCCGAGGACCGCCGATGACCCCGTGGACCGTGGCCGCCGTGCAAATGGACTGCCGGCTCGGCCGCCCGGCCGACAACCTCGCTGCCGTCCGCGGCAAGCTCGCCGAGGCGGCGACCGCCGGCGCCCGGCTGGTGGTGTTCCCCGAATGCGCCCTGACCGGCTACGGCCTGCCGGACCGGGCCACCGCCCTCGCCGCCGCCGAAACGGTCCCCGGCCCTAGCACCGCCGCCCTGGCCGCCGACTGCGACCGCCTCGGCGTGTGGGCCGTGGTCGGGCTTCTCGAACGCGACGGCGACCGGGTGTTCAACGCCGCGGCCCTGGTCGGCCCCGGCGGCCGGTTGGAGGTGTACCGCAAGGTGCATCTACCGTGCGTCGGGCTGGACCGCTTCGTGGACCCCGGCGACCACCCCTTTCGCGTCCACGACCTCGGCGGCCTGCGGGTCGGGCTGGGCATCTGCTTCGACCTGAGCTTCCCCGAACACGCCCGGGTGCTGACGCTCGCCGGGGCCGACCTGATCGTGCTGCCGACCAACTGGGCCGCCCCGGCGGCGAAGATGGCCACCCTCGTCACGCGGGTGCGGGCGCTGGAGAACCGGGTGTACGTGCTGGCCTGCAACCGGGTCGGCGACGAGACGGGGTTCCACTACCTGGGCCACAGCAGCGTGTGCGACGTGACCGGCGACTTCCTGGCCGTCGCCGACCACGACCGCGAAGCGGTCGTGGTGGCCACCATCGACCCGGCCGCCGCCCGCCAGAAGCGGGTGGTGACGTGCGCCGGCGAGTACGAGATCGACCGCGTCAACTGGCGGCGGCCGGAGTTCTACGGACCGCTGACGCTCAGGGCCGGACGGGGCGACTGATGCTGACCACTACCGGACATTGACCGCCCGGGTCAACTGTCGGTCGTGGCCCGCGGCTCACGGGGTGACATCGGTGAGCGCCGGAGCGATCGGCAGTTCCGCCTGCTGTTCGCCGGACGTGCGTTGCCGCTTGACGTGCGAGTACGTCTCCCGGAGCAACGGCCCGAAGTCGTGCAGTTGCTGAATATTCTCGATCAGCACAGAAGTCCAACTGCCGTCGGCCGACACCGGCCGGCCGGCCGCGAGTGCGGCCGCCCGCTCCAACGGCAGCGGAATCACCACCCGCGGGCTGCGGCGGCCGAGGTATAGCCGACAGACCACCCACGTCCGTTTCTCGGCGAGATGCACCTTGAAGTAACTCACGGTGTCCTCGTAAGCGACGGGGCGTTCGTCCGTCAGCAGCCCCTTGATGACGGCGAAGGCGTCCAGCTCCTCCTGCGTGGTTTCGATTTTGCCCGCCTCCGGTTTGGCCTCCGTCGGCGTAGCCGCAGGCACACTGAGTGCGGCGGTCAGCATCCGCTGCCGCGCCCACTCGTTGAGTGCGCTGGCCACGACCGCCTTCCAACTCTCAGTGACGGCCTCTGTCAGTTTCCGGGTTTCGATGTTTGCCACCGCGAGCGGGGTGAACTCGGTAGCCGGCTCCAACAGCCGGGTGAGTTCGCCCACCAACAGGTTTTGGGCGCGTTGCCGCTGGGCGTAAGCCCGAATCAGCTCCGGGGTGAACTGGACTTTCTGGAGCAGAGTGATCACGTCAGTCGGAGGCGGCTCGTCGGCGGTCACGTCCCACCGCGCAAACGGCTCCTTGTCCATGACATTCGGGTGGACTACGTCGGTGAAGAACCGCCACTGGGCGCCGTTGGTGAGGATGCCGAGCTTCACGTTCGGGTCTTTGGCGAAGTAGTCTGCGAGCTGCTCGTCATACCCCGCCAGCTTTTTGCCAACCTCTTTCGCCTCGACGAAGAAGGCGAACTGGCCGCCGTGTAGGAACGCCCAGTCGATCGGCTTCACCGACCGCTCGCGGCCGAAGTCGGCGCGGTACTCGGGCACGCACTCCCGCGGGTCGGTCAGGTCGTAGCCGAGCATGGTGAAGAACGGGCCGATCAGACTCTACTTGGTCGCCTGCTCGTTGCCACGGACGTGTTCGGCCAAATCCTTGACCCGCTTGATGTACCCCTCGACCTGCTCCCGGACGTTCCACACGATCTACCCCCTGCTGCATAAACGGGTCTGTTAGCCGCTGGCCGAATGAATGTGAGGTGATTTTAGCGCGAATGTCACAGCCCTGTCCACGAAAAAAGCGGGCGAAGGCCGCCGCTGCGGTGCTTGGTACCTTCGACCCGGCCGCCGCCCGGCAGAAGCGGGTGACGTGCGCCGGCGGGTACGGGATCGCCCGCGTCAGCCGGAACGGTCCCGCCAACCGGCGTGACCGGCGTGCCCGCCACGCTCGCCCGCCCGGCGGCCGGCCGGTCCCGCAACAGCCGGTCGGCCAGTCGCCGCCCGAGGTCGGCGGCCGGCCGGTCGGCCAGCACCGTCAGCACCCACCCGCCCGCCGCCGACAGGCCGAACACCACGGCCCCGGCGGCCACCACCGCCGGCCCGTGACCGGCCGCCGGGCGGACCGCCGCGAACGTCCACACCCCGGCCGACAACAGCACCGGCATGTGGGCCAGGTACAGCCCGAACGAGATGCCGCCGAGCCGCACCAGCGGCCGGGCCGACAGGGCGGCGGCCAGCGGCCGGCAGAACAGCACCGCCCCGACCAGCAGCACCGCCGCCGGCGTGGCGAACAGGTCGAGCGAGTCCACCGTCCGGTTCACCAGCGGCACCGGCAGCCACCAGTCGATCAGGTACTCCCCCTGCCCGCCCAGCCACAGGGCGGCGGCCAGCAGGCCGCCGCCGACCGCCGGCGACAGCCCCTCGGCCGGCCGGGCGTGGCGGACGAACGCCAGCCACACCCCGGCCAGGAACAGGGCCGGGTACACCCACCCGCCGGCGGCGGCGACCCCGGCGGCGACACCGGCCAGCCGGGCGGCCCGGGGGTGGCGGCCGAACACGCCCAGGAAGGCGTACACCAGCAGCGACCCGTACAGCTCCACCCGCATGGTCCAGAGGGCGCAGTTGAACAGCCGGTGCGGGGGTGACGGCGGGTGGAGGAAGTACAGCCCCCAACAGGCCTCGCCGACCGCCGCCGACAGACTCAGGTCCGGCGGCCCGAGGAGCCGCAGCCAGCGGGCCGACACGCCGTCGGCCGCCAGTACGTCGGCGGCCGGCCCGACGTCCGCCCACCCCGCCCGCCACACCGCCCAGGCCAGCACCGTCGCCGCCCCGGCGGGCACGCCCAGGCGGACGAACCGCCGGACGCACGCCGCCCCCAGGTCGGCCCGGCCGCCGGACCGCAGATACCCCTGGGACAGCACCACCCCGCTGAGCACGAAGAAGACGGCGACCGGCAGCCGGCCGTCGCCGATCGGGTGGAGGAGGAGGCGGGCGACGCCGCGACCGGCCGGCGACTCCCAGCCGGCCACGGTCGGGGTGCCACCGCGGTCCGGCGGGGCGAAGGCGAACACCACGTGACAGGCCACCACCGCCGCCGCCGCCAGCCCGCGGACGCTCTCCAGGTGCAACAGCTTGGGATGCGGTGTCACGACAAACGACTCCCGTGGCGGCGGCACAGGGGAGCATAGAACACGGGCCGGCCGCCGCCCCGGGGTGTCACCCGCGGCGGCTGTCGCACGGCGCGAACCGCGCCCGGCTCATTTCAGGAACAGCATCTCCCGGTACGTGGGCAGCGGCCACAGGTCGTCGGCGACCATGGTCTCTAGGGCGTCGCCATGGGACCGCAGCTCGGCCATGGCCGGCACCACCGCGTCCCGCATGTACTTGGCGTGGGCGTAGGCGTCCCCGTCGGCGTGGTGGCCGGCCGCCGTCTCTAGTGCCGCCGTCGCCTTCTGCAAGCCCGTGATGCCGGCCGTCAATTCCTTCAGCACGTCCAACTGGGCGGCGTTGTCCACCCCGGCCGCCTTGGTCGCCGTCACCGCCTGGGCCACCTCCGCCTGGTACCGCAGGCCGGCCGGCAGGATCATCGTCTTGGCCATGTTCACCATCGTTGCCGCTTCAATTATGATCGTCTTGACGTAAGACTCGCTGAAGATGGTGTACCGGGCTTGCAGCTCCTTCTCGCTGAAAACCTTGTACTTGGCGAACAGGTCGATGGAGTCCTTCCGCACCACCGTCGGGATGGCGTCCACGGCCGTCTTCAGGTTGGGCAGCCCCCGCCGGGCGGCCTCCTGCTGCCAGTCGTCCGTGTACCCGTCGCCGTTGAACACCACCTTCTTGGACTCGGCCAGGATGCCCGGGAGCAGGTCCTGGATGGCCTTGTTCAGCGGCTTGCCGCCCCGGGTGTCCATCTCCAGCTTCGAGGCGATGAAGTCCAGCGACTCGGCGACGATCGTGTTCAGCACGGTGTTCGGCCCGGCGATGCTGAAGCTCGACCCGACGGCCCGGAACTCGAACTTGTTGCCGGTGAAGGCGAACGGCGACGTGCGGTTGCGGTCGCCGGCGTCCCGCGGCAGCTTCGGCAGCACGGTCACGCCCACCTCCATGTGGCCGCCCTGCTTGGTGGACTTCAGGTCGCCCCGCTCCAACTGCTCCATCACGTCCTGGAGCTGGTCGCCCAGGAAGATGCTGATGATGGCCGGCGGCGCCTCGTTGGCGCCGAGGCGGTGGTCGTTGCCGGCCGAGGCGACCGTCACCCGCAGCAGCTCCGGGTACTTGGCCACGGCCCGGATGACGGCCACGCAGAACACCAGGAACTGGGCGTTGTCGTGCGGCGTGTCGCCCGGGTTGAGCAGGTTCTCCCCGCTGTCCGTACTCATCGACCAGTTGTTGTGCTTGCCCGACCCGTTGATGCCGGCGAACGGCTTCTCGTGGATGAGGCAGGCCAGCCCGTACTGGTCGGCCACCCGCCGCAGCACGTCGATCGTCAACATGTTGTGGTCGGTGGCCAGGTTGCTGTCCTCGAAGATCGGGGCGATCTCGTACTGGCTCGGGGCCACCTCGTTGTGCCGGGTCTTGACGGGGATGCCGAGCTTGAACATCTCGGCCTCGCAGGCGGCCATGCAGGCCAGCACCCGCTCGGGGATGGTGCCGAAGTACTGGTCCTCGAGTTCCTGCCCCTTCGGCGGCTTGGCCCCGAACAGCGTCCGCCCGCAGTTGAGCAGGTCCGGCCGGCTGTACATGAAGTGGCGGTCGATCAGGAAGTACTCCTGCTCCGGGCCGACGGTGGTGAACACCTTCTTCACGTCGGCGTGGCCGAACAGCTTGAGGATGCGGACGGCCTGGGTGCTCAGCGCCTCCATGCTCCGCAGCAGCGGCGTCTTCTTGTCCAGCGCCTCGCCCGTCCAGCTCACGAACACCGTCGGGATGACCAGGGTGGAGCCGTTCGGCGCCTCGCGGATGTACGCCGGGCTGGTCGGATCCCAGCCCGTGTACCCGCGGGCCTCGAAGGTGGCCCGCAGGCCGCCGCTGGGGAAGCTGCTGGCGTCCGGCTCGCCCTTCACCAGCTCCTTGCCGCTGAACTCGGCGATGGCCTTGCCGGTGCCGGTGGGGCTGAGGAACGAGTCGTGCTTCTCGGCGGTGAGTCCGGTGAGCGGCTGGAACAGGTGGGTGTAGTGGGTGGCCCCGTGCTCGAGCGCCCAGTCCTTCATGGCGCTGGCCACGGCGTCGGCCACGTCCGGGTCGAGCGGCACGCCCAGCTTGACCGTCTTCTGGAGGGTCTTGAACACCGACTTGGGCAGCCGCTGCTTCTGCTCGTCGTCGCCGAACACGTTGGCGCCGAACAGGTCTTTCAGCGGGGTGGTGCGGAAGTCGAGCCGGGCCAGGTCGTGGCGGGCGGTGGCGATGGCCTGGACGGCCTGCTGGCGGGCGCTGGGCATGGGTACGGGTGGCCTCTCGGCTGGGGCCGCCGGGGGAGCGGGGCCGGGGGTTGGGCTGGTCGGGCAACGGTGTGGGTGGTTATAAGCCGCCGCCGCCCGGCGGCAACGACCCCAGGGGACCGCCGATGCGTCGGATCGCCGTGCTGAACCAGAAGGGCGGGGTGGGTAAGACGACGACCACCGTCAACCTGGCCGCCGCTTTGGCCGCCGCCGGGCAGCGGGTGTGCGTGCTCGACCTCGACCCGCAGGCCCACGCCAGCACCCACCTCGGGGTCGAAGTGGCCGACGGGCCGAGCGTGTACGACGTGCTGGTGCGGAACCGGCCGCTGGCCGGCGTGCGGCGGGCGGTGTCGGCGAACCTGCACCTGGTGCCGGCGACCATCGACCTGGCCGCCGCCGACGTGGAGCTGGCCGGGGTGGTCGGCCGGGAGGTGGTGCTGCGGGAGGCGCTCGCCGCCGACCCGACCGACTTCGACTTCCTACTCATGGACTGCGGGCCGTCGCTGGGCGTGCTGACGCTCAACGCCCTGGCCGCCGCCGACGAGGTGTTCATCCCCCTCCAGCCGCACTTCCTGGCCCTGCACGGGCTGAGCAAGCTGCTCGAAACGACGGCCCTGGTGAGCCGCCGCATCAACCCCGGGCTGACCGTCACCGGGGTGGTGGTGTGCCTGTTCGACGGGGCCACCAAGCTGGCCCACGAGGTGGTGGCGGACCTGAAGGGGTTCCTGGACAAGAGCCGGGGGGCGGCGGTGCCGTGGCGGCGGGCGAAGGTGTTCGACACCCGCATCCGGCGGAACGTCAAGCTGGCCGAGTGTCCGAGCTTCGGGGTGAGCATCTTCGGTTACGCGCCGGGATGTGCCGGGGCGAAGGACTACGCGGCGCTGGCCAACGAGGTGCTGGGGGAGGTGGTGGTCGAGGCGGAGGCCGCGGCGCCGGCGGGCGAGTTGGTGGGGGCGGGGTGATGGTGTCGCAGGCTTTACAAGAGTGGCACGGTGTTCGGGGCGACACGCTGGCTGCGCTCGACGCCCAGTGCGGCGTGGTCGCAGCCGCGGCACCGCCCGACGCGGTCTTGGAAGACGCACTAATCCGCGGCTATGTGGTGCTGTTGGCCGCTCAGTTTCAGGGGTTCTGCCGCGACTTGTACTCGGAGTGCGTCTCGGCCGTCGTAGCGACGGTGCCGCTCGCCATGCAGACCCTGGTTCAGCGGCAGTGCAACTCGCGCTGCGAACTGGCCGGCGCGAACGCGCGGTACGAAAGCATCCGGGCTGACTTCGAGCGGTTCAACCTCTCGTTGACCACCGCTTTCGACACCCACAGCCCGGCGGCGGCGGGCTGGGTCACGACGCTCGGTCACATGAACGCCTGGCGAAATACCGTCGCACACGGCAACCCGGTCGCCCCGCCCCACGGCGGGCCGTTGTCACTGGCCAGTGTTCGCATGTGGCGAGCCGCCTGCGACAACTTGGCTGGGGCGCTGGAAGTGGTGGTAGTGGCCTCAGCGTAGGGATGCGTTGTAGTGGCGGATGAAGTACCACAGGGCACCCAGGTGGTTGCGGTCGCACTTGGAGCAGGACAGGGTCTTG
>JAYVUZ010000305.1:0-3702 GCA_043787415.1 Fimbriiglobus sp. | reverse complement strand
GGGCGCACGTGCGCCCGACGGTGGGCCTCGAAGACTCGGCACCACCCTACGACAGGTCGGCATACAATCCGGCATGGACCACCCCGCCGCCCTGCTGTTCCTGGCCGCCCTCGCCCCGGCCAACCCCGTCAGCCGCACCGACATCACCCTGCCGGCCGACGCCCCGGCGGCGGTGCCCGATTTCTACCGCCAGCCGGCCGCCACCTTCACCGCCGAGTGGCAGCTCACCCACCGGCTGGAAGCCAGCGGCGTCGAGGTGTACGCCGTCCGCTTCCCGTCGGCGGTGGCGTCCCCGCACCCGTGCAACAACACCGTCCACGCCGAGCTGTTCCTGCCGACCACGGCCGCGGGCAAGCGGCCGGCGGCGGTGGTGCTGGACATTCTCGACGGCCGCGGCACCGTCTCCCGGAGCGAGGCCCTCTGGCTGGCCTCCCACGGCATCGTCGCCCTGGCGATGGTGCAGCCGTACTACGGTCCCCGCCGGCCTGCCGAAGGCAAGGTGCGGATGCTGTCGGCGGATGTGGCCGCCAGTGTGGTGAACGTCCGGCAGGCGGTGCTGGACGGCCGGCGGGCGGTGGCCTTTCTGGCCGCCAGGCCGGAGGTGGACGACGGCAAGCTGGGGGTGGTCGGCACCAGCCTGGGCAGCTTCGTCGGTGGGTTACTCGCGGCGGCCGAGCCGAAGGTGCGGACGGCCTGCCTGCTGCTCGGCGGCGGCGGGCTGGTGGACGCCTTCTCCGAACACCCGCTCGCGGCCCCGGTGGTGGCCGGGCTGAAGCTAGTCGGCCTCGGCCTCGACCCGCTCCGCCGCCAGATCGCCCCGGTGGACCCGCTCACGTATGCCGACCGGCTGAAGGCCAAACGGCTGTTCCTGGTGGCCGCCAGCCGGGACGACGTGGTGCCGCCGGCCGCCATGCGGACGCTATGGAAGGCGACCGGCGAGCCGCCCATCCTGTGGCTGGACAGCACGCACGTGGGCGCCGCCGCCCACCTTTTGACGGCGATGACGCAGGTGGCCGACCACCTGAGTCGGTGACGGAAAGTCCGACGTTAGCCGCGTCAACCGACCGCCGGGGGCTTGGCACAAAAGTGTTAACCGTCGGAAACAGTTTCAACCGGGCCGACGGGTTTCCCGGGCCGACAAACAATCGCTACAATCGCCGTAAGCGGCTATCTGCAAAAGAGTAAAGTCAACGACGCCCGGCGTGCAAGCGGGGCATAGGTGGCTTTGGCACCCCAATTGTTAGATACAGACGCCATAGAACAGAACTTGAGACGAAACGGCACAATCCTGCCACTTTGTCTGTTGCGGCCAGCCGGCAGAATTGCTAATCTTGCCCTGGCCCAGAGTTCTGTCCTTGTCCAGACCCACGGCCCACCCGTGCGGTCGCCCTGAATTCGTTCTGCCTCTAAGAAGGAGCTTGACATGTTGAATCGGGTACTGCTTCGTGCCGCCGCCGTGGCTGTGGCTCTCGTCTTGGGTGGCTCGGCCAAGGCCGATTTCGTGGTGGACGACTTCACCACCCCGAACCCGAGTACCGGGCTGGTGCCGCTACCGGCGGCATCCCCGACCTCAGTCGTCCGCGGGCCGGAGCCCAGCGGTACTGGAGCGAGCCGGACGCTGACCATCACCCAGACGGCCAATGGGTTGGGGTCGGCAGGGGCCACCCAGTACCTGGTCGGCAACACTGGGGTGGGCGGCCGGCTGGCTCTGGCCACCGCCCCGCTGGCCACCGCCAACATCCAGGCCCAATACACCTACGCCGCCGCCCAGAACCTGTCGGCCGGTGGCACCAGCCTGCAGTTCACTTTCGCCTCGGCCGACTTCGGGGTGCCGTACTCGGTGCGGATCAGTGACGGGACGAACACGGCCACCCAGAGCGGCACTACCAGCACCGGGGCCGGAGTGTACAGTTTCAGTACTGGGTCGTTCGCCGGGGTCAACCTGAACGCAGTGACCGGCATCCTGCTGTCGCTCAACCGCAACCTGCAGACCGGGTCCGGCGACGTGGTATCGGCCGACTTTAGCCTGAGCGACGTGCGGGTGCTGACGCCGAACGTGGTTCCGCCGGCCGTGCCGGCCCCGCCGGCCGCCGTGCTGGTGCTGGCCGCCCTGCCGCTGCTCGGCCTAGCCCGCGCCCGCCGCAACCTGCCGGTGTAAGTGCCGTTCGCTTGATCGCAGCCCGACCGGCCGCGGCGAAAGCCGCGGCCGGCGGCATTTCGCAGGTCGGCTTCCGCCGCCCGGGGTGGACGGTCGCGCCGCGGTTGGTATGATGAGATTTGGTCCCTGCGGCCGTTCGGTCGCCGAACCCCTTGCCCGTGCGGGTGGTTTAACCGTGGCCCGGCCCCCGCTGTTGGGGGTTGGGGCTACGCCGATTCGTTCCCCTTTTCCCCGGCGACGCCGGGGCGGACAGAAAGATGCTCGAACAAGTTCGCAACATTGGGATCATGGCCCACGTCGACGCGGGCAAGACCACCACCACCGAACGCATCCTGTACTACAGCGGGACCAAGCATAAGGTCGGAGACGTGGACGACGGTGACACGACCACTGACTTCGACCCGCTCGAACGTCAGAAAGGCATCACGATCAACTCGGCCGCGGTGTCGATCGACTGGAAGGATCATCAAGACAACGACATTGCGATTAATATTATCGACACGCCCGGTCACGTGGACTTCACGGCCGAGGTGGAACGGAGCCTCCGCGTCCTGGACGGGGCGGTCGGGGTGTTCTGCGCCAAAGGCGGCGTTGAGGTGCAGAGCGAGACCGTCTGGCGGCAGGCCACCAAGTACAAGGTGCCCCGCATCGCCTACGTGAACAAGCTGGACCGCATGGGGGCCGACTTCTGGGCGTGCGTCGAGCAGATGAAGACCAAGCTGCTGGCCAACCCGTGCGTGGTCACCATCCCGGCCGGCCAGGACAGCGCGCTCGAAGGCATCATCGACCTCATTCGAATGAAACTTGTCACGCGAAACACGGACGACAAGACGCACCGCGAGTTCTACACGACGGACATCCCGGAGAAGTATCTGGCCGAGGCGACCAAACGCCGCGACCAGATGCTCGACGCCGTGAGCGCGGCGTCCGACGAGATCATGGAGGCGGTGCTCGAGGGCCGGCCGGTGACCGAGCAGCAGATCCTCACGGCGCTCCGCAAGGGCACGCTGGAGAACCTGTTCACGCCCGTCCATTGCGGCAGCAGCAAGATGTTCCACGGGGTGCAGCAGTTGCTCGACCTGGTGGTGGACTGCCTGCCCAGCCCGCTCGACCGGCCGCCGGTGGACGGCATCCACCCGAAGACCAAAGAGGCGTTCAAGCGGAAGCCCGAGCCGGGCGAGCCGATGAGCGCCCTGGCCTTCAAGACGGTGGCCGAGACGAACGGCGACCTGGTGTACATCCGGGTGTACAGCGGGGAGATGAGGCCGGGCGAGGTGTACACCAACACGACCACCGGCAAGAAGGAGCGGATCGCCCGCTTCTACCGCATGATGGGCGACAAGCGGATTTCGCTGGATAAAGCGGGCCCCGGTGACATCGTCGCGGCGATGGGCCTCGCGGATACGTTCACCGGGAACACGCTCAGCGACCCGGATAGTCCCGTCGCGCTCGAGGCGATCCAGTTCCCGAAGCCGGTGATCGCGCAGGCACTGACGTTCTCCAAGTTGCTCGACGCGGGCAAGGTCGGCGAGGCACTCAACCGC
>JAYVUZ010000304.1:0-9571 GCA_043787415.1 Fimbriiglobus sp. | reverse complement strand
GGTCGTCCGTCAGGTCGGTCGGGTATCGCTTCCGTGTCATGACCGACATCGTGGCCCGGGGCGACAGCCGGTGTCGAGACCAGTTTCAAGACGCCCTCTCAGTTGCTTTGCCACCGCGTCCTCGAACACGGCCACCGCCCCGCCGGCCTTCGCCAACTCGGCCGTCTTCGCCCGGCCGGCTTTTGCCTCCGGCGAGTCCGGTTCGGCGCGGGTGTCGGCCAGGACGAGCGCCCGAAGCCGCTGCGGGTGTCGGCGGGCGAAGGCGAGCGCCACATATCCGCCGAGCGACAGCCCGCCGACGGCCACGGGGTCCGTCACCCCGAAGGAGTCGAGCGCCGCGGCTAGGCGGTCCGCCGCCGCATCGATCATCCACTCGCACGCCGGCGTGTCGCCGAACCCGGGCAGGTCGGGCAGCAGCAGCCGGCACCGGCTGGCCAGGGAGCGTTGCAGCCCCCACATCGCCCGGTCGTAAGGGAAGGCGTGCAGCAGCACGACCGGCGGGCCGTCGCCGATCGACTCGACGGCGAGCGGACTGTCGGTCATGTGTGTCTCCCGGGTGGCAGTAAGGGGGCCGGTTGTCTATGGGTAAGCCTAGTCGTCCACCCCGCCGGCACCCAACTCCCCTGCCGACCCGATGCCCCGACCTTTCCTCCTCGTTGCCCTGCTGGCCGTCGCCGCCGGGTGTAGCCGGCCGGCCCCGCCGGTCGCCCCGACCAAGCTGCCCGACGTGATCGTCGAAGCCCCGACGGTGCAGACCATCACCGACTTCGAGGACTTCACCGGCCGGACCGAGGCCGTGGCTGCCGCCGACATCCGCGCCCGGGTGAGCGGGTACATCACCCGGGTGCTGTTCCAGGACGGCACCGACGTGCCCGAGGGGGCGCCGCTGTTCCAGATCGACCCGGTGCTGTACCAGGCCGAGGTGGCCCGCACGAAAGCCGCCCTGGAGCAGGCGAAGGCCAACCGCGACCAGGCGGCCGCCGACTTGGACCGGGCCACCCGCGACTACGACCGGGTGGGCCGGCCGGGCACCGGGGTGAGCCGGGAGGAGATCGACCGGGCGACGGCCGACCGGAACAAGGCGACCGCCACCCTGGCCGGCAGCGCCGCCGCCATCGGGGTGGCCGAGGCCCAACGCCGCACGGCCGAGCAGAACCTGGCCTGGACTCACATCACCGCCCCGTTCGCCGGGCGGATCTCAAAGAGGGCCTACGACCCGGGCAACCTGGTCCAGCAGGACGTGACCGTGCTGACGAGCATCGTCCGGCTGGACCCGATCTACGCCTACTTCGACGTGGACGACCGCACCCTCTTGCGGATTAGACGGCTGGTGCGGGAGGGCTACATCCCCAGTGCCCGCGAGCGGGAGACGCCGGTACAGGTCGGCCTGCCGGACGAGGACGGGTTCTCGTACACGGGCGTGGTCGATTTCGTCGACAACTCGCTCGACCCCGGCACCGGCACCCTCCGCGTGCGGGCGGTGGTGCCGAACACCAAGCTCTTGCTGTCGCCCAAGCAGTTCGTCCGGGTGCGGTTGCCCATCGGCACCCCGCGGCAGGCGGTGCTGGTGCCCGAGGAGGCGCTCGGCACCGACCAGGGGCAGAAGTTCGTGTACGTCGTCGTGGACGGCAAGACCGAGCAGGGCGAGCCGGTGCAGCAGGTGACCTACCGGCAGGTGAAGCCGGGCCAGCAGTTCGGCCGGCTGCGGGTGGTCGAGGACGGGGTGAAGGCCGGCGAGCGGGTGGTCGTCAGCGGCCTCCAGCGGGTGCGGACCGGGGCCGTCGTGACGACCAAAACACAAGCGACCGAGGCGAAGCCCGCCGCCGCACCCAAACCGCCCGAACCGACCGCCGACCCCGCGACCAAGTGACCGATGGCCACCTTCTTCATCGGCCGGCCGATTCTGGCGGCCGTCTTCTCGATCCTCATCACCCTGGCCGGCGGGCTGGCAGTCGGCACCCTGCCGCTGGCCCAGTACCCGCCGGTCACGCCGCCCACCATCCAGGTGGACTGCAACTACCCCGGGGCCAGTGCCAAGGTGGTGGCCGAGACCATCGCCGCCCCCATCGAGCAGCGGGTGAACGGGGTCGAGCGGATGATGTATATGTCGTCGCAGGCCACCAGCGACGGCTCGTACACCCTGACCGTCACGTTCGAAATCGGCACCGACCTGAACCTGGCCCAGGTGCTGGTGCAGAACCGGGTCAACCTGGCCCTGCCGGAACTGCCGGAGGTGGTGCGGGCCACCGGCGTCACCACCCGCAAGCGGTCGCCCGAACTCACCCTCACCGTGTCGCTCAACTCGCCGGACGGCCGGTACGACCAGCTCTACCTGAGCAATTACGCTGTCAGCCGAATCAAGGACGAGCTGCAGCGAATCGAAGGCATTGCGGACGTGACAATCTTTGGCCAGCGTGACTATGCCATGCGGCTTTGGGTGGACCCGGACAAGCTGGAGGCCCGCGGGCTGACCGCCCTGGAGGTGGTGGAGGCGGTGCAGGGGCAGAACCACCAGGTGTCGCTCGGCCGGGTGGGCGGGCTGGCCTCGGCTACCGAAGTGCCACTCACCGTCGTCGGCCGGCTGGTGGACGAGAGCCAATTCGCCGACATCACGGTGAAGACCGGCGCCGACGGCCGTGCGGTACGGGTGCGGGACGTGGGACGGGTGGAGCTGGGGGCCAAGGCCCAGGACGTGGCCAGCAAGTTCGACCTCAAGCCGACCATCGGCCTCGCCGTCTTCCTGCTGCCTGAGGCCAACGCCCTGGCCGTCGGCGACGAGGTGAAGAAACACATGGCCGAGCTGAGCGAACACTTCCCGGAGGGCGTCCGCCACGAAGTCGGGTACGACACCACTCCGTTCATCGGAGAGAGCATCCGGGAGGTGGTCAAGTCGCTGCGGGACGCGGTGCTGCTCGTCGGGCTGGTGGTGCTGGTGTTTCTGCAGAGCTGGCGGGCGGCTCTCATCCCACTGGCCGCCGTGCCCGTGGCGATCATCGGGACGTTCGCCGCCATGTGGGTCGTCGGCTTCGGCTTGAACAACCTGACGCTCTTTGGCCTGGTGCTGGCGGTCGGAATCGTGGTCGATGATGCGATCGTGGTGGTCGAGGCGGTGCAGCACAAGCTGGACGCGGGCCACCCGCCCCGTGAGGCCGCCGAACTGGCCATGAAGGAGGTCACTGGTCCCATCCTGGCCGTCGGGCTGGTGCTGGTGGCCGTGTTCGTGCCGTGTGCCTTCTTCCCCGGCATCGTCGGGCAGTTTTTCAAACAGTTCGCCTTGACAATCGCCATTTCCAGTGTGATATCCACCTTCAACAGCCTGTCGCTCAGCCCGGCCCTGGCCGCCATTCTGCTCAAGCCGAAGGCCGCCCGCGGCGACCCGCTCACGCGGCTGTTGAACATCGTCCTCGGCTGGTTTTTCCGGCTGTTCGACCGAGGCTTTGTCCTGGCCGGCAGGGGGTATGTGGCCGGCGTGCGGCGGCTCATCCGGGTTCCTCTGCTGGTGCTGCTGGCCTACGCCGGGGTGCTGGCCGGCACCTGGTGGGGCTACCTGCAACTGCCGACCGGGTTCATCCCGGCCCAGGACAAAGGCTACCTGATCGCCAGCGTGCAGTTGCCGGACTCGGCGTCGGCCGAGCGGACGCGGGCGGTGATGGATCAGATCGGGGCCATCGCCCTGAAGACGCCGGGGGTGGCCCACGTCAACGCGGTGGCCGGCAACTCGTTCGTGCTGAGTGCCTACGGGTCGAACTTCGGCAGCATGTTCGTCATCCTGAAGCCGTTCGACGAACGACGGACGCCGGACCTGCGGGCGGCCGCCGTCCTGGCCAGGCTGAACACCCAACTGGCCCGGGACGTGCCCGGCGCACAAGTGAACATCTTCCCGGCGCCGCCGGTGAGCGGCCTCGGCCGGGCCGGCGGGGTGCGGCTGATGGTCGAGGACCGCGGCGACCTCGGCCCGCTGTTCCTCCAGAAGCAGACCGAAAACCTGATCGACAGGGCGAGCGAGCAGCCGACCCTCCGCGACCTGTTCACCGTCTACCGCACCAAGTCGCCGCAGGTGTTCGTGGACGTGGACTACGCGGCGTGTGCCGCCCAGGGAGTGAACCCGCTCGACCTGTACGCGACGATGGCCGCCACCCTCGGCAGCCGGTACGTGAACGACTTCAACCGCTTCGGCCGCACCTGGCAGGTGAGCGTGCAGGCCGAGGGCCGGTTCCGCAACGGCGTGGAGGACGTCCGCCGGCTGAAGGTCCGCAACGGCCGCGGCCAACTGGTGCCCGTCGGGGCGGTGGCCGCCGTCAATGAGGTGACCGGGCCGCTGGTGCTGACGCGGTACAACATGTATCCGGCCGCGGCGGTGAACGCCAACGTCGCCCCCGGAGTCAGCAGTGGGGTCGGGCTGGCCGTGTTCGAGGCCCTGGCCGACAAGGAACTGCCGGACAACATGGCCAGCGAGTGGACCGAACTGGCCTACATCGAAAAGCAGTCGAAGGACACCGGCCTGCTGGTGTTCGGCTTCGCCGTCGTCGCCGTCTTCATGATCCTGGCCTTCCTGTACGAGTCGTGGGGCCTGCCGCTGGCCGTCATCCTGGTGGTGCCGCTGTGTGTGTCCGCCTCGCTCGTCGGGGTGTGGCAGGCCAAGCAAGACATCAACGTGTTCACCCAGGTCGGATTCGTCGTGCTGATCGGACTGGCATGCAAAAATGCCATTCTGATCGTCGAGTTTGCGAAAGTGAAGCGGGACGGCGGGGCCGACCGTTACACGGCTGTTCTCGAAGCGTGTCGGCTGCGGTTGCGGCCGATCGTCATGACCAGTGTGGCGTTCATCCTCGGGGTGCTGCCGCTGGTGCTGGCCCGCGGGGCCGGGGCCGAGATGCGGCAGGCCCTCGGCACCACCGTTTTCAGTGGGATGATCGGGGTGACGGCCTTCGGCATCTTCCTGACGCCGGTCTTCTACGTGGTGCTGGACCGGGTCATCGGCCGCGACCTGGGCCGAATCCCCGGCCTGTGGCTCGTCCGGGCCATCGGCCGGCGGGCGGTGCGGTTCGCGGCCCCGGTTGTTCGCCTGCCGAAACCCGTTCCGGTCGGGAGCTAACCCGTGTTCGTCCGCTTCTTCATCGACCGGCCGATCGCCGCCACCGTGCTGTCGCTGGTGCTGGTGCTGGTCGGCGGCGTCGGCTTCCGCCGGCTGCCGGTGGCCCTGTACCCGGACATCACCCCGCCGACGGTGGAGGTGAGCGCCGTCTACCCCGGGGGCAACGCCCGGGACGTGGTGGACGCCGTGGCCGCCCCCATCGAGCAGCAGGTGAACGGCGTCGAGGGGATGATGTACCTGTCGTCCACCTCCGGCAACGACGGCGGGTACGCCCTGACCGTCACGTTCAAGCCGGGCACCGACCTGAACATCGCCCAGGTGCTGGTGCAAAACCGTGTCGATCTGGCCGACCGCGTGCTCCCAGAGATCGTCCGCCGCCGGGGCGTGGTGGTCAAGAAGAAGTCCACCAGCCAACTGATGATCGTCAACCTGATCAGCCCGGACAACTCCCGGACGGACTTGTACCTGTCCAACTACGCCACCACGCGGCTGCGGGACGAGTTGGCCCGGGTGCCGGGCGTCGGGGACATCCAGTACCTCGGCCAGCGGGACTACTCGATGCGGGTGTGGCTGGACCCGGACAAGCTGACCACCCGCGGGCTGACACCGCAGGACGCGGTCAACGCCATCACCCAGCAGAACGCCCAAGTGGCCGCCGGGCAGATCGGCCAGCCGCCCAGCCCGTTCGGCCAGACGTTCCAGTACACCATCAACACCCTCGGCCGGCTGAAGGACGAGAGCCAGTTCCAGGACATCATCCTCAAAGCGGACGCGGACGGTCGGGTGGTGCGGCTGCGGGACGTGACCGCCCCGCGGCCCGGCGGCGAGGGGGTCGAACTCGGGGCGGTCAGCTACGACCAGACGTGTACCCTGGACGGCCGGCCGTCGGTCGCCCTGGCCTTCTACCAGCTCCCCGGCAGCAACGCCCTTCGCACGGCCGAGGCCATCCGGGCCAAGATGAAGGAGCTGCGGCTGAAGTTCCCTACCGGCGTCGACTATCAGATCGCCTACGACACGACCCCGTTCATCCAGGAATCGGTCAGTGAAGTCTTTCTGACACTCGGCGATGCGATCGTTCTGGTCGCCATTGTCATGCTCGTGTTCTTGCAGTCGTGGCGGAGTTCGCTCATCCCGCTGGCCGCGGTGCCGGTGGCCATCATCGGGGCGTTCGCCGCAATGGCTGCTGCGGGCTTCAGCTTGAACGCCCTCACCCTGTTCGGCCTGGTTCTGGCCGTGGGCATCGTGGTGGACGACGCCATCGTGGTGGTCGAGGCGGTGGAGCACCACATCGAGGAGGGGAAGAGTCCGCACGATGCCACCGTCGCGGCCATGAACGACGTGGCGGGGCCGGTGGTGGCCATCGGCCTGGTGCTGGCCGCCGTGTTCGTGCCCTGCCTGTTCATCACGGGCATCGTCGGCTCGTTCTACCGCCAGTTTGCTGTGACGATTTCGGTGTCCACGCTGATTTCCGCCTTCAACTCGCTGACCCTCAGCCCGGCCCTGTCGGCCCTGCTGCTGGTGCCGCAGGACAAGACCAAGACGCCGCGTCGGCGGGTCGAAGTCATGCTCTTGTTCGCCGCCCTCGGCTGGTTCGCCGTCCGGCTGTTCACCACCCCGGAGCAAGTGGCCCGGTACGCCGAGGGGCTGGTCGCCCTCCTGGATCGGTTGCCGGTGGACTCCAAGGTGACGCTGCCCCCGGTCGGGGCGGCCGTCGGGTTCCTCGTCGGCGGCCTCGCCCAGTTCGTGCTGGCCGGGCCGCTCGGCTGGGCCTTCCGGGCGTTCAACCGCGGCTTCACCGCCCTGACCGGCGGCTACCTGTGGGTGGTGCGGCTGCTGCTCCGCGTCATCCCACTGGCGCTGCTCGGCTACCTCGCCCTCGGCGGCCTCACCGCCGAGGCCATCCGCCGGGCGCCGTTCGGGTTCATCCCCACCCAGGACAAGGGCTACCTGCTGGTGAATGTCCAACTGCCGGACTCGGCCTCGCTCGCCCGCACGGACGCGGCCGTGAAGCGTGTGGACGCCATCGCCCGCGGCCTGCCCGGGGTGGCCCGCACCATCGCCGTAGCCGGGTCGAGCCAACTGCTCGGGGCCAACGCCTCCAACTTCGGCACCGTGTACGTCCTGCTGAAGCCGTTCGGCGAGCGGCACAGCCGCACCGCCAACGCAGTTCAGGCCGACTTGCAGGCGGCCTGCACCGACCAGATGCCGACGGCCGTAGTGCAGGTGTTCGGCCCGCCGCCGGTCGAGGGCCTCGGCACCACCGGCGGGTTCAAACTGATTCTGGAAGACCGCGGCGACCCCGACCCCAAGCTGTTGCAGGCGGTCGCCGACGAGGTGGTGGCCGGCGGCGGCGGCCGGCCCGAACTGACCGGCGTGTTCACCGGCTTCCGGGCGGATACACCCTGGCTGGAGTTGAAGATCGACCGCGAGCAGGCCGAGGCCACCGGCGTCTCGGTGGATACGGTCATCAAAGACTTGCAGGTGTTGTTCGGCTCGCTGTACGTCAACGACTTCAACCGCTTCGGCCGGACGTGGCAGGTGAACGTTCAGGCGGACCCGCGGTTCCGGGACGACGCCACCGACCCCCGCAAGATCACCGTCCGCACCCGCGCCGGCGGCATGGTCCAACTGGGCAGCTTCGCCAGCGTGCGGGACACCACCGGCCCGGTGATGATCACCCGGTACAACCTGTACCCGGCCGCCGCGGTGGTGGCCATGCCGGCCGACGGGGCCAGCAGCGGGCAGGCGCTCGACGCCTTGCAGGCCGCCGCCGACGACCGCCTGCCCGGCGACATGACGGCCGAGTGGACCGAGCTGGCCCTGCTCCAGCGGCAGAGTGGGAACACCGCCTTCCTGGCATTCGCGCTGTCGGTGGTGTTGGTCTTCCTGGTGCTGGCCGCCCAGTACGAGAGCTGGACGCTGCCGCTGGCCGTCATCCTGGTGGTGCCGCTGTGCCTCTTGAGTGCCACCGCCGGGGTGCTGCTGGCCCGGCAGGACATCAACATCTTCACCCAGGTGGGATTCGTAGTTCTGATCGGACTGGCGTGCAAGAACGCCATCCTGATCGTCGAATTCGCCCGCGCCCGGCGGCAGGCCGGGGCCACCCGCCGGGACGCGGTGCTGGCCGCCTGCCGGCTGCGGCTGCGGCCGATCGTCATGACCAGCGTGGCCTTCATCCTGGGGGTGGTGCCGCTGCTCACCGCCGAGGGGGCGGGGGCGGAGATGCGGCGGCTGCTCGGCACCGCCGTCTTCGCCGGCATGATCGGGGTGACGGCCTTCGGCGTATTCCTGACGCCCGTCTTCTTCCTGGCCATCCAGTGGGCCACCGACAAGGTCCGCGGCGTTCCCGACGTTCTGCCGGAAGGCGGACAGCAGCAGGCCGGGGAAACTGTCGAACTCGTCCGTGACGACGGGCGAGGCGGCGAGCAGCCCGTGCCGGACGTGGGTGCAGTAGAACCGGGCCGCCTCGACGACCGCCCGCAGGCGGACGCCCGGGGCCGGGTCGGCGAGTAGCTCGCGGAAGGTGCGGAGGATGTCCGGCAGCAGGCCGGCGACAATGGCGGGTGGGGGGGCGGCCATCGGGGCGACTCCGGGCAGGGTGGAACCTGCCCAGATGTAACATTTGTTCAGTATTCTGTCCAGCGGGCGATCATGCCGGGTTACACCGGCTCCCGAGCCGCCGGCACACGCTACTTCCGGTGCCTCCGCCGCGGCAGGTGATGGTGCAGGTACCGGCGGTGACGGTTGATCCACCGTTTGACTGCGGGCCGGACGTGGACCACGTCGGCCGTGGCCGGCGGGGCCGTCACCGCGACGACGGCCGCGGCGACCCCGAGCAGGCGCCACAGGCTGGTGCGACGATTCATGATGCCCTCGTGTGCTGGGTGTGTGGGAATGTTGGTCAGTCGTCCTTGTGAATCTCGACCTCTTTGCCGTCGGCCGACACGTAAGCCGTCCGCTTGCCCTTGCCGGCGAACAGGAAGCCGACGGTCTCCTTCTCGCGGGTGATCTTGTGGACCATGCTGGTCTGGAACTTCGGCGCCTTGGCCTTGAGGGCGGTCAGCACCTCCTTCGGCACGTCACTCGTCTCGACCTCCCGGCGGGTCTCCAGCACCTTGCCGTCGGGCGTCAGCTCGACCGTCAGGTCTTTCCCCTTGGCCGCCTCGCCGTTCACCTGGTAGGTCAGCTCGGCCTTGCCGAGGTCGCGGATGTCGTCCCCCTTGTACACCGCCAGCGCGCCCTCCACCGTGAGTTTGGGGAACTTGCTTTTCACCGACGTGGCCACCGGCTTGGGCAAATCCTTGGGCTGCACCTCCCGCTCGACGGCCGTCACCGCCCCCTTGGCCGTGCCCTCGACGCTCAGGCTGTCGCCCTTGTCGGTAGTGGCCTCAGCGTAGGGATGCGTTGTAGTGGCGGATGAAGTACCACAGGGCACCCAGGTGGTTGCGGTCGCACTTGGAGCAGGACAGGGTCTTG
>JAYVUZ010000303.1:0-4355 GCA_043787415.1 Fimbriiglobus sp. | reverse complement strand
CGCGGCGGCGGGGCCAGTTCGGGGTACTTCGCCCGCTCGGCCCGCCACTTCGTCACCTCGGCCGGCCGGCCGGTGGCGGCGGACAGCTCGATCAGCCGGGGGTTTTGCGGTGCCGCCGCTGTCGGCCCGGGGCGGGCTGGCCGACAGCGCCGCCCCGTTCGGCGGGGCCGGCGAGCTGGTGGCCGCAGTCGAACAGTTGCAAGAGTACCTGTACGCGGCATGAGCCGGACGGCACCGATCACCTCACGGCACGGCCGCCTCACGCAGGGCCGCCTTGGTGCCGATCAGCCGCAGCAGGTCGGGCAGGTACAGGTCGGGCGGCAGCACCGCCGGCGTGTCGTCCCCGAGGTCGGCCCGCAGCCGGGCGTCAGCGTACACCACGTCCATGTTCAGGAACGGCAGGTACGTCCGCAGCGACCGGAACACCCGCCGCTGCACCCCCGTCCGCACATACGCGGCGTGTTCGGCCCGCCCCCAGGCGGCGGGCGGCAGAAGGGTCAGCGGCGTCTTGCGGCCGTAAGTGGCCCCGACCACGTCCGCCAACTGGCCCATTGTCACCGCCCCGCCGGGGCCGGCCGACAGGTAGTAGGTGTCGTGCCGGCGGGCCGGCTGCGCCATCAGCCGGAGAGCCGCCGACGCCACGAACCCCACGTCCACGATGTCCAGCCGAGCGGCCGGGTCGAGCGGCAGCGCCCGGAACGCCCGGGACAGCGGCGCACACCACAGAATCTGCCGTGCGAACGCCGCGTCCGGCAGGCCGGCGCTGAGCACGATGGACGGCCGCAAGACGAGGACAGGCAGGCCGCTGTCGAGCAGCAGTTGTTCGCCCACGGCCTTGGAGTGGGTGTAGTCGTTGTGGTGCCGGCCGTCCGGGCAGCAACCCTCGGCCTCGGTCAGGCACCGCCCGGTCACATCCCCGACGTTGGCCGCCGTGCTGATGTAAACGATCAGGGGCGGGCGGGCGCACGCGCGGGCCAGGTCGATCAGCCGCGTGACGCTCTGGACGTTGGTCCGGGCCGTGTCCCGGCGGACGGCGAACGAGGTGTCGGCGGCCGAGTGGATGACGAGGTCCGCCGCTTCGACCACCTCCGTGAGGTCACCGCCGGTCAGTCCCCAGTCGCGTTCGAGCACGTCGCCGGGTAGTGCCCGCACGTCCGGGCCGAGCCGACGTTCGTCGCCGCTCCGCAGCAGACGCCGTTCCAACCGCTCGGCGGCCGTCAGGTCGGCGGCGGGTCGTACCACCGCCCACAGCCGCCCGGCCCGCGGTTGGGCGGCGAGTTGCCGGAACAGCTCCCCGCCGATCAGTCCGGTGACTCCCGAGACGAGCACGTTCGAGCCGGGATGCAGTCGGGCGCCCATACCCCGTCCCTTCGCGTACAAGAAGCAGGGGTCGCCCGGCCGGCCCGCGACGAGCTATTAGCTGTCCCGGTGTGTGCCGCACAACCCCAACACCACCACGCCGGCGATCACCAGCCCGATGCCCGCCCACCCGCCGACCGTCAGACGGTCGCCGAACGCCGCCCAGCCGACTGCCGCCGCCCCGGCTGTGCCCAGCCCGGCCCAAGCCGCGTACACCGGGCCGACCGGCGCCCGTTTGAGGACCACGGCCAGCAGGACGAACGCCACTACGTACCCGACCGCCACCCCCGCCAGCGGGCGGATGCGGGTCAGCCCGTCCGACGCCTTCAGCAAGCTGGTGGCCATCACCTCGGCGGCGATCGCCACCAGCAGCAGCAGGACGTTCGTCGTACTCACGTTTTGGCTCCCGGGGCGGTCACGGACGGACCGGACGCGGGTGCGGCGCCGCTGCCGGAGAACGAGAACGGTCTAGCTCGGCCCGCTGGGCCGCTGACTTGACGGCGGTCGCACAAGCGAGGGCGAGATTAGAGGAAAAGATGAAAAGTTCCGCAACCCCAAAAGCGACCGACGCGCGGACTTGCTGCCCGTCGTCGGCCCGGGTATTCCGTCGTACCGTCCACCCGCCGTAGGAGAGAACCGGCCATGAGCGTACGAGCCAGCGGACGGCTGTCGGCCGGGGCAGTTGTGGCAGTCGCCCTCTGCGGGTTCGATGCCACGGCACGGGCCGACGGGGCGGAGCAGCGGGTGTTCGCCGTCACCGTGGACGGCCGGGCGGCCGGCACCTTCACCATGTCTTCCCGTACCACGGACGGGAGAGAAACCGTCGAGGTGGTGGCGGCCGTCCGGGTCCGGGCGCTGGTGGGTAAGTACGCATATGATCTGCGGGCGGTCGAGGTGTGGAAGAGCGACACCCTGGTGTCGCTCGACGCCACGGCTAACGACGACGGCAAGAAGACGCGGGGGCGGGCGGCCGACAAGCCGGGGGTGCTGACCTCAACGGGGTGGCGACCACCCGCCCGTCGGGACGGTCCGTCGGATGCGACCCTGATCGAGGTGGAAGACGGGTCGCAGGCGACGGCCCGGGTCGAGCCGCTGCCGGCCGCCCGGGTGACGGTCAGCGGCCGGCCGGTGGAGGCCAAACGGTTCCGGGTCAAGGGGGCTGGGACGGACGCCGAGTGGTGGTTCGACGACGCGGACCGGCCGGTCCGCCAGGAGATGACCTGGGACGGGCACAAAGTCGTCCTCACGCTCATCGCTGTCACCACTCGATAACTGGCTGACTTATTCACCCCCGAGCGGCCATGCACACCGGACGGCCACGACTCGGTCCGGCCTGGGTGACGTGCGGGGCCGCTTTAATTGTGGCCTGGCTCGGGGCCTCGGCACACGCTCAAGACGCCAGACCCGGCCCCCCCGTCGGCAGTACGACAGCTAAAGCGGACGCCGGCGGCACGGGCCGGTTGCCAGACGGGCTGATGTCCACGCTCGACACGCTCGGCGGAAGCGGCGCGCCGGAGGGGGCGGGGGCCACCTGGTTCCCGACCCGGCCGGTCCGCGGCCAGCCGACCGGGCTGGGCCTGACCGACGTGTTCCTCGGCGGGTCGGTGCCGGTCCGGGAGACGGCCACCGAGACGATCTTCGGCACAGCCACCGCCCGCAGTCTGTCGGTGCGGTCGAACGCGGTGCTGCCCGACGACCGGGTGCGGCTGCCCGCCCAACTGTGGGACATCCAGGCCGGCGGGCTGTACGTCGGCCAATTGGGTGGGGGCGAGAGCTGGGGTGTCGGCGGCACCGTCGGGTCGGCCAGCGACCGCCCGTTCCACTCCGGCCGCGAACTGCTGGTCAACGGGCTGGCCTTCTACCGGAGTCCGTCCGGCGACCGGGACGCCTGGCTGTACTACGTCGTGAGTGCCACCAACGGGCAGGTGGGGCGGAACATCCCGGTCCCGGGGGTGGCCTACGAGTTCACCCGGGAGCGGCTGAGCGGGGTTGTCGGGTTCCCGTTCGTCACCCTCAACTACACCCCGGCCGACCTCGTGCGGGCCGAGTTCTACTACGCCCCACTGACCGACCTGACGGCCAAGCTGCTGGTCGGCCCGGCCGACGGGCTGCGGGGGTACGGCGGGTTCGCGTGGGTGAACCAGAGCTGGTTCCGGGCCGGCCGGGCCAACCGTGACGACCTGCTGTTCCTGTACGAGAAGCGGCTGGAGGCCGGCGTCAAGTGGGCGGCCCGGCCGCGGGTCCACCTCCAGGCCGGCGGCGGGTACGCCTTCGACCGCTACTTCGTGGAGAACACCGGCTTCTCCCTGACCGGCCGCAACCGGGTGGACGTCGCCCCCGGGCCGTATGTGAGCGTCCAGTTGCTCGCCGAGTATTGATCGCATCACGGGAACCCGGGCAGCGGCTGTTCGCCCCCCCGGCGGCGGCTCACCGGGTCGTAGAACCGGAGCGTCCGCACCCGGAGCCGGCCGTCCGGGTCGCGGACGAACCCGGCCACGGTGTACCGATCCTCGGCCCCGCCGTCGGCCTCGGCCCGGGTCAAGAAGCCGATCTCGATCTCCGCCTCACTCCCCGCGCGGGCGTCATCGCGGTCGAAACCCGACACCGACACCCGAGCCTCGTGCCGTCGGACTAGTGCCCAGACCGCGGACGAGCGGACCCGCTCCCGGTCGGCCCCCTGGATCGCCGCCCGCTCGGACAGGTGGCGGGCGAAGCCGGGGCCGTCGCCGGCGGTGGCCGCCGCCGCACCCACGCCGAGACCGGCTCCGTCACCCGCGGGCAGGTGCTGCGGCATCGGCTGTTATCTGGCGGGTTGTGCCACCTACGCTATGGGGGTCCGGACTCGTCGCCGCGGCACCTTGAGCGGCTTCGCCGCCGCCCGGCTCAGGCGGTCCGTTTTGATGGCGTGCCTCTCCAGCACGCTGTACACCGTCTTGCGGGTCAGCTCGACGGGGTGGGCAATCGCCGCCACCCGGCGGCCCTCCCGGAACATGGCC
>JAYVUZ010000302.1:0-20516 GCA_043787415.1 Fimbriiglobus sp. | reverse complement strand
GGACCGCGAGCGGAACGTGGCCGAGCGGTTCGGGAGCAAGGTCAAGCCGTACCGGCGGGTGGCCACCCGGTACGACACGAAGGCCGCCAACGTCCCGGCGTTCGTCCAGGTGTCCGCTGTCACGGTCATGCTCAAGTGACTCTGCCGACGGGGCCGCTCGCGTCCACACGGCCTAGTGGTGCCGTTCGCCTTATTCCGCGGCCAGCCGCTCGGGGTGCGGATCACAGACTTCACCGCGTACGACCTACAGGATGACAGTTGGGCGTTCGTAACCGATGACTGACCTGCCCCCACCCGACCCCGGCGACCCGCCGGCCCTGGCCACGCCGGCGTGGCGGGAGTTCGCTCGCGCCCCGCTGGTGCCGACCGCCCTGGCCGCCACCGCCGGGCTGTGCGCCGACCGCTTCCTGTCCCTGCCGCCACTCGCCGGGCTGCTGGCGGCGGCCGTCGGCGTCGCCGGCTGGCTGCTGCTCCGCACCCGCACCGTCCCCTTGCTGTGGCTGGCCGTCGCCGGGCTGGCGTGTACACACCATCGCCAGTGGCAGACACCGGCGGCCGACGACCTGTGCCACCTCGCCGCCCCGGCCGGCGGGCTGGTGCATGTCCGCGGGGTACTCGTCGATGACCCGGCCGGCCGGTTCGACCGCACCCCGGACCCGCTCGCCCCGGTCCGCCGCCGGCGGGACGCCGTTACCGTCCGCGTCAGCCACGTCCGGGGCCGCGACGGCTGGGCGGCGGCCGGCGGTCTGGCCCGGCTGGGCGTTCAAAGGGAGGCCGACGCCCCGGCCGCGGCGGCGCCACTGGCCGGGCTGTTGGCGGGCGACGAAGTCGAGGTGGTGGCCCGGCTGAGCGTGCCGGCCACGCCCGGCAACCCCGGCGAGCGGGACTATGCCGCCTACTTACGGGACCAGGGCGTCCACGCCGAGCTGTGGGCCACCGACCCGGCGGCCGTCACCCGGCTGGGGCGGGCCGAGTGGTCGGCCGCCGGCTGGGTGTTCGCCGTCCGCCGGCGGGCGACGGCCGTCCTCGCCGAGTCGCTGCCGGCGAAGGAGGCGGCCACCGCCACGGCCCTGCTGTTGGGCGACGGGTCGGCCATGGACCGGGCCGAGTGGGACATCTACGTCCGCACCGGAGTCGTCCACGCGCTGGCCATCTCGGGGCAGCACCTGGCCGTGCTGGCCGGGTTCGTCTGGCTGCTCTTGCGGGCGGCCGACGTGCGGCGGCGGCGGGGCGCCCTGGTCGTGGTGCTGCTGATCGTCGGCTACACGGTCGTCACCGGGCTGCGGCCGAGCGGGGTGCGGGCGCTGGTCATGGTGGCCGTCCTGTGCAGCGGGCTGCTGGTCGGCCGGCCGGTGCGGGCGGCCAACGCCTTCGCCCTCGGCTGGCTGGCGGTCGTCGTGCTGAACCCGACCGACCCGTTCTCGCTCGGCTGCCGCCTCAGCTTCCTCAGCGTGTTCGTGCTGGTGTGGGGCGTCGGCCGGTGGGTCCAGCCGGCCCCGCTGACGCCGCTTGAGGAACTCATCGACGAGAGCCGGCCGCCGGCCGAGCGGGCGGCACGGTGGCTGGGACGGGCGCTGCGGGATGCCTACCTCGTCACCCTGGTCATCGGGCTGGCCAACGCCCCACTGCTGATCGCCGACCAGCACGCGGCGTCCCCCGTCGGCCTGCTGGTCGGCCCGCCGGTGGTGCTGCTCACGTCCGTCGGGCTGGTGGCCGGGTTCCTGCTGCTGCTGTCCGGCGGGTGGCTGCCGCTGGCCGGTGTCACCCGGCTGTCACTGGCCGGGTGCGAGGGGCTGGTTCACGCCGCCGACGCCGTGCCCGGCGGGGTGCTGTACCTGCCGGCCCCGCCGGCGTGGTGGCTGGCCGGCCTCCACCTGCTGCTGGCCGGCGTCGTGCTGTCGGCCGCGAGCTGGCGGAAGCGGCTCGCGCTGGCACTGGCCGGCTGGACGCTGCTCGGCCTGATCCCGCCGGCCGCCGGCCCGGCCGACGAGCTGCGAGTGACGGTGTTGGCCGTCGGCCACGGCAACTGCGCCGTCATCGAGACGCCGGACGGCCGCTGCCTGCTGGCCGACGTGGGGAGCACGGCCGGGCCGGCGGTGGTGCGGCGGGCGGTCGCCCCGTTCTTGTGGAGTCGCGGCGTCCGCCGCATCGACGAGCTGTTCCTCAGCCACGCCGACACCGACCACTTTCACGGGATCGCCGAGTTGCTGCGACGCTTCCCGGTCGGGCGAGTCACCCTCACCCCGTCGTTCGCCGACAAGGCGACGCCGGAAGTTGGGGCAGCGTTGCGGGCGCTGGACGCCGCCGGGGTGCCGCGCCAACTGGCGACCGCCGGCCACCGCTTCACCGCCGGCGGGGTCGGGCTGGAAGTGCTGCACCCGCCGGCCGGCCCGTTCGGCGGCAGCGAGAACGAGCGAAGCCTAGTGCTGCGGCTGACGCACGCCGGGCATTCGATCCTGTTGACGGGTGACCTGGAAAAGGCCGGCACGGCAGCGCTGCTGGCGCGGGAGCCGATGCCGTGCGACGTACTGTTGGCCCCGCACCACGGCAGTCGGGCGGCGCTGCCGCCGGCGCTAGTGACGTGGGCCAACCCGAAGCTGATCGTCGCCAGCCGGGGGCCGCCACTCGGCCGGCCGCTGGACGCCGGCGCGGTGACGGTGTGGGCGACGCACGAGGTCGGGGCGGTGACGCTCGTCAGCCACCCCGGCGGGCTGACGGCCACGGCGTTCCGCACCGGCGAGCGGCGGGTGCTGGTGCGGGGCGGACGATGATTGCGGCGGCCGGTATACTGTCTTTCTCTGCCCGCTCCGTGACCCCGCGGACCACTCCCGATGCCCCGCCTCCTTGCGGCGTTCGCCGCCCTCGTGTTCGCCCTGCCGGCCAGTGCCCAGCCCAAACTGGAGCTGAAGCCCGGCGACCACGTCTGCCTCGTCGGCAACACGCTGGCCGAGCGGATGCAACACGACGGCTGGCTCGAAGCCTACCTGCACGCCCGCTTCCCGGACCACAAGCTGACGATCCGCAACCTCGGGTTCAGCGGCGACGAGCTGGACCCGAAGAAGCGGCTGCGGAGCATGAGCTTCGGCACGCCCGATGAGTGGCTGAGCGGTAGCAGCCCGTGCCCGTCGCCCAAAGACCTGTCCCCCAAGTCGCAGGTGAAAGCTAACCGCTTCGAGGGGGTCGGCACGAGGGCCGACGTGATCTTCGCCTTCTTCGGCAACAACGAGGCGTGGGCCGGCGAGGCGGGGCTGCCGCAGTTCAAGACGGACCTGACGGCGTTCGTCAAGCACACCCTGGCCCAGAAGTACAACGGCACGTCGGCCCCCCGGCTGGTGCTGTTCGGGCCGACCGCGTTCGAGGACCACAAGTCCGCAAACCTGCCTGACGGGGTCGAACAGAACAAGCGGTTGAAGCTGTACAGCGAGGCCATGAAGACGGTGGCGGCCGAGGCCGGCGTGCCGTTCGTGGACCTGTTCGCGCCGTTGGCCCGTCACTTCGCCGCGGCCAAAGACCGGCTCACCTTGAACGGCGTCCACTTCACTGCCGACGGCGACCAGGACCTAGCCGGACTGATCACCCGCACGCTGTTCGACACCGATCCCCGGGTCACAAAAGCCGTGTATCAAGCTGTCCTCGACAAGAACCGTGTCTGGTATCAGCGGTATCGGGCGACCGACGGGTATAGCACGTTCGGCGCTCGCGCCTTTTTGAAGTTCGTCGGCGGACAGACCAACTACGAGGTGGTGCAGCGGGAGCTTGAGGTTCTCGACGTGATGGTCGCCAACCGCGACCGAGCCATCTGGGCCGCGAGCGCGGTTCGCGGCAAGCCGGAGGAGCCGGCCGGCAAAGCGCATTCGGCCGATGACAACCTCCCGCCGTTCATCCCGGTGACGACCAACAGGCCGGGCGCCGGCCCCGGCGGCAAGCACCTGTTCCTGAGCGGGCCGGACAGCCTCAAGGCCATGACCACGGGCAAGGGCCTCGCCGTCAACCTGTTCGCCAGCGAGGAGCGTTTCCCGGAACTGGCCAACCCGGTGCAGATGGCCTGGGACGCCCGCGGCCGGCTGTGGGTGGCCGTCTGGCAGACCTACCCGCACTGGAAGCCGACCGAGCCGATGGACGACAAGATTCTGATCCTCGAAGACACCGACGGCGACGGGGTGGCCGACACCTGCAAGACGTTCGCCCGCGGCCTGCACAACCCGACCGGCATGGAGTTCAGCGGCAAGGGCCTGCTGGTGGCCCAGGCCCCGGACATCGTCTACCTGGAAGACACCGACGGGGACGACAAGGCCGACGTGTTCAAGCGGGTGCTGCACGGGTTCGACACGGCCGACACCCACCACGCGGCCAACTCGTTCGCCCTCGATCCGGGCGGGGCCGTCTACTGGCAGGAGGGGACGTTCCACCACACCACCGTCGAGACGCCCTACGGCCCGCCGCTGCGGAACGTCAACGGCGGCGTCTATCGGTACGAGCCGCGGTCGCAGAAGTGCGAGGTGTACGTGACGTTCGGGTTCGCCAACCCGCACGGCCACAGCTTCGACCGCTGGGGCCAGGACATCGTGGTGGACGGCACCGGGTCCAACCCGTACCACGCCCCGCTGTTCAGCGGCCACCTCGACTACCCGCAGAAGCACAGCAAGCCGCCGCAGGTGTACCCGCAGCGGACCCGCCCGTGCCCCGGCATCGACTTCCTGTCGAGCAGCCACTTCCCCCCCGAGTTCCAGGGCAACCTGCTCGTCGGCAACGTCATCGGCATCCAAGGGATTCTGCGGTACAAGGTGCTGGACAAGGGCGGCAGCTTCGGGGCGACGGAACTCGACCCCGTGGTCACCAGCACCGACCCCAACTTCCGGCCGAGCGACCTCAAGACCGGGCCGGACGGGGCGGTGTACTTCCTCGACTGGCACAACCCGATCATCGGCCACATGCAGCACAACCTCCGCGACCCCAGCCGAGACCGCGAGCACGGCCGCATCTACCGGGTGACGGCGACGGACCGGCCGCTGGCCCAATCGCCCAAGATCAGCGGCGAGCCGGTGGCCGCGCTGCTCAACCTGCTCAAGCACCCGGACGACCCGGTGCGGCGGCGGGTCCGCATTGAACTCGCCGGCCGCGACACGGCCGAGGTGATCGCCGCCGCCAAGACCTGGGCGGCCGGTCTGTCGGCCAGCGAGCCGGAGTTCGAGCACCACCGGCTCGAAGCGCTCTGGCTGCACCAGTCGCACAACGTGGTCGATGACAGCCTGCTGTCACTGGTGCTGAAGTCGCCGGACTTCCGGGCGCGGGCGGCCGCCGTGCGGGTGCTGGTGGCCTGGCGGGACCGCGCCGCCGACCCGCTCGGCCGGCTGCGGACACTCGCCGCCGACCCGCACCCGCGGGTCCGCCTCGAAGCCGTGCGGGGCGCCAGCTTCATCCCCCAGGCGGAAGCCGTCGAGGTGGTACTGATCGCCGACCAGCAGGAAGCCGACGAGTTCAGCAAGCACGTCGCCGGCGAGACCCTGCGGGCGCTGGAGACGCACCTGAAGGCGGCCGTGGCCAGCGGGCGGGAGATCAAGTTCGCCACCCCGACCGGCGCCCGCTACCTGTTCCGCACCCTGGCCACCGACGACCTGGTCAAGCTGCCGAAGTCGGCCGGCGTGTTCGCCGAGTTGCTGGCCCGGCCGGGCGTGCGGGACGATCTCCGCCGCGAGGCGTCGGTCGCCCTGGCGTCGGCCGAGATGAAGCCGCCGGCCCGGGTGCTGCTCGAAGCGTTCGCCGCCGCCGCCGACGACGCCGTGCGGTTCGACCTGTCCCGGCTGCTCACCGACCGCCCGGCCGACCTGCAACCGCTGCGGGCCGACGTGGAGAAGTTGGCGACGGGCGGCACGTCGGCCGCCGGCCGGCAACTCGCCTTCGCCATGCTCGTCGCCGCCGACGGGGACGGCGCGAAGGCGTTCGCCCTGGCCACGGCGTCCGGGCGGGCGCTGGCCGACTTCGCCGCCGCCGTGCCGGCCGTGCGGAACCCGAACCAGCGGGCCGCCCTGTACCCGGCCGTCGCCGGCCTGTTGGAGAAGCTGCCCGACGGGGTGGCAACGAGCGGCGGCCCGCCACGGGGCCGGTACGTCCGCATCAGCCTGCCGGGCAAGAACAAGGTGCTGAGTCTGGCCGAGGTGGAGGTGATGAGCGGCGGCAAGAACGTCGCCCGGCAGGGCAAGCCGAGCCACAGCAGTTTCCAGAGCGACGGCTGGTCCAGCCGGGCGCTGGACGGCAACACCAGCGGCGAGTTCAGCCGCGGCAGCGTGACGCACACGGCCGAGGGGGAGGCCAACCCGTGGTGGGAGGTGGACCTCGGGGCGGAGAAGCCGATCGAAGCCGTGACGGTGTGGAACCGCACCGACGGCGACCTCGGCAAGCGGCTGGCCGGGTTCACCCTGACCGTGCTGGACGCCGGCCGCAAGCCGGTGTTCGAGAAGACCAAGCTGCCCGCCCCGGCGGTCAAGGACACCGTCCGCGTCGGCGACGAAGACCCGGTGCGGGCCGTCCGACGGGCGGCGATGGCGGCTCTGGCGACCGTCCGCGGCAAGGAGACGGAGACGGTCAAGCTGCTGGTGCCGCTGGCCGCAAATGCCGACGACCGGGCGGCGGCGGTGACGGCCCTCCAACGAGTTCCCGCCGCCGCGTGGCCCGCGGAGGAGGCGCCGAAGCTGTTGGCATCCCTGACCGACTACGTGGGGAAAGTGTCGGCCGCCGACCGCACGGCGCCGGCCGTGCTCGACGCCCTGCAACTGGCCGACACCGCCGCCGGACTGCTGCCCAAAGCCGAGGCCAAAGCCGCCCGCAAGCGGCTGGGCGAACTCGGGGTGCGGGTGGTACGGGTCGGCACCCTCACCGACCAGATGCTGTTTGACCGGGATCGGCTGGTCGTTCAAGCCGGGCGGCCCGTCGAGTTCGTGTTCGAGAACACCGACATCATGCCCCACAACTTCGTGGTCGTGCGGCCCGGGGCACTCGAAGAAGTGGGCAACCAGGCGGAGGCGTTCGGCAGCCAGCCCGGCGCGGCGGCCCGCGGCTACGTGCCGCCCAACCCGAAGGTGCTGCTCGGCAGCAAACTGCTCCAGCCGCGGGAGGCCGAGTCGCTGCGGTGGCAGGCGCCGACGGAACCCGGCGTCTACCCGTATGTGTGTACCTACCCCGGCCACTGGCGGCGGATGTACGGCGCCTTGTACGTCGTCGCCGACCTGGACGAGTACCTGGCCGACCCCGAGGGGTATCTGGCCAAGAACCCCTCCCCGGCGGCCGACGAGTTGCTCAAGTTCAACCGCCCCCGCACCGAGTGGACGGCGGCGGAACTGGCCCCGGCGGCGGCCGACGGGCTGGCCGGCGGCCGGTCGTTCGCCCACGGCAAGCAGCTCTTCTCCGTGGCGTCGTGCGTGAGCTGCCACCAGTTCGGCGGCGAGGGCAAGGTGTTCGGCCCGGACCTGTCGAAGCTGGATGCGGGTCGCTTCAAGTCGCCCGCGGACTTGCTCGAACACGTCCTGGAGCCGTCGAAGCACATCGAGGACCAGTACCGCTCGTTCACCTTCACCCTGGGCGACGGCGGCACCGTCACGGGCATGGTGCTGAAGAAGACGGCCGACGCTTACGAGGTGGTCGAGAACCCGCTGGTGAAGGCCGAGGCGCGGGTGCTGAAGGCGAGCGACCTGGACGGCCCGCCGAAGCCGTCGCCGGTGTCGCAGATGCCCAAGGGGCTGCTCGACAAGCTGACGAAGGACGAGATTCTCGACCTGCTGGCCTACGTGTGGGCGAAGGCCGACCCGCAGGCGAAGGCGTTCCAGGGCGGGCACAAGCACTGAGTCGAGCGACCGGCGTGCGGTGTTCCGGAGGCGAGCGGCCAGCGTAAGCTGGTCCGGCCCGTGGTGTGCCGACAGCCGCCGGGCCGGACCCGCTCACGCTGGCCGCTCGCCAAAGAGGTGTCGCGGAAACTCGCGGACGCGCCGCGCCGCCCGCCGCACTACAGGGGCATGACCACCCGCCTCCGCACGGACGCCCGCATGACCCGCACCCCCGCCGGCCGGCTGTTCCTGGCCCTGGCCGGCACCCCGCTCGACACCCGGCCGGACGCCGAACTGCTCGACCGCTTCACCCGCTACGGCGAGCGGCCGGCCCTGGAAGCGGTGATCCGCCGACACGCCGGCCTGGTGCGGGGCGTGTGTCGCCGGCACCTGGGGGCCACCGCCGACGCCGACGACGCCTTCCAGGCCACCTTCCTCGTCCTCCTGCGACACGTCGGCCGGGGCCGGCCGCCGGGCAAGGTCGGACCGTGGCTGTACGCGGTGGCCGTCCGCACGGCGGCCCGGCTGCGGTCCCGCCGGCGGTTCGCCCCGCTGCCGGAGGTCGCCGCCCCCGAGGCGCCGGCCGCCGACTGGCTGCCCCTACTCGACCGCGAACTGGCCGCACTGCCGGCCAAGTACCGCGACGCCCTGGTACTGTGCGAACTGCAGGGCAAGTCCCGGCGGGAGGCTTCGACCACCCTCGGCATCGCCGAGGGCACGCTGTCGAGTCGGCTGAGCCGCGGCCGCGAGCTGCTGCGTCGCCGACTGTTGAAGCACGGCACGCTGCTGCCGGCGGCCGGGCTGGGGCTGGTCACCGAGGCGGCGGCGGCGGGGCAGGTGACGGCGGCGGTCGGGCTGGCCGACGGGGCGGTGCCGGCGGCCGTCGCGGCGGCGGTGCCGCCGGCCGGCTGGGGATTGTGGAAGCTGGTGACGGCCGGCATGGCGGTGTGAGCGGTCGGCGGGCTGGTGGCAGTGCCGGACGACTCGCCGAAGGCGGGCGAGCCGGCAAAGCCGGAAGCGGTGGCGGCGAAGCCGGCCCCCAACAACCCGGCCGCATCCGACCGCGAGGCGTTGCAGGGGATGTGGGTGTACGAGCGTCAACTGCTGAGTGATTTCGCACTAGCGAAGACGCGGATCGATCCCCGTAGCCTGGTCACGCCCCCGCGGATGGTGATACACCGCGACCGGGTTATGACTGCGCACTCACACCGGGTGTGGGGGGAGACGTTCGCCCTCGACCCGGATCGGGTTCCCAAGTGGATCGACTTACGCCCCCGGGCCGAGTACCTGACGCCGTGGGGGACCAGACCGTCCAAGGCGATTTACAAGCTGGACGGCGACAAACTGACCCTGGCGTGCGGGGATCACCGCCGGCCGGCCAACCTGGACTCGTCCGACGACTCCGGGCGGTCCACCCCGACCGTCTACCGCCGGGAGCCGCCGCCGGCCGCCACGACGGTCGCCGCCACCGGACCGCTGCTCGGCCGGTGGGAGTTGGCCCGCGGCCGGCACGACCTGACCGCCGACGGCCGCATCCGGGAGACCGACCGCGGCTGGCTGGAGGTGACGACCTACGCCCTGTTCTGGCGGTACGACAGCACGCTCGCCGGGGCGAAACGCTTTAACGACTGGAGCGATCCTGAGGCGTATCAGGCGTCGGTCGCGTCATTTACCCTGGACCCGACCAAGACCCTTCCGTGGATCGACCTCACGCTGCTGAACGAACAGGACGGCGTACCGACCAAGCGGTACGGGGTGTACGAGCTGGCCGCAGACACTCTCCGGCTGGTGCTCGGTCGAAACCGGACGTTCCGCCCGCTCGACTTCGGCTTCGACTCCGTTGCCGCGGACGGCGAGCCATCAAGACCGCTCACCCAGACCAAGTGCTTCGAGTTCAAGAGGGTCGCGCATTAAGGCGAGCGGCCGGCGTGAGCCGGTCCGGTCCGGGTCGGTGCCCGCACGCCTGGCCCCGGAACGGACCGGCTCACGCCGGCCGCTCGCCTGATACACTGGCCGCACTTCTCCCCGGAGTAGCCGTCATGCTCGCGCTCGCCCTGTGCCTGTCGTTCCCCGCCGCCGACCCGTGGCTGCACCTGCCCGGCAGCGGCCCCAAGGTGGTGCTCGTCTCCGGCGACGAGGAGTACCGCTCCGAGGAGGCGCTGCCGCAGCTCGCCAAGATTCTGAACAAACATCACGGGTTCGACTGCACCGTGCTGTTCGCCATCGACCCGAAGACCGGCACCATCGACCCGTACGCCCTGGACAGCCTACCTGGGCTGGACAAGCTGGCGACGGCCGATCTGGTCGTGCTGGCCGTCCGCATGAGGCAGTTGAAGGACGCCGACGCCAAGCACCTGATCGACTACGCCGAGAGCGGCAAGCCGCTGGTCGCCCTCCGCACCAGCACCCACCCGCTCAACCTGAAGAAGGACAGCGCCTACGCCCGGTACACCTGGACCAGTAAAGAACCCGGGTTCGAGGGCGGGTTCGGTCGCAAGTTCCTGGGCGAAACCTGGGTGGCCCACCACGGCCAGCACGGCAAGGAGGGCACCCGCGGCATCCCCGCCCCCGGTCAGGAGTCGAACCCGCTGCTCCGCGGCATTGAGGCGGGGAGTGTGTTCGGCCCGTCCGACGTGTACACCGCCGACCCGCCGGCCGACTTCACCCGGCTGCTGCTCGGGCAGGTGACGAAGACCCTGGCGTTCGACTCGCCGCCAGTGGAGGGGAAGAAGAACGACCCCATGCAGCCGGTGGCCTGGGTGCGGGGCAAGACGGTCGTCACCACCCTCGGGGCGTCCCAGGATTTGCTGTACGAGGGCACCCGCCGGCTGGTGGTCAACGGTTGTCTGTGGGCGCTCGGCAAAGAGGTGCCGGCGAAGGCGGACGTGGGGCTGGTCGGCGACTACCAGCCGACGGCGTTCAAGTTCAAAGGGCACAAGCCGGGGGTGAAGCCGGGCGACCTGTAGGGCACGGTGAACCGTACCCTACCGTCGCACGAAGTAGGCCAGCAGCTCCGGCCGGGATGTCACGCCGAAGTGCCGGTACAGCCGCTTGGCGTGGTCGTGGACGGTGGACGGGCGGAGCCGCCGCCGGGCCGCCGCCGGGCCGCCGCCTGCTTCTCCCCGTCGCCGTCCAGCAAACAGCCCAGCACGCCACGCAGTCGGTCTGACAGGCCGCTCAGGTTCGGCTGGGTGGTCAGCCACAGCGAGCGGCCGAGGTGTGGAGTCAGTTCCCGCAAGGCCGCCCCGACCAAGCGGCCGTGGCGGGGGGCGAACGGCCGCTCGCCGGTCGCCCGCACCAGGGTGAGCATGTAACCGCAGCCGGCCGCAGGCACCACCGTCCGGGCCATCAGCCCGTCGTCGAACCCGCACGGCCGCAGTTGCGTGTGGAGTAACGGGGTGGCCTCCCACTCGGCGTCCGACACCAACTCCTGGCGGGTGCGGACGACGGTCGCCCCGGGGGTGAGCAGGAACCGGCCGATGCCGGGTGGTCCTCGATCACGGGCGCCCGCACCCAGTCCTCGATCTCCCGGCGGGCGGTGGCCGATTGCCAGTGCCCGGCGAATTGGAGGGGGGCGAACGTGGTGGCGGCGGCCGGGTGGGCCGGCACCGGCCCGCCGCAGCCGATCCGCGATCCGACCAGCCGGTTCAGCCCGGCCAGAAGGTGCCCCTGCCAGGCGTCCGCGTCGGCCCCCCGCTCCCGACACTCGTTCACCAGCGGGACCAGCGCCAGCACGTCGGTCGCCGCCACCCGGTCGGATTTACTCACCCCCGCCCCCCTCCTGTCGCTCGGACACCCCTCAACAGGGGAATGCCATCCCGGTCGACAATCGGACACTATGCCCGTTGATCTACAGATTCGTGCCCGAGGACAACATGACCCGTGCGACGCTGGCGGCGGTGGGGCTGGCGGCACTCGCCGGCCCGGCGGCGGCCCAGACGTACAACGCCTCGGCCGCCTTTTCCAACGTGACCAACCCGAACGGGGTGTGGAGCTACGGCTACAAACCGACCCCGGCCGGGGCGTTCCAGTCCGATGTCACCTCGGCGAGCAGCGGCGAATCGCCGACGCCCAACGTCATCGGCTGGCTCGTGCCGTCCGGCGGGGTCATCGATTACAACCAGACCCAAGCCGTCCAGCAGTATTCGTCCGTCAACTGGATGCCGGGTGAGATCCGGATGCACCCCACGACCACCCCGGGGCGGCCGAGCGTGCTGCGATTCACGGCCCCGGCGGCGGGCACCTACTCGGTGGCCGCCACCATGTTCAAGGTGGACACGTCGGGGACGGGCGAGACCGGGACGGCGGTACACGTCAACGGTAGCCAGGTGTACTCCCAGGTCGTGTCGGGGTATCGGTTCAACGCGGGGGCGGTGACCGGGGCCTATTCCGACGCCGGCCTGGACCTCGCGGCCGGGGATGTGATCGACTTGCAGGTCGGGCTGGCGGGCACGGGCTACGGTTTCAACTCCACGGGAGTGACCTTCCAAGTCATGTTCGTGCCGGTGCCCGAGCCGGCCGCCCTGCTCGTCGTGGCAGCCGCCGGGCTGGCGGTCGCCCGCCGGGGGCGTCACGCCAGCGGCAGGTGATCCTTGCCCGGCGTCGCCGGCGGCGGCAGTTGCACCGGCGCCAGGCTGCCCTTGCCGCCATGCACCAGCGACATCAGGTCGCTCGCCCCGACCGGGTGCGGCAGGGCGAACAGCTCGCCGTACATGAACCCGCACCGCGCCCCTTGGTAGCCGTTCGTGCTCCGCACGAAGTGTTCCACCTTGTTGAACCGATCCGGGTCGAACTGGCTCTCGTAGCACTTGATACTAGCGATCTTCTGGTCGATGGTGTCGGAGATGTCCACCACGAACGTGCTGTGCCAGTGCCGCACCTCGGCGTCGGTCGGCATGAGCGTGTACACCAGGTGCGGCACCCGGTACGGGCTGGTGCCGTCGAAGCGGTCGTCCCACTTGGTCAACTGGCTGTAGAAGCGGGCGGCCTCGCCGATCAGGTGGCCCTGGTGGTGGTCCGGACTTGCCGCCGGGGTGCGGCCGGCCGACACCAGGATGACCCCAGGGCGGTACTTGCGGAACTCGGTGGCCAGCCGGTAGCGGGCCTCCGGGCCGTCCATCAGCACCCGGTTCGGCAGATCGAGGTTGACCCGCAGCGGCACGTTCAGCACCTGCCGGGCGGCCTCGGCCTCGCGCTTGCGGGTCTCCAGGCTGCCGCGAGGCGTCGGCTCGCCACTGCACAGGTCGAAGATGCCCACCTTGTACCCCTGCTTGACGAGCTTGGCGAGGGTGCCGCCGCAGAGGATTTCGAGGTCGTCCGGGTGGGGGGCGACGGCGGCCACGTCCAGCCGCTCGTAATGATCGTCGGGCACGGCGAGTCTCCGGGGGCGGTGGGGGAAGTGTAGCCGGGGATACCGCCGCCGCCCCGGCTTGCTTTCGCCGGCGACCCGCGGTACCCTCCGCCACCCTTCACCCGCCGGCCGGGAGCGTCATGGACGACGAAGCCTTTTTCGACGAGTTGTACGCCCAGTACTGCGTGCCGCTGCCGGTGTTCGCGCTGTACCGGCGGGGCCGCGGGTTCGCCACCGAGCCGGCCACCGACGGCACCCGCAGCCTGGTGCTGCTGACCGACGACCACCTGCGGGACGAGCACCTCGGCCGGCACCCGGCCGGGCTATACACGCCGGTGCGGCTGGGCACGGCGGCGGCGCTCGGCCGGTTCCTGAACAACGTGGCGACCGGGGTGACGCACGTCACCTTCGACCCGCAGCCGCGGTTCCACCGCCGGTTCCCGGTGGGCGTGCTGCGGGAACACCTGCCGCAGGCCGCGGCGGCGAGCGAGGAGTGACGGGGCGACCGGCGGCGGTGTAGGATGAGTGACATGGCCGACGACACGCCGCTGCCAGACGCTAAGCCGCCGTTCCTGCGGCGGGTTCGCATCCGCGGGTACAAGAGCCTCGCGGATTGCGATGTGACATTGGAGCCGTTGACTGTCCTGGTCGGGCGGAACGGGTCGGGGAAGAGCAACTTCCTGGACGCACTGGCGTTCACTCGAGACGTGATCGACCTCGGTGTCGCAAAGGCGATCCGGGAGCGTCGCGGGTGGAAGGCAATCCGACCAAGTGCGGAGCCGGACGGTTCAATCCGAGTCGAGTTCGAGTTCGATCTGCAGTACGCTCGCGGCCCTTGGCTCGGCGTATACAGCTACGAAATCTCGACCCAGGCAGGTATGTCTATCGGTGTTCGCTCCGAACGACTGGTGATGAGACACTGCGAGAGTGACTGGAGTTTTGGTTTTGACCGGACGGACGACGCGGTTCGGTGGAACGGTGCCGATCGCTTTGCGGCAGAGTACGGACACAAGATCGAGTTGTATCGTCCACTGACGACAGACTATCCGCTTCTCAGTCGCATCGGCGTTGAGCCATTTCATGTGTTAGCTGAACACTTAGTCGGGTCGAACATCTTCAACTTCTCTCCGGCGGAGATGCGTCGCCTTCAGCCCGGCGGGAATAATGAAGGGCTTGTAGCGAACGGCGCGAACTTCGCCAGCGCGCTGGCCCAAATCCTCTACTTCGATCCGATGGCGGCCGATCGGGTGACGCGATACCTGGGGGCTGTCGTCCCAGGCATAGTCGCACTCCGACCACAAGTACTAGATAGCGTGAACAACGAAGAAACTGTTAGATTTTTTATGAACGACGGCAGAGAATTTACCGCGTCCGCCATGTCGGATGGTACCCTCCGATCGCTCGGCTGTTTGTTGGCCGTTCATCAGTGTCACTACTACCCCGGTCGAGAAGTCGGCTTTGCCGGCATCGAAGAGCCGGAAACTGCCCTACATCCGGCTGCAGTAAACGTACTCGTTGATGCGTTGGATGAGGCCACGCTCTGGACGCAAGTCCTCCTCACCACACACAGCCCCGAACTGCTCGACAACCCGACCATCCGCCCGTCCAGCGTGCGGGTGGTCGAGATGATCGACGGTCGCACCGTCATCGGCCCTGTGGATGCCGCCGGGTTGGAAGTCGTCCGGCTCAACCTCAACACCCTCGGCGGGCTGGAGCGCGAGGGGGGGCTAGTCCCGGACTTGGACGCGGCGGCCCGGCCCACCACTGGGCTTGCGCCGGCATGACGGCTTACATTGCCCTGATCGTTGAGGGTCAGACGGAGCAGGCGTGCTTGGAGGTGCTGCTCCAGCGGGTCTGGCGGGCAATCTCTGGCGCGAACGACCAGTTGCGGGTGGTGAGTGTCGTCCGCGGCAAGCGTGACCGGCTAGTTCAAGGTGCCCGACCGGACCTGGCGGCCAAGGTCGGGCAAGCCGTCGTCACGTTGGCGACCAAGTCTGCCGGGGAGCCGGTCGCCCCGAGGTTGGTGCTGCTGCTCTTGGACTCGGAAGGCGAGTGCCCGAAGCAGGTCGCCCCGCCGCTACTGACAGCGGCACAGGCCATTCGCCCGGACTTCCCGCTGTCGTGCGTACTGGCCTGCACGATGTTCGAGAACTGGCTGGTGGCGGGTGCGGACACGCTGGGCGGGGTCAACGGCCTGCCGGATACGTTGCCGGCCGTGGCGGACTGCGAGGCCGTGAGCGGGGCCAAGTGGCTCGACGCACAACTTCGCGGGGTTGATCCGAAGCGGAAATACAAGAAGACGGTTGATGCCAAGCCGTTCACGCAACAGTTTAACCTCGTCACCGCCCGCGAGCGTTCACCATCGTTTGACAAACTATGCCGGGAGTTACTTCGGCTGATGCCGTCACCGCCGCCGGTTGACACCCCGCCAGCGGCCAACTGACTAGCCGGTGGCCGCCGCCGGCCACCGCCGCAGGGTGCCGTCGGCGCCGCCGGCGAACACGCTCGCCCCGTCGACGCTCCAGGCCACGCACCACGCCGCCCCGGTGAACCCGGTGAACGTCGCCAGCGACGCCCCGTCACTCGCCCGCCACACCCGCACCGTGCCGTCCGCCCCGCCGCTGGCCAGCCGGTCGCCGGCCGGATCGTAGGCCACCGCCCGCACCGCCCCGGCGTGGCCGGTCAGCGGCAGCAGCGACCCGTCCCGCCCCCGCAGCACCAGCCCGTTCGCCCCGGCCGCCGCCATCTGCTTGAGCCGCAGCCCGCTGAACGCCAGCCCGTGCAGCCGGCCGACCGACAGCGGGATGGTGCCCTTGCCCACCGCCGTCCGCAAGTCCCACTGCCGCACCTGGCCGGCCTCGTCCCCGCTCAACAGCCCGTCCCCGCCCGGCAGGAACAGCACCGCCGCCAGCGGGGCCGCGTGCCCCTTGAACCGCACCACCTTGCCGTCGGCCGGGTCGAGCGGCCACACCCACAGTTCCCGGTCGGCCGTGCCGGCGGCGATGCGGCGGCCGTCCCCGCTGACGGCCACGCACGTCGGGTTGTCGGCCGGCCCCTTCAGCCGGGCGTACTCCGTCATCGGCACCAAGTCCCACACCTGCACCCCGATGTCGGCCGGCGACATGCGGGTGGCGGCGGACACGGCCCAGCCGCCGGTCGGCCCGACGGCCGCCGCCGTCACCGCCCCCACGTCCCCGCTCACCCGCTTCTTCTCCGCCAGCCGGGCCGCGTCCCACACCCGCAGCGTGGCGTCCAGCCCGGCCGTGACAAGCGTGTCGCCGGCCACGCACACGGCCCGCACGCCGCCGGGGTGGGCGACGGCCGCCGCCGGGGCCATCACCGGGGTCGGCCCGGGGGCCGGGGTGGTGGCCCGCGGGCCGACCGTCTTGCTCGACGGCGGGGCTGGCAGCCGGCCGCTGGCCGGGCCGCCCGGCCGGGCGTTGCCGAGCGTGCCGCCGGCCATCAGGTCGTCCAGGGCGTCGCACAGGGCGGCCGGCGTCTGGAAGCGGTCGGCCGGGTCGCGGGCCAGCAGCACGCGGATCAGGTCGTCCAGCTCTTGCGGCACGTCGGCCCGCTTGGCCCGCACGCTCGGCGGCTCGTCGGTGAGCAGCCGGCTGAGCTTCTCCAGCAGGTTGCCGGCCGCGATCGGCGGCTCGCCGGCGAGCAGGAAGTAGAGCGTCCCGCCCAGGCTGAACAGGTCGGCCCGGATGTCGGCCGAGGCGGCGTTCTGGGCCTGCTCCGGGCTGACGTAGTCCGGGGTGCCGAGGAACTCGCCGGCCCGGGTCAGTTCGCCGGTGGCCGGGCCGACCGCCCGGGCCAGCCCCATGTCCAGAATCTTCACCACCGGCCGCCGCGGCGGCGTGGCCGGCGGGTCGAGCGGGTTCGGCGTCACCATCAGGTTGGCGGGCTTGATGTCCCGGTGCACCAGCCCCTGCTCGTGGGCGTGCTGGAGCCCGTCGGCCGCCTGGCGGACGTACCGGACGGCGTCCAGCGGGGCCAACGGGCCGCCGGTGCGGACCAGCCGGTGCAGGTCGATGCCGGGCACGTACTCCATCACCAGGTACGGCACCGGCCCGGTCAGGTCGGTGGCGAACACCGTGACGATGTTCGGGTGGGCCAGCTTGGCGGCCGCCTGCACCTCCCGCTCGAACCGGGCCAGGGCACTCTTGCTGGCCACCTTGTCCGGCAGGATGACCTTGAGGGCGACGGTGCGGTTGAGGCCAAGCTGCGTGGCCCGGTAGATGGCCCCCATGCCGCCGCGGTTGATCTCGGCCAGCACCTCGAACCCGTTCAGCGTGTCGCCGGGGCGGAACGGGCCAGCGGCGGCCTCCAGGATCGGGCCGGCGGCGCCGACGCTGGCCGTCACGCCGGCCTGGCAGCGGGGGCAGACGGATCGCGGATCGGCCGGCAGCGGGGGCGGCTGGTCCCAGGACAGGCCACACTCGCAGTGGAGGCGGACGGGGGTCATCGGCGGGCCGCCGGGGGTGGGTCGGAGGGGTGCAGTATAGCACGCCGGTCGGCCGCCCGCCCCGCCCGAACCGCGTCGGGAAATCCTGCTGACCTTCGCCCCGGCGGCCGGTTCGGGTACAGTCACCCCGTCGTCACCACACACGCACGGGGTCGCCGGACATGGCCGAGTCGATGCGCGAGAGCCGGGAGCTGAAGTCGGCCCTGGCCGCCATCCAGAAGGAGTTCGGGGAGGGGGCCATCATGAGTCTGGGCGAGTTCTCCGCCCAGAACGTGGAGGGCATCTCGACCGGGGCCATCAGCCTGGACATCGCCCTGGGCGGCAAGGGCATCCCCCGCGGCCGCATCACGGAAATCTACGGCAACGAGGCGAGCGGCAAGACGACCATCGCCCTGCACTGCATCGCCTCGGTGCAGAAGCTCGGCGGGGTGGCCGCGTTCATCGACGCCGAGCACGCCCTGGACCCGAGCTGGGCCAAGCGGATTGGCGTGGACCTGGAGAGCCTGCTGGTCAGCCAGCCGAGCTACGGGGAAGAAGCCCTCCGCATCGCCGAGATGCTGGTCAAATCCAACGCCGTCGATCTGATCGTTATTGACAGCGTTGCGGCACTCGTACCCAAGAACGAGTTGAACAACGAAATCGGTGATGCCTCGGTCGGCCTCCAGGCCCGGCTCATGAGCCAGGCGCTGCGGATGCTCAACCCGACGCTGAGCAAGACCCGCACGGCCATCATTTTCATCAACCAGATTCGCCAGAAGATCGGCGTGATGTACGGCAACCCGGAGACGACCACCGGCGGGCTGGCGCTGAAGTTCTACGCCAGCGTGCGGCTGGAGGTCCGCAAGGCGGCGGTCATCAAGGACGGGGACGAGCCGGTGGGGGCCGAGTGCAAGGTGAAGGTGGTCAAGAACAAGATCGCCCCGCCGTTCCGGACGGCCGAGTTCTCGCTCATGCACGACCGTGGGATCGATTACGAAGAGGACATCATCAAGGTTGCGGTGGAGGGAGAAATTCTGACGAAAGCTGGTGCGTTCTTCAGCTACAAGGAGACGCGGCTCGGGCAGGGCAAGGAGAACGCCAAAATGTTCCTGCGCGAGAACACGGCGATCCGGGACGAGATCGTGAAAATCCTGCTGGACAAGAAGCTGGCCGACCTGGCCGGCACGGCCATCCCCGCCGACCAGGACGGGGACGCCCCGGGGGAGCTGGACGAGTCGCCCGCCCCGGCCCCGAAGAAGCGGGGCAAGGCCGCCGCGGCGGAGTGAGCGGCGTCACAGGCGAGCGGCGGGCGTAAGCCCGCTGAGGGGCGCTCCCGAGATCGGTGACAGCCCGCCACCCCGGGAGCGCCCCTCAGCGGGCTTACGCCCGCCGCTCGCCTGTGGTACGCTGGCGGCCCCGGCACGGAGGCCGCCGCTTGAAGTCCCGTCTGCTCTCGTCCGCCGCCGCCAACTGGCTCGCAGTCGCCGCGCCACTGGTCGTCAGCCTCGCGCTCACGCCCTACCTGATGGGGAAGCTGGGGCCGGCCCGGTACGGCGTCTGGTGCGTCGTCGAGGCGGTGCTGGCGTACCTCACCGTGCTCGACCTGGGCGTGGCCGCCTGTCTGGTGCGGGCGGTGGCACGGGGTCGGGCCACCGGCGACGATGTCAGCCGCATGGCGTCGGCCTGTTTGTGTGTGTTCGCCGGGGCCGGGCTGGTCGCGCTCGCCGTCGGTGGCCCGATCCTGCTGGCGCTGGCCCCGCGGTTGGAGCGGGCGGCCGGCGACCCGGCCGTGACCGGCTTCGCCCTCGCCATGCTGCTGAACGTCGCCGCCGCCCTGCCGCTGGGCGTCTTCCCCACGGTGCTGGACGGGCTGGAGCGGTTCGCCGCGAAAAGCCTGGTCCGCGTCGGCTGCCTGCTCGGCCGCACCGCCGGGCTGGCGTGGGTCATGGAAACGTCGGCCGGCCTGCTGCCGATGGCCGGCGTCTACTCGCTGTCGCTTCTGGTGGAACACGCCCTGATGGCGGCCGTGTGTTTCCGCTCGCTGCCGCTGCGGCTGTCGCCGCGGCTGGTGGACCGGGCCACCCTGCGGCAGGTCCGCACGTCCAGCGCGGATGCGTTCCTGGCCCTGCTCGCCGGCCGGGTGACGGGGTACACCGGGGCCGTCGCGGTCGGGCTGGGGCTGTCCGTGGAACTGGCCGGGGTGTTCGCCAACGCCGCCCGGCTGGTCAACCAGGCGAAGGACATGCTCCGGGCCGTCACCGCCACACTAGCCCCGGGGGTGTCGGCGATGGACGCCCGCGGCGACCGGGCCGGTGTCCGCCGGCTGTTCCTGACCGCCACGAAATGGGTGCTCGTCCTGGCCCTGCCGATCCACCTCGGGCTGTGGTGCTTCGGCCGGCCGTTCCTGGTGCGGTGGCTCGGGCCGGTCGGCGAAGCCACCTTCCCGCCGGCGGCCGTGCTGGCCGTCACGCTGACCCTCGGGGTGGCCCAGTCGGCGGCCGCCCGCATCCTGTACGGCCTCGGCGAGTTGCGCTGGTTCGCCCGGCTGACGCTCCTCGACGCCGCCGCCAACCTGCTGCTGACGCTCCTGCTGGTGCGGCCGTTCGGCGTCGAGGGGGTGGCCTGGGCGGTGGCCGTGCCGAACCTCGTGGTGTGTGGTTTGGTCATCGACCACACCCGTCGGCGGCTCGGGGTGTCGGCCGGCGAGTACCTGCGGGTGTGGGTCAAGCCGCTGGCGTGTGCGGCCGTGCCGCTGGCCGTGTGGCTGGTTGTCGGACCCGTGGAAGCCGCCTGGGGGGCGATCGCTGGCGGCATCGGGCTGGGGCTGCTGCCGTATGCCGGGGCGGTGTGGGTCGGCGAGAGCCGCGACCGCACGGGAGCGTCTGCGCTGGACGCTCCCGTG
>JAYVUZ010000301.1:0-10535 GCA_043787415.1 Fimbriiglobus sp. | reverse complement strand
GGGTATATGGCCCCGCGCGCGCGCGTCGGGCTACGAACGAAAACGATCACCGCCGGCCGCGATTCGTTCGACCGGGCCGACCGTGCGGGTGGGGAGCCTTAGCTAAACTGCGCAGACTTCTTTGCCTGCCCAATAATTTCCGCCTAAACTAATCGCACCTGCGGTTCTGCCCGTCCGGCCATCCTGTGGCCGGGCCGTGTCGTCTTTGTTAGATACCGCTCAAGGTGTCGTTTATGCTCCGCCGCTTCCCGGCCGTGGGTCTGGTCCTCCTCCTGGCAGGTCTGGCCCGGCCGGCCCTCGCCCAGCCGGCGACCACGGCCGTCTGGAACAACTACTCCGGCACCGGCACCCTGTGGACGAGCGGCCCGGCCTGGGTGGGCGGCGTGGCCCCGACCAGCGGGGCGGCCAACGTCCTCGGGTTCGGGTCGTCGCTCAATCAAGTGGCCGGCGGGTACACCAGCACGTATGCCAACGGCGGGGCGGCGTTCGACCTAAACTCGCTGGTGTTCTCCAGTACGGCCGCCTCCAACCCGTCGCTGGTGCTCACGGGTAGCGCAGCCGGTGACACCCTGCGGTTCAACACGAACGCCGGCACCCTGCCGAGCGTCTGGCAGACCGGCAGCGGGCGGGTGGTGGTCCAGAACGGCACGGCCACCAACGGGGTGACGCTGGCCGGCGGCACCGCGCTGCGGCTGCTGGGGGCCGGCACCGGCGAGCTGCAACTGACCGCCAACGTCGTGGAGACCGGCGGGGCGGGCGGCCTGGAAATCAACCAGACCGGCACCCGGGGGTACAACACCGGGTCGCTGGTCCGGCTGGCCGGGGCGGCGAACACCTTCACCGGCGGGGTGCTACTGACCGGCGGCAACCTGCTCCTGGGCAGCGCCGGCGGCGTCGCCCCGACGGCCGCCGTCACCCTCACCTCGCTGGGTACCGGCCCGCTGACGGTCAACCAGACCGGGGCCACCCCCGTCACCCTCCAGTTCGACCCGGCCGCCAACGGCTTGCTCGCCACCCAGACGCTCAACAGCAACATCGTGCTGACGACCGGCCTGGCCGTCACCGGCGGGCTGACCGGGGCGGCGGCCCCGACCCTGTTCGGGTCGTTCGGCGGCACCATCAGCGGCCCCGGCGGGCTGACCCTGGCCCCGACCCAGAGCCAGAGCTACACCTTCACCGGCACCAACAGCTTCACCGGGTCGTTCGCCGTCCAGCCGGTCGGCAACGCGGTGACGACGGCCTCGTTCGGCACGGCCACCGTCGGCACCGGGTCGGCCGGCGGGACGGCCGTGTTCGTCGTCGCCGGCAACAGCAGCCTGACGTTCGAGAACGTCACCGCCGCCGCCAGCCGGACGAGCGGGACGGCCAGCCTGACCCTGAACCGGGGCAACTTCAACCTGCGGGGCAACGCCGCGGCCAACGTGGCCGAGGCGTTCGGCAGCCTGACCCTGTCCGGCACCGGGTCGGTGTCCCTGCTCGGCACCTCGGCCGCGGCCAACACCCAGACGGTGACAGTTGGCACCCTCAGTCAGGGGCCGACTGGGGCCGGCACCCTGTCCCTGACCGGCACCAACCTGGGGGCCGGCGGGGCCGGCACCTCCAACCTGCTGGTGACCACCGCGCCGGCCGGGTCTGTCGGCGGCGGGACGGCCGGCACCCCGACCGTGTCGGTCCTGCCGTACGTCTTCATCAACTCGGCCGCGTCCACGACCGGCACGACGGCCAGCCAGCTCACCAGCCTGACCCGGTACGACGGCGGCACCCAGCGGCTGACCCCGCTCAACCTGGCCACCGAGTACGCGGCCAGCCTGTACACCGGGGCGGCCGGCGTGACCGCCGCCAACCAGCGGTACGTCAACGCCAGCGGCACGGCCTCCGGCGGCCTGGCCGGGCTGAACAAGCCGGCGACCGCCAACGCCCTGGTGCTGGACACGAACACGGCCACCGCCCCGCAGGTCGGCGTGTCGGCGTCCGGGACGGGCACCCTCACCCTGGGCGGCGGGACGATCCTGAGCGCGTTCAGCGGCACCACCGGCAGTCTGCCGACGACGGCGAGCGTGATCAACCTGGGCGGGTTGGCCCTGGGTAGCACCCGTGGGTATGTCCACACGGTGGCCAACCTGACCATCAACACCCCGATCACCGGCTCGGGCGGTTTGGTCAAGTCTGGATTTCAGCAGTTGAACCTGACGGCCGCCAACACGTTCACGGGCGGGCTGTTCCACAACAGCGGGCTGCTCAACTACGCGGACGACGCCAACCTGGGGGCGGCCGGCCAGCCGGTGACGCTCAACAGCGGGCTGACCGGGACGTTCAACCTGAACCCGCAGACGCTGTTCCAGCCGGCCACGGCCACGGCCGTGACGGTCAACCGGCCGATCACGGTGGGGGCGGCCGGCACCAGCCTGGGGGTGGCCCTGGCCAACAACGTGCTGACCCTACCCGGGGCGATCAGCGGCGGCGGCCAAATCCTGAAGTCCGGCAGCGGGGTGGCCCTGCTGACCGGGGCGAACACCGGGTACACCGGGAACATTTCGCTCGTCGTCGGCACGCTGGCGGCCGGGTCGGAGGCCGCCCTCGGCGGCCCCGGGGCCGGGCTGCTGCTGTCCGGCGGCACCTTCCAGCCGACCGCCTCGTTCACCCTGAACCGCGACGTGCTGATGACAGCCACCAGCGTCCTCTTCACCCCCTCGAGCGGGGTGGCGCTCACCCTGGCCGGCAACCTGACGAGCCAGGTGACGGCCCCGGTGCTTCTCAAGGACGGCCCGGGGGACGTGATCCTGACGGCCATGAACACCCTGACCGGGGGCTACCAGAACGGCACCTCGGCGGTCGCCGTGCGGGGGAGCAACCTGTCGGCCACCACCAGTTCCGGGCGGACCATCCTGACGGGGCCGAACGGGGCGCTGCCGCTGGCCTCGACCGTGCTGGCGCTAGGGGGCGGCGAGGTAGTGTTAGACAACGGCACGAACGTCAATAACAACCGGATTGGGGCCGTGACGGTCGGCATGGCCGGCGGGGCATTCACCCTCAAGGGGAACGCCGCCGCCGCCGTGACCGAGCAGGTGGGGGCCGTGTCGTTCGGGGCGTCCACCAGTGCCCCGTTCGGCGGGGTGCTGACGATCGACCAGCCGGTGTCCGCCGGCGGGCAGGCGACCACCCTGGTGGCCAGCGCCGGCAGCACGGTGCTGAGCGCCAACACGACCTTGGGCACCCTGTTCGTGCGGGCCACCAACCTCGGAGCCGTGTCCGGCGACCGCGGGGCGCTGGTGCTGTCGTCGGCCCTGGCCAACGTGACGGCGCTACAGACGAACGGGCTGTTTCCCGGGCTGGTCGGGGCCACCTACGTGGCCGGCACCGACCCGACCACCGTCCAACCCGGCACCTTCCTGACGACCAGCACGCTCACGGTGGCGACCCCGAACCTGAACCAGTACAACTTGGTGCCGTTCACGACGTACACGCCCGGCGGTGCCCTGGGGGCCGGCGGGGCGACCCTGACCTACGACGTGACCTCGGCCACCACCTTCGCTGGTGCCAGTGCGGCCAACGCCCTGCGGGTGAACGGCGGGTTCGGGGTGGACTTGGGCGGCGGCACCCTCACCCTGACGGCCGGGCACGTGCTGGCCACCGGCAGCGGGGCGACGGGCATCTCGAACGGGACGCTGACGCTCGGGACCAACCCGGCCCGGTTCACCGTGGCCACCGGGGCCGACCTGACAGTCGGGGCGATCGTCACCGGCACCGGGGGGCTGGTGAAGAGTGGGGGCGGGGCGATGATTCTGTCCAACGCCGGCAACACCGTCAGCGGGACGAACGCGGCCGGCGGCATCGCGGTGGCCGCCGGCGTCCTGCGGTATGGGGTGGCCAACGCCCTGCCGGTCGCCAGCGGGGTGCTGATCAACAGCGGGGCCGAGTTGGACCTGGGTAACACGGTCAGCACCCTGGGCTGGGTGAGCGCCGTCGGCAACGTGCGGCTCGGCACCGGCAACCTGACCCTGAGTTCGACCACCACACCGACCATCCCGTTCGGCGGGGCGTTCATCGGCACGGCCGCCAGCACGCTGACCAAGGACAACACGAACACGGTGATAGTGTCGGGCGACAGTCCGAGCTTTAGCGGCGGCGTGAGCGTGCTGAACGGCACGCTGACGACGAACAGCAACACCGCGTTGGGTAGTGGGCCGATCACCCTGGGGCTGAACAGTGGCACCAACCGGGCGCTGCTCACCATGGGCACGACGGTGACGAACTTCACGAACCCGATCACGGTGACGGCCGGCAGCACACCGGCCAGCGCACACACCATCACTGCCGCCGCCGCCGTGGCCACCCTGGCCAGCACCATCGCCGTGAACAACACAGCGGTGACGTACAACAACGGCGGCATCAGCCTGACCGGGGCCGGGCTGCAACTGAGCGGCGGTAGCGGCCAGGGCGCCGGGGCGACCACCCAGACCGGCGTCATCAGCGGGGCCGGCGGGCTGGTCGTGCTCAGCGGCAACTGGAATTTCAACGGTGCGAACACCTACTCCGGCGGCACCATCTTCGACACCACCACCTCCTCTGTGGCCGGCATCGGGGTGGACTCGACTGGGGCGTCCGGCCCGTTCGGCACCGGCCCGATCCTGTTCACGACCGGTCTCGGCATCAACCTGCGGGCCGACGGCGGCGCTCGCACGGTGAGCAACCCGGTCAACCTGTCCAGCACCGGCGGGTACTTCGGCGTCGCCGGCAGCAACCCGCTCACCCTATCCGGGACCGTTGACCTCCAGGGCGCCACGGTCGCCCAGACGTTCAACATCCAGAACAAGGCCGCCACCACCCTGTCGGGTGTGATTCAGACCGGGACCAGCGGCATCATCAAGAACGGCCCCGGCGAGCTGGTTTTGTCTAACACAAACACCTATACCGGAACGACCACGGTCAACGCCGGCATTCTGCGGGTGGCCGGCACCGTGCCGGGCACGGTGACGGTGAACAGTGGGGCGGTGCTGGCCGGCACTGGGACGGTCGGCGGGTTGGTGACGGTGACCGCCGGCGGCATCGTGTCCCCGGGCAACAGCCCCGGCATTCTGACGGCCGCCGGGGCGACGATCAACGCCGGGGTGCTGCGGATCGAGGTGTCGTCGCTGCTCGGCCCGGGCGCGACGGACAGCGGGGCCAGCGGCACCCCGGGCACCACCCACAGCCAGTTGGCCGCCGGGGGGGTGCCGGTGGCCCTGAGCACCGGCACCGTGGTGCTGGTCGATCTGACCGGCGTCACCCTGACCCCGGGCACCCCGTACAGCCTCAAAATCGTGGACGGCACTGGGGGGAACAGCGTCACCGGGACGACGGCCACGTTCGTCAGCGGCGGGGTCGATATCAGCAGCGGCGTCGCCAGTTACTCCATCAACCCGTTCGGACCCGGGGCCGGCATTTTCCTGAACTTCACCCCGGTGCCGGAGCCGGCCACCGTACTGTTGGTCGCCGGGCTGGGGCTTGCGGCCGTCCGCCTACGGCGGCGCCTGCTTGGCTGACCCGACCCGGCCGCGGCCGTGCCGCAGACGGGCACATGCCAGGTTGAGGATGTCCCCGGCGGCGGCGAGTTGGTCCTTCGACACCGGCCGCCGCAGACCCTTCCGTATGAGGGCGATGGCCGCGGACACCGCTTCTTCCCACAGGTCGGCCCAGCGGCCGGCAGCGGAGTCGTCAGGCGGTCCGGGATGTCCGGTTATCGTACCCGAGCTCGTCCCGGCGTGCGCGCGGCCGGTGGTTCGCACGGTTCGCACACCGACGGTCGCCGGCCGAATCGCCGTAAGTCGTTGGCCGGCCGGGTTGGCTCGCACCGGCCGGTTGGTTCGCACGACCGGTGCGTGCGGCGTGAGAACCAACCGCGGCCCGCTTGCCCGCCGCCTCCGCCGGCCGTAAGTCAGCGGCACCCAAATCACCCCTCCCGAGGTCGCCCCGATGGGCCACAAGCAGACCCCCGCGCACACGAACGGCAAGGCCTCGTTCCACCAGATCGGCCTCGTCCGCGGCCAGTTCGGCAACGTGCCGCACGCCGACTGGATTCAGTTCATCGCCAAAGCCGGGTTCGACGGGTACGAGGTCGCCTCCTGGGAACTCGACCTGCGGCAGGCCGACACCGACACCGGGGCCGCCGCCTTGGCCGGCAAGCTGGTCGATGAGGCGAAGGCCAACGGGCTGGAGATTTTCACCGTCGCCACCCACCTGCAAGGGCAGGTGCTGGGCGACGAGCCGAGTGCCAAGACGCTCAACTTCTGCAACCCGGCCGGCGACGCCCGGCTGGCGTATGCGGCGTGGCGGAGGGCCGGCAACACCCCGCCCCGCACCGACCCGTACTTCGTCCCCGCCGAGGTCGGCAGGCTGGTCCAGGCCGAGGCGCTACGGGACTTGCAGGCGTGCGTCCGCCTCGCCGGCCACCTGAGCAAGTTGCAGAACCGCAAGGTGGCGCTGCCGGGGTTCGTCGGCAGCCCGGCCGGGTGTTGGAGCCACTGGTTCCTGTTCCCGCCGCTGCCCACCAGCCTGGACGGCTTCCCCCTCGCCGACGTGCGGGACGTGTCGCTCGAACTGATCGTCGAGCGGTTCGGCCCGGTCTTCGACCTGTGCAAGCAGTACGGCGTCACCTTCGACCTCGAATGTCACCCGTCCGAGCGGGCGATGGGCGACCTGGAGAGTGCCGGCGACTACCTGCGGCACATGGACAAGGCGGGCTACGGCGGGGTGGCCGGGTTCAACCTCGACGGCAGCCACATGGAGTGGCAGAACGTGTCGGTGGTGCAGTTCATCCGCGAGTACGCCGACGCCATCCACTGTGCCCACGTCAAGGGCGTGCAGGTGGAGCGGGAACACTGCCGGGGCGGGCGGCTGGGCGGCCACCGCGGCATGGGCCACTGGACGAACGGCTGGAAGTTCGTCACGGCCGGGACGCAGCGGGACGCCAACTCGCTGGAGGAGATTTTCATCGAGCTGAACCGGGCGGGGTACGACGGGGCGGTGAGCATCGAGTGGGAGGACAACGACGCCGACCAGCTCGCCGGGGCGACGGCGGCGCTGGCCAACTGCCGGCGGGCCGACCTGCCGCCGAGCGGGATGCGGCACGACGACATGCTCAAGGGCTGAGCCTGTAAAGCACGCCGCCCGGCCGTGCGGCCGGGCGACGTGGGGGGCGGGCGGTCGATCTGTCACACCGCCGCCAGCGCCCGCCGCGGCTTGGCGCCCTTGCGGTTCACGTCCCCGTCGGCCTCGAGCACGTCCTTCAGCCGCTGCCGGGCCACGTGCAGCCGCCGCTTGATCGTCCCGATCGGGGCGTCGAACGCCTCGGCCATCTGCTTCAGGCTCTGGCCCCGCAAGTAGAATGCCTCCAGCGCCTCCCGGTCGTCCGTCTTCAGCCGGGTCAGCCCGGCGTGCAGGCCGGCCTTGGCCTCGGTCAGCTCCAGCGCGGCCGCCGGGCACCGCTCGTACCCCGGCACCCCGGCCAGCACCTCCGGGTCGGTGCCGAAGTGCGGCCCCCGCCGGGTCAGCCGGTTGACCGCCATCCGGGCCACGATCCGCCGCAGCCAGCCGGCGAAGCAGCGGGCGTCCCGCAACTGCGGCAGCTTCCGCATGGCGTGCACGAACACCTCCTGGGCCAGCTCGTCCGCCTCGGCCGGGTTCCGCACCCGCTGCACGGCCATGGCGTACACGCTCCCCCGGAACCGTTCCACCAGCTCGCCGTAGGCCTGCCGGTCGCCCAACTTGGCCTTGTCCACCAGCACTGTCACTTCCGTCCAGCACATGAGTCCGCTCGTCGCCGATCCTTCCCAAGCGGTTTGTGAACGACAAGCTCTACGCACCGGCCGCACGGCGGCATCCGCCCCGGATCAGGCTGGGGGGACGCACACGCCGTGCGGCCGGGCGGGGAACACCCCCGCGGCGAGCCGGCCGGTTGCGGAGACGGGGGGCCGGGGAAGACCGCCGCGGCGGACGACTGGGCGCGTGGCCCGTCTGTCCGGTGGTGCGGGGGTCGGCCGGCCGACGCCGTCTCGGGTTGTTCGATCAGCATCCCTGGCAGGCGTCCGTGGCAGTGGCGCCACGCTTACGGGGTCACGGCAGGGCCGGGGGCCAATTCCCCCGGCGGTGGTGCGGACTCGTTCGCGTGATCGCTACGCCACGGGCGCCTCAGTTCGGGTTCGCCGGTTTCGCGGTCCGGGCCGGTTGCCACGTCTTGACGCTCGGGTGCGACTGGCAGTCGCGGTCCGAGCGTTCTCGGGACGGGCTAAACCCGGCACAGCCGCGACTCGGGGTCGCGCCAGGGGGTAGAGCCGTCGCCGGTCCTGTGCCCTCGACCCCGGACATCCGGGCGCCGAGGCCGTACACGGCGGTCCGCACCAGATTGGCGCGGGTCACGGTGGAACGGGTCACGGTCGAGCGGATGGTCGAGTTCACGGCATCACCTCAGCGACGGTTGGGCGGCAGGGAAGTAGTCCCGCCGCGGACGAGCTACAGACGCATCGGGGGAAGAATCCTGGTCCGAGGATCGTCACACAGTATCACGGCCGACGACCCGGCACGAGCCGGAATCGCGGCCGTCGCATTCTAGACAAGCGTGTGACAAGCAGGTTCGGGACAAAATTCCCGGAATCCGGGCGGCGGCCGGCCCGGCGGTTGGTTCTCACCGCGCACGGGGTGGTCGTGAGAACCATTCATCTGGTGCGAACCAACCTTGCCGGTTAACGACTTGCGTGCGAGACTGGGCACGTGCATTGCGTGCGAACCATGCGAATCAACCGGAGCTAGTCGAGGCCAACGACCTCGCCGCCGGCGCGGGTGGCCAGGGCCGGCAGGATGGCGTCGGCAGAGTACGGCAGGAAGCGAACGGACTCGTCGCAGAAGGCGAAGTTGGCCCCGCCGGGGTGCAGGCTCCAAAAGTGGAAGGCACCACACGGATCGTCCAACCCGCTCGCCGGTATGTACGGCCAAGGACCGGGGCTACAGGGTGAGAGGGGAGTTCCGGCAAACAGGTTTCGTTCGCGGGCACCCAAGACCAAGTCGGCCGACCCGTTTGACAGTTGCCCCGCCCCGGCGTGCCACCAGCCGAACTGGAAGTCGTGACTCGGCGGTCGCTCGCCTAGCAGGAGGGTGTTTGAGGCGCCGTCGGTGACATCACCCAGCCGAACCACTGATCCCTGGAACAGTACGCCGTTGCGGACCGCGGAGTCAGTCCCGGACACCCCGAGGTAGCTCGTCAGGGCGACCACGCGGCCCTCCCGCCGTGCGATCTGCACTTCCCGTACCCGCGGGTCGGCCGGGCAACCGAACGCCGATACCACGGTGGTGAACCCGGTGTGCGGGGGGTTGCGGAACGGCAGGGGCGATTTGGCGTAGGCGCGGACGGCATCCCGGTACAGGGCGTCCTGCCCCAGAAACTCCAGGCAGTCCAGGGTCCACCCGGAGAAGGCCCGTCGCTCGGGGTCGGGTAGCGGGTGGTGGCCCGAGGGCAAACTGCCACGGGTTTCGTGCCGCAGGTGCAGAGAGACGGCCAGTTGTCGCATCCGGTTCTGACAGTCCGCCCGGGCGGCCGCCGCCCGCACCTTTTGCACGGCCGGCAGCAGTAGCCCGACCAGTACGCCGATGATGCCGACCACTACCAGCAGTTCGACGAGCGTGACTCCGTGGCGTCTCATGTGTCACCTGCCTCCGGGGCGTCCGACCCGGCTGAGTATGACGGCCACCGCCCCAGCAACCGCCGCCGCGACGATCAGCCACACATAGGTCGGGACTCCCCGGCCGCCCGCCCCCGGCGGTTCCGGCAGACCGAACGCCGTCAGGCGGAAGTCGCCGTCCGTCAGCCGAACCCCGTATTCCGTGTCGAAGGTGAACTTCCGCACGCCCGTAACGGTGCCCCCCCGCCCGTGAGACCCCACCGGCTCATCGGTGTACACCGCTTCGACGAGGACCGGTATCCCGTCGGTGGTCAGTCGGCACTGATGACTGCCTGTGCTGTGGAGCTTAGTTTTTTTTGCCGTCCGGGTATTCGAGCTCCCGCGTGTAGTCGAACCCGGTGATCGACCAGCCCACGGCCGGGTTCAACTCCACCCATCCCTGGCACTGGTCGCGGAACCCTTTCGGCTCGGTGGACAGCGTGTCGAGTCGCAGCCGGTAGCCGCCGGCGACCGCTTCCACCGCCCGCACCTGGACCCCTGGCGTGCCCGTCAGTTCGTCGACCGGGGTGCCGTTGAAGTGGAGGTGACGAAGGTGGCTAAGGACATTCGACTTGTAACGGAACTGCGGTAACGGTTTATAGTTGGGGTCATCTTTCAGATAGATTTTATCCATCGCCCAGTTTGAGCTATCGATATTTTTGCGGAGGGAAAAATCGTATCGCGGGTTCCGACCGTGGACGGATGAAGTGATTGGCTTCCGTTCAGTGGTACTGTGTTCGATCAAATCCGGGTAGTGGCCTCAGCGTAGGGATGCGTTGTAGTGGCGGATGAAGTACCACAGGGCACCCAGGTGGTTGCGGTCGCACTTGGAGCAGGACAGGGTCT
>JAYVUZ010000300.1:0-52124 GCA_043787415.1 Fimbriiglobus sp. | reverse complement strand
CACACACGCCCGCTCCCGGGCGGTCGCGGCTCTCTGAAGAACGGTGCCCGAAGCGCAGCCCCCGCCGCGGTCAGTAGTACCCGGTCCGCCGCTTCGGCGGCGGCGGTGGGGCTGCCGCCGCCGGCAACTCGACCGCGACTGGTGACGGCGGCGGCGGGGCGTCCGGCCAGCGGTCGGTGCCGGCGAGGACCGCCTTGCCAGTCTCCAGGAAGCGTTTCCTCTTCGCGTCCGCCTTGTCAGGTTCGACCCGGACGGCCGCCAGCAGCACGGCGGCGGCACAGGCGGCGGCACAGGCGTCCGCCGGCGGCGGCACGGCCGGGATGTCGGCCGGCCCCATGCTGCCGTCGGCGAAGAACGCGGCCAGGGCGGCCAGCCCGCTGGGCGAGTCGGCCGCCGCCTGGCCGGCCGGGAAGCAGGCCCGCCGGCGGTCGTCGGCCGGGCCGCCGCACCACGCCTCGGCGGCGGCGCGGGCGGCCGCCTCGGCGGCGACGGCGGCTTCGTGGGCGGCGGGCGTCACTTCGGCCGGCGGTCGCGGCACGGTGGCGGCACACCGGGCCGCCCACCACACGGCTTCCCGCTTCGGCAGCACCCGGGCGAAAAACTTGACCCCGTCCTCGGACAGCCCGCCGCGGGCGAGCGCGGCGAGCAACTGCTCGGGCGACTGGGCGTCGGTGAGCAGATTCTGGGCAGGCAGCGACAACTCCGCGGCGCGAGCCGGCTCGGCCGCCCCGCCGGGGTGGGTGAAGCGAGCCGGGTCGTCTGCTGGCGGTGGCACGGGCACCTCGGGGAAACCGATCTTGTCGCACCAACGGCCCGGGGTCAGCCGATCATGGTGATGCCGCCGCCCATCTTGAGCATGGCCGTCCCGGTCACCTGGGTCATCAACCCCTTGATGTCCGTCTGAATTTGGCCGTTGATTTTGACCATCATCCCTTCGATGGTCACGCCCATTTGGTCCACCACCACCTTGCTGGCACCGACTTTCAGAGTGATGCTCTGCATGGCCTCGGTGCTGTCCGCCCCGAGGTTCAGCTTGGTGGTGCGGTTGCCCAGCTTGAGTGTCAGCGAGTCGTTGCCCATCTCCAGGGTCACGGCCCGGTTGCCCATCTTGAGCGTCTCGGTCTGGTTGCCCATCTCGATGGTCAGCGTGTCGTTCCCGGTTTTGATGGTCGTGGTCCGGTCTTTCCAGACGGTCGTCGTCTGGCTGCCGTCCTTGGCCTGGGCCTTGCCCTCGCCGACCACCAACGTCTGGCTGTTCCACACCTTGACGGACTCGCTGCCGTCCGGCGGCGGGCCGTACTCCGGGTGCGGCTTGCCGTAGAAGGTGGTGCGGTTGTTGTGCACCTCCACCAGTTGGTCGCCCTTGTCCGGCTTGTTGCCGCCCTCCCGGAAGCCGACCTTGAGGGTCTGGTTGTTCTCCACCACCTGGTCGTGGTCCTTCTCCGCCTGGAAGAACACCTGCTCCTCGCCCTTCTTGTCCTCAAACCGCAGCTCGTTGAAGTTGTCCGGCGTGCCCTTCAGGGTGGACCGGCTCTTGATGCCGCTCTGGGTGCGTTTGTCCGGCAGCTTGTACGGCGGCATCTGCTCGGCGTTGTACACGCTTCCAAGGATGATGGGCCGGTCCGGGTCGCCCTCCTCGAACGCCACCATCACCTCCTGGCCGATGCGGGGGATGTGGACCATGCCCCACTGCTTGCCGGCCCACGGGGTGCCGACGCGGACCCAGCACGAGCTGTCGGCGTCCATCTTGCCCTCGCGGTCCCAGCGGAACTGCACCTTCACCCGGCCGTACTTGTCGGTGAAGATTTCTTCCCCCTTCGGACCGACCACGGTGCCGGCCTGCAGCCCGAACACCTGGCTTTTGGGGGTGGTGTGCTGCGGGCGGAACGGCAGCCCGCTCGGCATGACGCTGAAGCTGTTGACGAACTCCTCCGTGCCGTCCCCCTCCCGGTTGTGGTACGACGCCCGCAGGTCGCCCCACATCTCGACCTTCTTGATGACGTACTCGCCGTTCCCGTCGGCGTGCCGGTCGAGGGCGAATTTGTGCCCGGCGGTGATCGTCCGCACCGCCCCGTCGGCCTGGACGGCGACCGCCTGGGCGGCCTCCCGCTGCATCCGCAGGGCCGCCTTCCGCTTGCCGTCCGGCTTGATTTTGGCGATGTCCGGCGACCGCTCGCCGCCGCTCGGGTCGATGCCGTCGAACCGCTGGGCGTATCGGCCGGGGTAGTCGTACACCTCGAACTGGTCGTTACCGGCTAGGCTGAGCGGGTGGGTGACGGTGCCCACGGCGACCGACGCCTGGGTGGTCTTGTCCGACTCCAAGTTCTGCGGCGGCAGCTCGAAGCAGTGGTCCCAGAGCGTCACCTTGCCGCTCTGCAACTCCTGAGTTTTGGACCAGCCGCGGATGCGGTCCTCGGGCATGTTGCCGCCGCCGCTGCTCTGGTCGTCGTAGATGAGCGACGCCGCGCCGGGGATCGGGTCGTGGGCGGCGGGGGAGTCGCCCAGCACCATCGTGTGCTTGCCGTCCTTGTGGGTGAAGTAGTAGAAGATGCCTTCTTCCTCCATCGTCCGGCTGGCGAAGGCGAAGTCCGTCTCCTTGTATTGGGACACGTAGTCCAGCGGCTCGTACTTGCCGGTCAGCCGGAAGTCGGTGTCGAGGCCGGCCAGCACCTTCTTCAGCACGTCGACGATGCTAATCTGTTGGAAAATGCGGCTGCGGTGGGTCTTGGTCAGCTTCCACAGGGCCGGCACCAGGGTGGCGTTGAACCGGGTGAACGTCTGGTCGCCGCTCGGGCCGCGGACGACGCCGGCCTGGCCGAACCGGCACAGGATGCCGTTGATGTACCGCGGGGTGCCCTGGCGGGGGGTGAGCGTGACGGTGGCCGGCTGGCCGACCACGGCGCCGAAGTTGACCGTCTTGCCCGGCGGGGCGAGCAGCTCCAGCTTGTACGTGAACAGCTCGCTCAGGCTCTCGGAGCCGGTGAACCGTTCCAGCAACAAGGCGTCTTTGCCCAGGGCGGTCATCACCGCCATCGGCCGGTTGTCCTGGGTGTATTCGACTGCCATCGCGTCGCTCCGGGGGAGGCCGCCGCCGATGATACCACTGCGCGGACGACGGGGAAAGCGTCAACCCGGGGGCGGACCGGACAGAGAACCGGCCGACGGCGCTGCCGAGCCGACCGGCAATCCGTTGCCCAAAGTCGCCACGAAACTGGCTTTCCGCCCGCGATCATGTCAAATTACCACATCACTCGCGTGACGAGAGCCGTAGGAAAACCGCTGCCACGGGCAAACCCGGGCGGCCCGTCAATCGTCGGAACTTTGTTCTGGCCCATTCCGCCTTTACCGTATGCCCGTCGGCCGGCCGCCGGGGCGGTTTGGCGGTTTGGTCCGGGCGTGCCGCTCGTAGGGTTGGATTGAGCGGGCCGGCCGGATTTGTCGGGCCGCCGCCTCAAGACGACTTGGCACGGTCGGTCTGAATCGGCTAGTTAGAACTATCGCACCCAGTTGTTCCATCCTTCCGCGGTGACGTTATGGCCCACGACTGGCTCGGCGACCTGTTCCGGCGGTGGGGGTGGGCGTCGAACCGCGGGCCGGGCCGGCGGACCTTCCGCCCCCGCATGGAGCCGCTCGACCAGCGGCTGACGCCTAGTGGCGGCGGCACCGGCGAACTCGGGCCGCTCATGGCCGACGGCCGGTCGCGGTTCCAGCCGCCGGCCGGCACCGTCCTGTTGACCACCGAGGTGAACGCCGTGGTCGGCAGTGCCGACCCGGTCGGGCTACTGACGGCCGCCGCCGCCGGCCCCGACGGGTTCGGCGGGCTGGACCTGGCCAACACCCTCCGCGTCCTGCCGACCGACGGCGGCGAGCTGCTCAAGGTGGCCCTGGCCCCCGGCACCGACCCGAAGGTGGCCGTGCGGTGGCTGGAGTCGGTGCCCGGGGTGGTGTGGGCCGACCCGAACTACGCCATCGCCGGGGACGCCCGGGACTTCGTGCCCAACGACACCCTGAAGGATCAGCAGTACTCGATCGACTTGATCGGGCTGACCCAGGCCTGGGACGTGACCCTGGGCAAGTCGAGCGTCATCGTCGGGGTGACGGACGATGGGGTGGGAATTAACCACCCAGACCTGAACGGGAACATCTGGACGAACCCGGGCGAGATCGCTGGTGACGGAATCGACAACGACAACAACGGTTATGTAGACGACGTGAACGGCTGGAACTTCGCCGCTGCCGGCGTGGGCAACAACAACGTCCAGCCGACCGGATCGAACAGCCACGGCACGCACGTCAGTGGCACGATCGCTGCCCGCACGAACAATAATCTTGGTGTGGTCGGTAACGCGGGTGGAGACGGGACGGCCAACTCGGGCGTCAGGATCATGCCAATCCGCTGGGACGACGGGACAAATTTGGGATTCACAGCGACGCATATCGCTCAGGCATTCGCCTACGGTGCGAACAACGGCGCCAAGATCATCAACAGTAGCTACAACTTTGACGGTTTTGTGGATGTGAACGGAGTCATCGACCCAGTGATCGTGGCCGGATTCCAATACTCGTACGGCAAGGGCGTGCTACACTTCCTGTCGGCCGGCAACAACGGGCAGCTTGACGCCATCCGCGGGGTGTTGACGTACCCGCTGTTCGTGGCCGCCACGGATCAGGCCGACCAGAAGGCCAGCTTCAGCAACTACGGCCGGTTCGTGGACATCTCGGCCCCCGGCGTACACATCCTGTCGACGATCGTTGACAACAATGCGACCGTGTTCTCGTATGATTTTTACGACGGCACGAGTATGTCCACGCCTAACGCGGCCGGGGTGGCGGCTCTCATCTGGTCAGCCCACCCGACTTGGACCCGGGAACAGGTGGCCGCCCAACTGCTGGGCACGGCCGACAGCATTACGGCCGCCAACCCCGGGCTGGGGACGGCCCTGGGGACCGGGCGGGTGAACGCCGGCAAGGGTGTCGGGGCGACTATCGGTGCCCCGAAATTCACGGCCAGCACGCTCCCGACCGAGGGGGCGAAGGTGGCCACCGCCCTCTCGACGTTCACCCTGGATGCGCCGTTCCGGTTCGACCCGGCGACGGTGGTGCCGGCCAACTTCGAGCTGCGGGAGGCTGGCCCGGACGGCGGGTTCGACACGGCCGACGACCTGACCGTGCCGATCGTGCGGGACGCGAACCAGCCGTACCGGGTGGGCGTCAACCAGTTCACGTTCGCCGTCCCGGTCCTCGGCACCGGGTCGTACCGCTTCACGGCCAAGTCGGGCGGGCTGAAAGACCCGTTCGGCCAGAACCTAGACGGCGACGGCAAGGGCGGGGACTTCGTCCGGTCGTTCAAGGTGTCGCTCACCGGCTCCGTCACCGGGGCGGTTTTCGAGGACGTGGAGGCGAGCAACCAGCCGGGGGTCGGGTCGGCCGGCGTGCCCGGTGCCCGGCTGTTCCTGGACAAGAACGGCAACGGGGCGTTCGACACCGGCGAGCCGACCACGCTCAGCGACTTCGGCGGGCGGTATCGGTTCAGCGGGCTGGTGGCCGGCAGCCAGACCAAGGTCGGACTGGTGGTACCGACCGGGTGGGCGCCGTCCACGACGTCCGCGGCCAACCCCCGCGGGGCGGCGGTGGTGTCCAACACCGTCCGCAGCAGCACCGACTTCGGCCTGCTCCGGCAGAACTCGGCCTACGTCCGGGTGTTCGAGGACCTCAACAAGGACGCGGCCTTCCAGGTGGGAGAGCCGGGCGTGCCCGGGTTCCAGGTGTTGTTGGACGCTAATAAGAACGGAAAATACGACGCACCGACGGCTACGACGGCTACGACGGTCGGCAGCACGAGCAAGTCCTCCATCGGCGACCTGGGGGTACTGACCGCCCCGCTGGACGTGATCGGGGTGGCCGGGCCGGTCGTCGGGGTGACGGTGACTCTGAACATCACCCACACGTCCGTCTCCGACCTGGCCCTCACCCTGATCGCCCCGGACGGCACCCGGGTGCCGCTGTTCTACGAGATCGGGTTCGGGGCCAACTTCACCAATACGACGTTCGACGACACGGCGAGCGTGCCGATCACAAGCCCGTTCGTCCGTGCCCCGTACACCGGCACTTTCCGACCACAGGGTCGGCTCAGCACCTTGGTCGGCAAGGTCGCCAACGGCCGCTGGCTGCTGGAGGTGAGCGACGGTTTCGCTGGCGACAGCGGCACCCTCGACAGCTTCTCTCTGACCTTCACCACCGCCGCCGGCGACCAACTGCTGACCCCGGCGGCCGACGGCACCCTCCGCGTCGACGCCCCGGCCGGGGCGTCCAACGTGCAACTGCTCCGCAAGCAGGGGTTCCGGCTAACCACCCTGGACAGCTACGTGGTGGGCGTCACCACCGGGGCGGCCGGCACACCGCCCGTCCGCTACGGGCTGGTCAAGGACGCCACCGCCCCGCGGCTGGTCACTTTCCTGTCGGCTGGCCCGGACATCACCAACCAGACGGCCGTCAACTACTCGGTGACGTTCTCCGAACCGATTGAAGGTTTGAAAGCGACGGACTTCACGCTGGCCTCGTCCGGGTTCGGCGGGACGAAGGCGGCCGTCACGGCCCTCGCCCCGGGGGCGAAGGTCGGCCAGTACATCCTGACGGTGGTGACGCCCGGCGGGTACGGAGACGTGTCGGTGAGCCTGTCCGGCATCGGGCTGACCGACTTCGCCCTCAACCCGCTGACCGGGGTGCCGGGCACGTCGTCGGTGGTGACGGTGGACACCATCAAGCCGACATCCACTCTGGCCATTCCGCCGGGCACCCCGGTGTACAGCCCGGCCAATTGGCCCGGACAGGTGTCCGGCACCGCCGCCGACGCCGAGACCGGGGTGGACCAGGTGCGGGTGACGGTCCGGCAGGACGGCACCGGGTTTTACTACGACGGCACTTCGTTCGCCAGCCCCACCCCGGTGGACCTGACCGCCCGGGTGACGTCCGGCACCAACACCTGGACCCTGCCGCTGTCGGCCGGGGTGTTGCCGGAGGGCAAGTACTCGGTCACGTCGGCCGCACTGGACTTCGCCGGCAACCGCCAGACGGCGACGAACTCGGCCAGCTTCGGCATCGACAGCGGCCCGCCGCAGGTCGTCATCACACCGGCCGGCGGGGCGGTGAACGGCTCCCCGGTGGTGTTCACCCTGACGTTCAGCGAGCCGGTGAACTCCACCACCAGTCTTTTGGCGGCTTTGCAAGCGGCCGGCACCGTCGTCGGCGGGACGTTTGAGAGCCTGGTAGGTGGGCCGACAGTATTTCTGGTGAGCGTCCGGCCGACCGGGGCGGGAGTGCCGAACACCTCCGGCGTCGTCACCCTGAACCTGCCGGCCGGGGCGGTGAGCGATCAGTTCGGCCAGCCGAACGCCGCCGCCGCCGCCGGCGTGCTGTTCGACGCGGCCCTGCCGACGGTGGCCCTGACGACCCCCGTGGACGGGCTGGCCTTCACATCGGCTGCCTGGGGTGGGTTGCTGGCCGGCACGGCCGACGACACCGCCACCGACCCGCTGGGCAGTGGGGTGGTGGCCGTGGCCGTGGCGGTCCGCCGGCAGGTGGCCGGTGTGGACAAATATTGGGACGGCACCGGGTTCAACTCGGACGCCCCGGTGTACGCCCCCGCCGGCGGGGCGGCCTGGAGCTACGCCTTCGACCGGGCCAACTTCCCGGCCGACGACGTGTACCAGTTCCTGGTGCGGGCCACCGACCGGGCCGGCAACCAGAGCATCCGGGCGGTGGGCGTGACCATCGACAACGCGGCCCCGGTGCCAGCGGTGGTCACCCCGGGCGGCGGGGCGCTGCGGAACGCCGCCGGGTTCGCCTCGAAGGGGCTGACCGGCACCGCCGTGGACACGCCGGCCGGGCCGGCTCTCACCGAGGTGTCGGTGCGGCGGACGACCGATGGGGCCTACTTCAACGGCACCGTCTTCGTGGCCTCGGCCGGCCCGCTGTTCGTGGCCGCCGGCGGCACCGCCGGTGCGTGGAGTCTGCCCAGCCTGACGGCCGACCGGCTGACCAGCGACGGCCAGTACCTGGTGACGGTGCGGACCACCGACCGGGCCGGCAACGTGGGCACCGCCACATCGTCGTTCACCTTCGACAACACGGCCCCGCGGCCGGTGGACTCGTCCCCGGCCAACGGCGGCGGGTTCAACGCGGCCGGCTGGCCGAACGCCCTGTCCGGGACGATCGCCGACTCGGGCGACACGGCCGGCGTGCGGGTGGCCATCCTGCGGCAGGCCGACGGCACCTACTTCAACGGGTCGTTCTTCGGCACCACCGACCCGGCCGGCAAGTTCCTGGCGGTTGACGTGCGGAACCTGACCGCCACGGCGGCCGGCACCCGCTGGACGTTCCCATTCTCGGCCTTCTCGTTCCCGGCCGACGGCCAGTACACGCTGACTGTGGAGGCCACCGACAAGGCCGGCAGCGCCGGCACGGCCGAGTCGCTGTTCTCGTACGACAACACGGCCCCGACCTCGACGGTGAGCGCCCTCGGGGCGGGGGCGGCGTTCAGCCCGGGCACCTTTCCTGGGGCCGTCATCGGTACGGCCAAGGACTCGCTCAGCGGGGTCGGGCTGGTGCAGGTGAGCGTCCGCCAGGTGGCCAGCGGCAAGTATTTCGACGGGGCCGGGTTTAACAGCGGCAACGAGGTGCGGCTGCCGGCGGCCCTGGCCCAGAGCGGGGCGGCGGCCACCGGCTGGACGCTGCCGCTAGCCGGCTCGGCCTTCCCGGCCGACGGCCAGTACCTGGTGAGTGCCTACGCCGTGGACGGGGCCGGCAACTCCCAGGCGTTCGGTACGCCCTACGCCTTCGGGTTCGACGCCACCCCGCCGACGGCCGTCATCAGCACCGGGTCCGGTGCCGTGACGAACGTGGCACCACTGACGTTCGCCGTGACGTTCAGTACAGCGGTGGGCGACCTCGACCCGGCCGGACTGGCAGTGGTCAACGGATCCGTGCTGGACGTGACCCGGCGGACGGACAACGCATTCGTGGTGCGGGTGACGCCGGCCAGCGACGGGGCGGTCAGCCTGAGCGTGCTGCCGACCGCCGCCCGAGACGCGGCCGGCAACCCGACCTTGCCGGCCGGCCCGGCGGTCGGCCAGTTCGACCGCACCGCCCCGACGGTGACGCTGTCGGCCCCGGGCGGGGTGGCCCCGCTCGGCCAGCCGGTCAACGTGGCCGTGACGTTCAGCGAGCCGGTGGTCGGGTTCGGGGCGGCGGCCCTGCGGACCACCAACGCCAGCATCCTGGGCATCACCGGGGGCGGGGCCAGATACCAGGTGCAACTGCTGCCGGCCGGGCCGGGGGTGGTCGGGCTGAGTGTGGTCGGCGGGGCGGTGAGTGACCCGGCCGGCAACCAGACGGCGGCCTCGCTCGGCCTGACCCGCAGTTCGGAAGACCCGCGGTACGCGGTGTCGGTGGGCAGCGTGGTGCGGAGTTACGACGCGGCCAACGGCCTTCGTGGGCAGGCCACCCCGTTCGGCGAGGCGTACACCGGGACCATCCGGGTGGCGTCGGCCGATTTCAACGGCGACGGCATCCCCGACGTGGTGGCCGGCACCGGCCCCGGCGGGGCCAGCAGCGTGGTGGTGCTGGACGGCAAGACCTTCCAGCCGCTGTTCCAGCTCAGCCCGTTCGAGGAGAGTTTCGCCGGCGGCGTATTCGTGGCCGTCGGCGACCTGACCGGGGACGGGGTGGCCGACCTGGTCATCACCCCGGACGAGGGCGGCGGGCCGCGGGTGCGGGTGTTCGACGGCAAGACGTTCGCCCAGGTGGTGGACTTCTTCGGCATCGCCGACAGCAACTTCCGGGGCGGCGCCCGGGCGGCCGTCGGCGACGTGTCCGGGGACGGGGTGGGCGACCTGATCGTGGCCGCCGGGTTCGGCGGCGGGCCGCGGGTGGCGGTGTTCAACGGCACCACCATCTCGAAGGGGGCGGACAACCTGCAGCGGGTGGTGGGCGACTTCTTCGCCTACGAGGACACCTTGCGGAACGGGGTGTACGTGGCGGCCGGCGACCTGGACGGGGATGGCATCGCCGAGCTGGTAGTGGGCGGCGGGCCGGGCGGCGGCCCGCGGGTGACGGCCCTGAGCGGGGCGGCCCTGGCGGCCGGCCGGCTCACCCCGCTGGTGGACCTGTTCGCCGGCGACCCGAACAGCCGGGACGGGGTGCGGGTGGCGGTCAAGCGGCTGGCCGCCGACCAGCCGGCCGAGCTGATCGTCGGCGGCGGCTCGACCAGCCGGCTGACGGTGTACACGGCCGCCGGGCTGAGGCAGTCGCCGGCGTCGCCCAGCTTCGACCAGGAGTTGCTGCCGGGCGACACCAATGGGGTGTTCGTCGGCTAGAGCCGGCGAGGAGCGTGAAGCGTGCGAGCCGCGGGGGAAACCCCGCGGCCTTTTTCGTCTCGCACGCCACGACCGCCGGATATCGTGTCACCGTCCCGCTGACGAGGTCGCCATGACTTGGGTGCTGTTGATGTCGCTGCTCCTTGCCGCCCCGGCGGTCGCCGCCGACCCGCCCGACCCCCGGCAGTGGCTGGAGGACGTGACCGGCGAGAAGCCACTGACGTGGGTGAAGGCCCGCAACGCCGAGAGTACTGGCGAGTTGGCCGCCGGCCCCGAGTTTACGGCCATGCGGGACCGCATCCTCCGCGTCTACGACTCGAAGGAGAAGATTCCGTTCGTCAGCAAGTCCGGCGACCGCTGGTACAACTTCTGGCAGGACGCGACGCACGTCAAAGGCATCTGGCGGCGGACCACCCTGGACGAGTACCGCAAGCCGGAGCCGGCCTGGGAGACGGCCCTCGACCTGGACGAGCTGGCCGCCGAGGAGAAGGAGAACTGGGTCTGGCACGGGGCACAACTCCTGTACCCGACCTACGACCGCGCCCTCGTCTCCCTGTCCCGGGGCGGGGCCGACGCCGACGTGGTCCGCGAGTTCGACCTGGTGAAAAAAGCGTTCGTGCCGGACGGGTTCAAGCTGCCGGAGGCCAAGTCGTCCGTCTCGTGGCGGACCCGGGACAGCGTGTTCGTCGGCACCGACTTCGGCCCTGGCAGTATGACCAAGTCCGGCTACCCGCGGGTCGTCAAGGAGTGGACCCGGGGCACCCCGCTGGCCGCCGCCGTCACCGTACGCGAGGGCCAGGATACGGACGTGAGCGTGTCCGCCTACCGCGTCCAGGAGGCGGGGTACGAACGTGACATCGTCCACCGGGGCAAGACCTTCTACACCGGCGAGACGTTCCTCCGCGACGGCCCCAAGCTGACCAAACTGGACGTGCCGGACGACCTCAAGGACGGTGTCAACCGGGACGACTACTTCGCCGAGCCGCGGGCCGACTGGACGGCCGGCGGCCGGACGTACAAAGCCGGGTCGCTGCTCACCATCAAGCTGGCCAAGCTGCTGGCCGGGGACCGCGACTTCACCGTGCTGTTCGAGCCGACCGCCCGGCGGTCGCTGGCCGGGTACAGCCTGTTCAAGAGCGGGCTGCTCTTGAGCGTGCTGGACAACGTGTCTACCAAGGTGTACCTGCTGGCCGACGACGGGGGCAAGTGGGGCGAGCCGACGGAGCTGCCGGTGCCGCCGCTGAGCAGCCTGGGCATGGGGCCGGTCGAGCCGCACCGCAAGTCGGACCTGTACCGGCTGTCGGTCACCAACTACCTGACCCCCGGCGACTTCGCCCTCGGCACGCTGGGTGGCCCGCCGGCCGAGGTGCTGAAGCGCGGCCCGCGGTTCTTCGACGCCGCCGGCATGGCCGTCAGCCAGCACGAGGCCACGTCGAAGGACGGCACCAAAGTCCCGTACTTCCAGGTGTCGCCCAAGGGGTTCAACGCGGACGGCACGGCCGCGACGCTGCTGTACGGGTACGGCGGGTTCGAGGTGTCGCTGACGCCGGGGTACAGCGCGGTGGCCGGGTCCGAGTGGGTGGCCAGGGGCGGGGTGTACGTGGTGGCCAACATCCGCGGCGGCGGCGAGTTCGGCCCCGGCTGGCACCAGGCGGCGCTGAAGGCCAAGCGGGGGCGGGCCTACGAGGACTTCGCCGCCGTGGCCGACGACCTGGTGAGTCGCAAGGTGACGAGCGTGTCGCACCTGGGGGCGATGGGCGGCAGCAATGGCGGGCTGCTCATGGGCAACATGCTCACCCAATACCCAGGCAAGTTCGGGGCCATCGTGTGCAGCGTGCCGCTGCTCGACATGAAGCGGTACCACAAGCTGCTGGCCGGGGCGAGCTGGATGGCCGAGTACGGCGACCCGGACCAGCCGGGCGAGTGGAACTTCATCCGCACGTTCTCGCCGTACCACCTGGCCACGCCGGGGGTGAAGTACCCGCGGACCCTGTTCACCACCAGCACCCGGGACGACCGGGTTCACCCCGGCCACGCCCGCAAGATGGTGGCGCTGCTGAAGGAACAGGGGCACGACTGCCTGCTGTACGAGAACACCGAGGGCGGGCACGGCGGCGCGGCCGACAACAAGCAGCGGGCGTACCTGACGGCCCTGGAGTACACGTTCCTGTGGAAACAGCTCCGCTGACGGTGTCCGAACCGACATCCCGGGCGCGGCGTCTGTCGGGTAGAGTCTGAAACTCACCCGACGGGAGCCTGGCGGATGACCACCATCACCTGTTTGAAGGGCGACGCGACCTGTCCCCAGGCGAGCGGGCCGCGGGTGGTCGCCCACGTCTGCAATGACCTCGGCCGGTGGGGCAAGGGCTTCGTGCTGGCCGTGTCCCGGCGGTGGCCGGTCGCGGAGGCCGAGTACCGCAGATGGTACGCCGCCGGCCGGGCCGGCGGGTTCGCCCTCGGGGCCGTCCAGTTCGTGCCGGTCGAGCGGTTCGTGACCGTGGCGAACTTGGTCGCCCAGCGCGGGGTGAAGTGGGGTAGCGGCGGCCCGCCGATCCGGTACGACGCCCTGCCGACGTGTCTGGGGCTGCTGGCCAGACACGCGATTGAGGCTGGGGCCTCGGTCCACATGCCGCGGATCGGCTGCGGGCTGGCCGGCGGCTCCTGGGACGTGGTCGGGCCGCTCGTCGACGAACACCTGTGCGGGGTCGGCCTGCGCGTGACGGTGTACGACTTCGACTGACGATGCCTACCATGCCCCGGACACGTTACCGGGGGGTGAGCGGTGCGGGTGTGCCTGATCGTTAACGCCGGGGCCGGGTCGGCCGCCCAGCTTCCCGCCCTCGACGCCTTCACCCGGCGGCCGGGGGTGACGGTGGTGCGGCCGGACTCCCCCGAGGCGTTCGCCGCCGCCGTCAAACAGGCGGTCGCCGACGGGTGCGATCTGCTGGCGGTGGCCGGCGGGGACGGCACCATCCACGCCGCCGTCAACGCCCTGGCCCCAGGCTTCCCCGTCCCGCTGGCGATCCTGCCGCTGGGCACTGGCAACGACCTGTGCCGCACCCTGGCGATCCCCCTCGACCTGCCCGGGGCGGTGGCCGCCCTCGACCGCCGGCGGGTGAAGAAGCTCGACGTGATGCGGGTGGAGGGCGGGCCGTCGGCGTTCGCCGTGAACGTCGTCACCGGCGGGTTCAGCGGGCAGGTGGCGGCCGGGGCCACCGGCGTAGTGAAGGCCACCTGGGGACCACTGGCCTACCTCCGCAGCGCCGCCGGCACCGTGGCCGGGCGGCAGACGTACACGCTGACTCTCATCCTCGACGACCGCCCGCCGGAGACGGTGGAGGTGCTAAACGTGGTAGTGGCCAACGCCCGGTTCGCCGCCGGCGGGGTCGCCGTCGCCCCGACCGCCAACCCACAAGACGGCAAGCTGGACGTGGTGCTGGTGCTGGCTGGCGACTTCGCCAACTTGGCGGTGGTGTCGGCCCGGGTGCTGGCCGGCGACTACCACGCCGACCCGCTGGTGCGGCACCACCGGGCGCGGCGGGTGGAGGTCGTCAGCGACCCGCCGCTGCCGGTGAGCATCGACGGCGAGCGAACCGTGGGCGAACGGTTCGTGTTCGAAGCGGTGCCACGGGCGTTGCCGGTGGTGGTCGGCCTGGGGTACCGCCGGCACGCCCGGGGGCGGGTGGCTCGGCTGCTCGGGATGACAGCGACCGGGCTGCGGCTGGCAGTGCGGCTGCCACGGGTGTATCTGGCTGGAATGCTGGCCGCTGTCGTGGTGGCCGTCGGGTTCGGGCTGCTCGGCCGCGGCGTGCTGCACGACTCGTGGAAGCCGTGGGACGACGCCGGCCGCGAGTGGGCGATCGGCTTCCAGACGCCGGGGCGGAACGAGTGGGTCGGCCTGCTGACGAGGCTTGGCGACGGCTGGCTGGCGGTGCCGGTGGCCCTGCTGGTCGCCGCCGCCCTCGCCGCCCGGCGACGGTTCCTGGACGCGGCCACGGTGCTAGTGGTAGTCGCCGGGCTACTGGTTCTGGAAGGCACGCTGAAGCCGCTGTTCGGCCGGGTGCGGCCGGAGCGGGGCGTCATCCCGGCCCACGGGCTGAGCTTCCCGAGCGGCCACGCCCTGCGCGGGGTGGGGCTGTTCGGCTGTTACGCCGGGCTGGTGGTGCTGGGCGGCCGGCAGGCGTGGCGGTGGTTGGTGGGCGGGCTGTTGCTGGTCGTGGGGTTGGCGGTGGCGGCCAGCCGGGTGTACCTCGGCGTGCATTTCCCGACCGACGTGGCCGGCGGCGGCCTGGCAGCGGCGGCGTGGGTGACGGCCTGCCTCACCGCCCGGCAACTGGCCCGCGGCCGGTCTTTGGTTCGCACCCCGACGCGCTAGCGAGGGAACACCTCGCTAGCGCGTCGGGGTGCGAACCGACGGCCACCCACGGTCGTACATCCACGCCGATCATGTGCGCCCGGCGGACGGCTTCCAGCCCCAGGTCGGTGTCCTCGAAGGCGACGCAGCGGGTCGGCTCGACGCCCAGCCGGCGGGCGGCTTCTAGGAACACGTCCGGGTCGGGCTTGTGCCGCTCGGTGTCGTCGGCACACACCACCGCGTCGAACCAGCCGCCGACGCCGATGACGGCGAGCGTCCGGGACACCACCCGCCGGTAGCCGCCGGACGCCACCGCTAGCGGCAGCCGGCCGCGGTACTCCTCGGCAACGGCCAGCACCGGGGCGAGCGGCCGCACCGACTCGATGACTTCCAGGAAGGCCGCCTCCTTGGCCACGGTGAGGGCGGCCACGTCCGGCACCGGCAGCCCGGCCTCTTCGCACATGAGCGGGATGATTTTGGACGTGGGCATGCCGCCGAGTTGGTAGAACCGGGCCTCCGGAAACGGGATGCCGGCGGCGGCCATAACCACGCTCCAGGCCCGGAAGTGGGCCGGCATGGTGTCGGCCAGGGTGCCGTCGCAGTCGAAGATGAGGGCGGCTGTGCCGGCCGGGGCGGTCCAGGTCATGGGGATAAGTTATGGCCGTTGTAATATACTGGTAACATGTGGCCCACCCGCGAACAGACGGATGACTTGCTTGCCGCCGCCCGGGATGGCAAAACCGGCGCCGTGGACGATCTGCTGGGCGAGTTCCGCGAACCGCTCCGCAAGGTGATCGGCATGCGGCTGGACCCGGTGCTGGCCCGGCGGGTGGACGCCTCGGACATCGTTCAGGACGTGCTCATCGAGGCCAACCAGCGGCTCAAGGAATACCTGGGCAAGCCGGATATGCCGTTCCACCTGTGGCTGCGGCACCTGGCCCAGGACCGCATCATCGACACCCACCGCCGGCACCGGCTGGCCCAGCGGCGGAGTGTGGACCGCGAGCAGCCGATCAACCGGCCGGCCTGGGCCGACGACTCGGCGAGCGGGCTGGTGTCCCAACTGGTGGACACCGACCGCACCCCGGCCACCCAGGCTATTCAAGAGGAGCTGGCCCGCAAGCTGACCGCGGCCGTCAATGAGCTGGGCGACGACGACCGCGAGATCATCCTGTTGCGGCACCACGAGCAGATGGCCAACCAGGACGTGGCGACGCTGCTCGGGCTGACCGAGGCGGCGGCCAGCATGAGGTACCTGCGGGCGCTGCGGCGGCTGCGGGCGGTGCTACTGCCGGACGGCGACAAGGACAAAGGCGAGCGGCCGGTGTGAGCCGGTCCGGGCTGGGGGATGTCCCCGTGTCATCCCTCAGCCCGGGCCGGCTCACACCGGCCGCTCGGCTAAGATGTCGTCATGCTCACCTTCACCGACGCCGCCGCCCTGCGGGCCGAACCCGACCCCCGCCGCTTCTGGCTGCTCGCCCTGCTGACCGCGTTGCGGGAGGGGGCCGAGCGGCTAGAACTCCGCCTCGGCGACGGCGACGCCACCCTGTACCACCGGGTCGCCGGCCGCGACTGGGAATTGGCGGCAGTCGATGACGAGCTGTTCCCGCACCTCAAGCCGACGCTGCGGGGGCTGTCCCGGCTGGTGTCGCCGGAGCGGCCGGACCTGCGGTTTACAGTGGTCCCGAAGGACGCCCGGATGGAGCCGGCGGAGGTCGGCTGGTTGAGCTGCGAGCTGGGCGGCCGGGTCATCGACGCCGTCGTTCGCATCGACCCGCAGGAGCCGTTCGGGCTGGTGACGCTGGAACTGGATGTGGCGCCGGAACTCCAGTCGGCCGCCGCCACCATGCTGGCCGACTACTACGCCGAAGACTGAGGGTCGTAAAATGCCGACTGCCACCCTCGACCACGACGAGACCCTGGCCGCGCTCCTCGCCGGTTTGGCCGACGCCCAGCGGGCCGGCCGGCCGACCGACGTGGACCGTGCCGCCCGCTCGCACCCCGACCTGGCGAGCGAACTCCGCGAGCTGTGGGCCGTCGCGCAGTACGCGCAACTCGCCCGGCAGGTGCCGCTGACGGTATCCGTGCCGGCCGAGCCGGACCCGTCGCCGGCCTACCTACCCCGTACCTTCGGCGACTTCGAGCTGCTGAGCGAACTCGGCCGCGGCGGCATGGGCGTCGTCTATAAGGCGATTCAGAAGTCGCTGAACCGCGTCGTCGCCATCAAAATGGTGCGGGATGCCCACCTTGCCACGCCGGCGGACCGCGCCCGGTTCCGGGCCGAGGCCGAGGCCGCCGCCCGGTTGCAGCACCCGAACATCGTCGGCGTGTACGAGGTCGGTAGCTGCGACGGGCAGGCGTTCCTGTGCATGGAGTACGTGCCGGGTCGCACGCTCGGGCAGGTGATCGTTGCCGCCGGGCCGCTGACCGCAAAAACCGCCGCCCGGCTGGTGGCCGGGGTGGCCTGGGCCGTCCACCACGCCCACGAGAACGGCATCCTGCACCGCGACTTGAAGCCGAGCAACATCCTGCTGTCCGACGCCCCGTCGTCCGACGGGCTGCCGTGGGAGGCCAAGATCACCGACTTCGGGCTGGCCAAGCAGGCCGACCGGCACGAGTCGCTGACCCGCACCGGGGCGGTCGTCGGCACCCCGTCGTACATGTCGCCGGAGCAGGCCACCGGCCGCAGCGACCTGACCCCGGCGGCGGACGTGTATTCGCTCGGGGCGGTGCTGTATGAGATGCTCACCGGCCGGCCGCCGTTCCGGGCGGCGACGCCGGTGGACACGCTCCTCATGGTGATCGAGCAGGAGCCTGTTAGGCCCCGCGACCTGATGCCGTCGGTGGACCGCGACCTGGAACTGGTGTGCCTGAAGTGCCTGCAGAAGCCGTCCGACCTGCGGTACCAGTCGGCGGCCGACCTGGCGACTGACTTGGAGGCGTTCCTGGCCGGCGAGCCGATGACCGTCATGCCGGGCAGCTTCGGGTCGCTGGTGTCGCGGATGCTCCGGGAGACGCACCACGCCGCTGTCCTGGAGAACTGGGGCCTGCTGTGGATGTGGCACTCGCTGGCCATTTTCCTCATCTGCCTGGCCACCCAGGTCATGAGCTGGCTGGGCGTCGCCAGCCACGGGGCGTACCTGGCCCTGTGGGGCACCGGGCTGTTCACCTGGGGCGGCATCTTCTGGCGGCTGCGGCGGCGGGGCGGGCCGGTGCTGTTCGTCGAACGGCAGATCGCCCACGCCTGGGCCGGGTCGGTGCTCGGCAGCGTCGGGCTGTTCGTCATCGAGGTGGTGCAGGGCCTGCCGTCGCTCACCTTGTCGCCGGTGCTGGCGGTGCTGGCCGGGGTGGTGTTCTTCTTCAAAGCCGGCACGCTCAGCGGCCAGTTCTACCTGACGGCCTTCGCCTTCTTCGTCACCGCCGGGCTGATGGCGGCACTCCCACAGGTCGGGCACCTGCTGTTCGGGCTGGTGTCGGCAGCGGCCTTCTACTTCCCCGGGCTGAAGTACTATCGGCTACGTCGGCTGGCGCGAATCTCGGCCGGCGACGCGCCTCTGTGGGATGTCCCGACTCCTTCGCCCGCCGGGCCATGAGCCACCCCGGCGGCAGCTGCCATCCTGACGGACTTCGGCTCGGTGCATGTATCACTGTCAGCTCTGTGGCGGGGTGTCTCCCGCTAGCACTCGGGCCATGAAAGTGGTCATGGCCGTCCGGCCGAAGGCGTATCCGCCACGTCGGGATGCCAACTGGGTCCACCGGCTGAACCCGAAGACTGGCAAGCGGAAGTGGGAAACGACCGGCGACCTCAGCGGGGCCGGGGTCGAGATCGCTCGGGAGGTGGTAGCTTGCCCGGGATGTGCATCAAGCCCGGCCGTCACACTTACCGTCGAAAGGTCGGCTTGAAACCGGACGGGGCGTAGGACGCGCGGTTATAGACTGCGCCACGGTTGACACCGAAGGCCCCGACCCCGTAGTTATAGTTAGACCCGTACCCGCCATACCCGTAATTGCCGTAGCCGGAGTTGCCGTACGGATTGGTCACGTAGCCGTAGCCGTTGTCCAGGTTCGGGTTGTACGCCCGGACGTAGTTGTACCCGGCCCCGGTGTACGGGTTCACCGCCTGGTCCTGGCGGACGGTGGTGCCGGTGTACGGATTGTACTGCGACACCGTCTGTCCGACGGCCCCGGTGTACGGGTTGTACCCGTTGCTCACCACCGTCGGATTGCCGGTGTACGGGTCGAAGGAGGCCCCGGTCTGGGTGATGGTGCCGTTGTACGGGTTGACCGTGGTGCCGTACCCGTTGCCGCCGTACCCGTTGCCGCCGTACCCGTTGCCACCGTACCCGTAGTTCGGCAGATACTGGGCCGGAGCGACAGAGCCGGCGGCGAGAGCCGCAGCGGCGAGCAGCATACGAGTCGTCATGGCAAACCTCCGAGGAGTCGGTCTAGGAAGTATAGTCCGAACGCGCTACAGGCGACAGCTTGCACGGACTGAGCGGGATTCGCTCAAGTCTGTTCCGGTTATCGCCTAGTCGAGCAATCAGTGTGCCGTTTCGCCGAGCCGGGGCAGCAGTGTTCGTAGCCCGGCCCGCAGTCGGGTGGCCGTAACAGGGTCTGGGGCACTCTGCAAAAGGGCCAGGGCGTCGACCAGTTCGGCCGCCGCCCGCCAAAGACCGGCCGGCGAATCGGCGGCGGGTGCCGGTGACGGGGGTGGAGGCGGGGCGTCGTCGAGTAGTTCGCGCACGGCGGACAGGAACTGCCCGGCCCCCGGGGCGGCGATGGCGATCTCGTCCTCGTCGCCGTCGAACAGCCCGAGGAACAGTTCCCGCTTGGCGGCCAGCACCTGCCGCACCCGCTCCTCGACGGTGCCCCGGGTCAGCAGGTTGACCACCCGCACCGGCCGCTTTTGGCCCATGCGGTGGACCCGGGCAATCCGCTGCTCCAGCACCGCCGGGTTCCACGGCAGTTCGAGGTTCACCACCGTGTCGGCCGTTTGCAAGTTCAGCCCGACCCCGCCGGCGTCGGTGGACAGGAACACCCGGCAGTCGGGGTCGGTCGTGAACTGCTGCAGGACCGCCTTGCGGTCCTTCCCGGACAGGCCGCCGTGTAGGGTGGTGTACTCCACGCCGAGGTCGTCCAGCACCGTCGCGGCCAGGGCGGTCATGCCCTCCCACTGGCTGAACACCACCAGCTTGTGGTCGCCGTCGGCCAGCAGTTCCGGCACCAGCTCGCGGAACTCGTCCAGCTTGGGCGAGACGTGGCTCCGCTTGTCGAACAGGAACAGGCTGTCGCAGATGAGCCGCAGGTTGGCGAGGCAGGCCAGCACCCGCTTGCGATCCAGGTCGCTCAGGTAGCCCTTGCTCAGCAGCCGGGCCAGGGCCGACCGCTGCTCGGCGTAGGCGGCTTCCTGCTCCGGCCGCAGTTCCACGAAGCGGTCGCTGTCGGTCCGCTCGGGCAATTGGGTCAGCACCTCGGCGCGGGTGCGGCGGAGGAAGATCGGGGCCAGCTTGTCCCGAATCTGGTCCAGGTTGCGGTAGCCCACCAGCCGGCCGTCGGCGTCCAGTTGGCGGTGGTCTTGCAGGAACTGGACGGCCGGGCCGAACCGCCGCTCGTCCACGAACTGGACGATGCTGTACAGCTCCTCCAGCCGGTTCTCCAGCGGCGTGCCGGTCAGCACCATCGCGTACCGGCTGGTCAGCTTCTTCACCGCCTTGCTGGTCTTGGACTCCCAGTTCTTGATCCGCTGGGCCTCGTCCAGCACGATCACGTCCGGCTGCCAGCCGTTCACCGCGGCGTGGTCGCGGACCACCTGCTCGTAATTGACCAGCCGGTAGAAGGTGGGCACGGCGTACTGGGCGTCCCGGTCCTGGGGGTCGCCGTCGATCACCTGGACCGCACGGCCGGTGAACCGCTTGATCTCCCCCTCCCACTGGAACTTGACCGACGCCGGGGCCACCACCAGCACCCGGCCGATGTTCCGCTCGCGGGCCAGCAGCTCCACCGCGGCGAGCGTTTGTGCCGTCTTGCCCAGGCCCATGTCGTCGCCGAGGATGCTGCGGCCGCGGCCGGCCAGGAACATCGCGCCACGCAGTTGGTAGTCGTACAGCGGCACGGCCAGCGGCTGCGGGAAGGTGCCGGCGTCGAGCTGGGCCAGCCACTCCTGCTCGGTGCGGAGCAGGTCGAGCCGGTCCGTCTCGCGGGCCAGGTAGTCCATCGCGTCCGACAACACCGTGACTTCTTCCGGCACCGCCTCGACGGCCGGCACGAAATCCTCGGCCCGGCCGCGGCCGCTCCACAGGCCCTTCTCGTCGAAGAACCGGCGGGCCAGAACCCCGAGCTTGTCCGAGTGCCGCGGCGGCAGGTGCAGGCCGAGCCGCAGTGCGTCGCCGTAGTGCAGGTACACCTCCGGCCGGACGACGGTGGCTTTCTTCTTCTGGAGGTGGGCCGGCAGCTCGTCCTTGAGGTGGTCGAGGACGGCTTCGATGTGCTTGCAGGTGCCGAGGGTGTTGGCCTTGAAGTCCGGGCAGGTGCAGGCGTTGTCGCCGGTGTCGAACCCGCGGACGGTGACGGTGTACCGGCCGCCGGAGGCCGGGTTGGTCACTTCGAAGTCGGAGTGGACCTTCTTCTTGGTGAGGTTGCGGATGACCAGCCGGGCGGACTTGGCCCGCTGCCGGCGGAGGTCGATCTGTTCCTCGCGGAGCATGGGCTACGCGGGGGTGAGGGCCGAGAAAGGGTAGGCGTACAGTGATTCAACGTACTCGCCGCCAAGTAGTGTCGTCTCAAGCCGGTTGCCGGCCGCCCGGGGGTATCGCCGGACATGGTCGATGACCGCTTGGGCTAACCGAGAGGTCGCGCTCTCCACTCGAATGCCAAACGACCCGATCGCATCCTGGTCTACCTCGGAGAGCTGCCAATACACGCGGTTAACGTGACCGTACACGGGCAGCGACCCGGTTTTGTCCACCCCCGGTACGGCTAAGTACAGCTCCCAGCGGTCGCGGTCGCCGCGGACCGCCCAGAATGCGGCCGCCACCTCGACGCCGGCCGCCGTCACGCCGTCGATCAGCCGGCGTCCGGCGTCGATCCGCTCCCTCACCAAATACGCGTCAGCCATGCCAGCACCCCACGGACGGCACCGACCAGCGTTCGAGCCTCCGGCTCGGGCGAGGTCATGTACCGGCTCTGTTCGGACCACTTGCTCACGACAACCCAGTTTGCCAGCAGGTTCGGGTCGGCAGCGGCGTCGGCATCGAACTGGTCCTGCAACCCGGCCGTTTTCAGCAGTCCGGCCAAATTGTGTGAGTAGCAAGCCTCGACAAATCGCCGATCGGGCGGGAAGTCCTCCGCCCGGGTGAGTTTGGCGATACACGCCTTAAGACCGCATTCTACGGCATACCCGGCCAGGTAGTACGCACCATCCCACAGGCCGGCGGCCAGTAGCGCCTCGGCCTCGCGGACACGCACCTCGGCCAGCCGTTGAAACTCGGCCCGGTTCATGTCACGGCACCCCGACGAACTCCACCGTCGTCTTGCGCCACAGGTCGTCGATCAGCTTCTGCACCTCGCCCTCGCGGAACTGGTCGAGCAGCTTCTTGCGGATGCCCGACTGTACCGCCGCGTCGAACGGCTTCCGCCCGGCCTGTTCCCGCTCCAGCACCTTGACGACGTGGTAGCCGGTGGCCGTCGGCAGCGGGTCGCTCACCTGGCCGGCGGCCAGTCCGAACACGGCCGCTTCCAACTCGGCCGGTCGCACCTCGCCCCGCTTGGCCCCGACGCCCTCGCCGTCGCGGAGCTTGCTGTCGCCGTGGCCGTGCTGCTTCACCAGTCCGACGAAGTCCACGCCGCCGCGGGCCTGCTTGGCCAAGTCGGCGGCCGTTTGCCGGCACGCCTCCGGGGTGGCGAACAGGCCGGCCGCCAGGAACAGGTCGAGCCACTTCACCCGGTCGGCGGCGGCGAACTCCTGCGGGTGGTCGTCGTAGTACCGCCGCACCTCGGCCAGCCCGATGTCCCGTTTCTTCTCCCGCAGGTACTGGCCCAGGAACATGTCCTTGAGGGTGGCCCGCTCGTACTGCCGGCGGAGGCCCTTGAGGGTCAGCCGCTCGTTGCTCAGGATGGCCTCGAAGTCGGCGTCCGACGGGCTGCCCATCGTTTTGCGGATTTCCTTCAACTGCTTGTCCACCCCGCGGGCGGCTTCCTCGCGTAACTCGTCCATCATCTGCGGCTTGCTCTTGCGGAGCTTGCCGTTGAGTTCGACGATGACCAGCTCCCGCTCGACCAGCCGGCGCAGCTCCTCGCGGAACAGTTGCTTCTCGCCCTCGGCCCGCTCGCCCTCGGCCAGCTTGGCCAGCTCGCCGCGGCGGTGGCGGACCATCTGCCACACCTCGTCGTCGGTGATGACGGCGTCGGTGCCGACCAGGGCCACCACCCGAATCTGGCGGGTGGCGCCCGCCGCCTCGGCGGCCGCCGCCGGCACCACCGGCGGGGCTGGGGGCGGGTCGGACGGGGCTTGGGGGCGGGCGGCCGGCGGGAGCGACGGGACTTCGGCCGGCGGGCTGACGGCGGCACAGCCGGCGGCCAGCACCGCCCCGAGAACGGCTACGCGAACGGCGTCCATGCCGGCACCCCTGTCGCGCCGGCGGCGGTCCGTGCCGTGGGCGCTGGCGGCGGGTATAGCCGGGTGGGCTAGGGAACGCAAGGCGAGCGGCGGGCGTAAGCCTGTCCGGACTGAACGCCGGCGGCGTGCCACTACGTCCAGACCGGACGGGCTTACGCCCGCCGCTCGCCACGGCGAGTGCGGGTCAAGACGACCGGGGCCGGTGGAGGCGGGGGCGGCAACGCCGGGATGGGGGCCGACCCGGGGTCGAGGACCGCCGTCAGCAGCCGATACTGCGGCTCGGGTTCGTCCTCGTCGCCGCGGAGCCGGCAGTACAGCGTCTGGTCGTCGATCACCTTCAGCCGCCCGGCGCTGGCCGCCGCCACCTTCTCGGCCTGCTTGCGGCTCTTGTAACTGAGGATGAGGGCCGGCCCGTCCCGGTGGACGCTCGTGATCTGCCACTTGACGGCTAACAGCCGCACCTCGGTGGCCCGCAGTAGCCACTCGGCCGGCTCCGGCAGCGGGCCGTAGCGGTCGGCCAGTTCGGCCCGGAAGTCGAGCAGCTTCCGCGGGTCGCGTAGCCGGGACAGCCGGCGGTACACCTCGATGCGGAGCTTCTGTCCCGGCACGTAGTCCCGCGGCAAGTAGGCCGGCCACGGCAGATCAACGTTCACCTCCACCGCCACCCGCGGCGGCTGGTTCTTCATCTGCCGGACGGCGTTCTCCAGCAGGTGGCAGTACAGCTCGTACCCGATGGACGCGATGTGCCCGCTCTGCTCGGCCCCGAGGATGTTGCCGGCCCCGCGAATCTCCAGGTCCCGCATGGCGATCTTGAACCCGGCCCCCAGTTCGGTGAACTCCTCGATGGCCTTGAGCCGCTTCTGGGCGTTGGCTGCCACAAGCTTGTTGGCATCGACAATCAGGTAGGCGTAGGCCCGGGTGCTCGTCCGCCCCACCCGGCCGCGGAGCTGGTGCAGGTCGGCCAGGCCGTAAATGTCGGCTTCGTCTATGAACATTGTGTTCGCGTTGGGGATGTCCACCCCCGATTCGATGATGGTCGTGGCCAACAGGATGTCGGCCTCCTTGCGGACGAACGCCACCATCGCCTTCTCCAGCTCGCCGTCGCCCATCTGGCCGTGGCCGATGACCACCCGCGCCTCCGGGCACAGGAACTCCAACCGGGCCTTCACCTCCTCGATGTCGAAAATCTTGTTGTGGACGAAGTACACCTGCCCGCCGCGGTTCAGCTCCCGGTACACGGCGTTTTTGACCAGCGCCTCGTCCCAGCGGATGATGCGGGTCTCCACCGGCAGGCGGTCCGGCGGCGGCGTCTCCAGGTTGGAGATTTCCCGGATGCCGAGCAGCGCCTGGTGGAGCGTCCGCGGGATCGGCGTGGCGCTCATGGTCAGCACGTCCACGGTGGCCCGGAACTGCTTCAGCCGCTCCTTGTGCTCGACCCCGAACCGCTGCTCCTCGTCGATGATGACCAGCCCCAGGTCTTTGAACTTCACGTCCTTGGACACCAGCCGGTGGGTGCCGATGATCACGTCCACCTCGCCGGCGGCCAGCCGCTTCAGCGCGTCCCGCTGCTTCTGCGGGCTGCGGAACCGGCTCACGGTTTCCACCACGAACGGGTACTCGGCCATCCGCTGGCTGAAGGTGCGGTAGTGCTGCTCGGCCAGCACCGTCGTCGGCACCAGCACGGCCACCTGCTTCCCGTTGTCGATGGCCTTGAAAACTGCCCGGATGGCCACCTCCGTCTTGCCGTAGCCCACGTCCCCGCACAGCAGCCGGTCCATCGGCTTGGGCCGGTGCATGTCCTCCTTGATCTCGGCCACGGCGGTGAGCTGGTCGGGCGTCTCCTGGTACGGGAAGGCGGCCTCGAACTCGCCCTGCCAGTCGCTGTCCACCGGGAAGGCGAACCCCGGCACGGCGTTCCGCATGGCATGCAGTTGGATCATGTCGGCGGCCATGTCGCGGACGGCCTCGGACACCCGGTCCTTCCGCTTGCCCCAGGCGGTGCCGCCGAGCTTGCTCAGCTCCGGCTGGCCCTGCGACCCGCCGACGTACTTCTGCACCAAATCGATGCGGCTCGCCGGGACGTACAGCATCACCCCGTCGCGGAACTCCAGGATTAGGTTTTCCTCGGTGGCGGCCGGCAGCGGCAGCGGCGACTCGCCGTCCACACCGCCACCCTTGTCCAGCATCTTCATGCCGCGGAAGCGGGCAATGCCGTGGGCCACGTGGACCACGTAGTCGCCGTCTTGCAGGTCCAGGAAGCTGTCGATGGCCCGGCTTTCCAGCCGCCGGCCGGGCTTCTTGCCGTCGGCCTTGGTGGCGGCGGCCGACGCGTCGCGGTGGAACAACTGATGACTGCCGAGGACGACGACGCCCGAGCCGACCAGCCGGAACCCGGCCCGCACATGCCCCGTCACCAGCGTCAGCCGGTCGGACGCGGCCAGCTTGCCGGCCTTCAACACGTCCGTCAGCCGGTGGCACTCGGCCTCGGTCTGGCAGGCGACCAGCACCCGGTCGCTGTGGGCGATGGCGTCCAGCTCGTCCCGCACCCGGGTGACGTTGCCGCTGAACCGCTCGACCGACTCGACCCGCAGGTGGACGCTCGCCTCGACGGTCGGGCGGGGCAGGGCACTCACCACCACCGACGGGTGCTTGAGCAGTTGGGCGAACCCGCCGTCCACGCTGAACAGCCCGGTCGGGTCGGCGACCCGCTCGAAGAAGTGGCGGCCCTGTTCCTTCAGGTCTTGGGGTTCCACCAGCACGACCACGGACTTGGGCTGTAGGTAGTCGCCGACAAAGCCCAGGGACGATCGTCTTTGAGTGTTCGGGGCGCCGTCCCCCAAGCCCAACACCACCAGCGTCTCCCGCTTGTCCAGGCTGCGTTGGCTCTGCGCCGAGAACGTGCGGACGCTCTCCAGCTCGTCGCCGAAAAACTCCAGCCGCACCGGGTCGGCGAGGTCCGGCGGGAACAGGTCGAGCAAGCCCCCACGGCGGCCGAACTCGCCGGGGAACTCGACCGCCTCCACCCGCTTGTAGCCGTTGGCCACCAGCCAGCCGGCGAACTCGTCCAAGTCGAGGCTGTCGCCGACCCGCAGCCGGCGGCCGGAGTTGGTCAGCTCGTCCCGCGCCGGCACCGGCTGGAGGATCGCCGCCATCGGCGCCAGCACCAGCGGCGGCGGGTCGCTGAGCAGTTGTTGCAGCAGCCGCAACCGGCGGCTGGTTTCGTCGGCCAGACGGCCTTTGGTGGACGGCGGCGGCCAGGTGTCGTGGGCCGGGAAGATCGCCGGCTTGACCCCGGCGAAGCCGTGCAGGTCTTCGGCCCAGCCAGCCACCTCGCCGGCCCCGGGCACCACCACCAGCAGGGTGCCGCCGGTCGCCAGTGCCGCCACGGCGGCGGCCGCCGAAGACCCCCAGGCGCCGTCCACGGTGCCGCTCTTGCCGGCATCCAGGGCGGCCCGCAACTCGGCCCAGCCGTCGCCCCGGGCGAGCAGGCCGGGTAGGTCGGTGAGTGTTCGGACGACTGGCCCGACCGGCTGAGGCATGTCCACCTGGCGAAAGGTTCGTCACGGACGGGGTATTTGGTATAGTAAACACGATCGGGCACGGTTCGCCATGTTGGCCGACCGGAGTTTCCTGTCCGACACGGGTTGTCGCTGTAACCGCTGTGCCGATAACAAGCTGTAAAGCCGGCCGGGGGACTCGGGCGGTGGTGCCGGCCGGTCCGGGGGTTGAGAAAATGTTGAAATAAGTTGCACGACGGGCGTTCAGTCTGCATCCTTACCAGTCCTAAGCGGACGACGCCGAGTCGTCCTTGGTTGCCTCAGACCCCGCAAGTTACCGAGTTCCCGGAGGTCTCGGCCGAACCCTTCGCCCCGCTCGCCGCATCGGAGTTTGGTCGGTTCGTCCGACCGGAGCCGATTACCGAATGCCACCAGGAGCCACCCCGAGATGACCCGCCTGACCCGTCTGTTCACGACCGCGACCGCGCCTGCGGCCTGCCGACCGGCCGGCCCGACGTTGGTGGGGCAGCGGCTGACTCGGGCGTTCGGCAGCGGCGAGGGGCGGACGGTGGCCGTGGACGACGTGTCGCTGAGCCTCCAGGCCGGCGAACTCAACCTGCTGATGGGGCCGAGCGGCAGCGGCAAATCGACCATGCTGGCGGTCCTGTCGGCCCTCATGCGGCCGGACAGCGGGCGGGTGACGGCCCTCGGCGAAGACGTCTGGACCATGTCCGAGGGCGAGCTGGAGCGGTTCCGGCTGCGGAACTGCTCGTACATCTTTCAGGGCTACAACTTGTTTCCGGCCCTGACCGCCCGCCAGCAGCTCGAAGTGGTGCTGAAGTGGGGTGAAGGGGCCAGCAGCCGGGAAGCGGCCAAGCGGGCGGATCACGTGCTGGGGCAACTCGGCATCGCCCACAAGGCCCATTTGCGACCGGCCCAACTATCCGGCGGGGAGAAGCAGCGGGTGGCCATCGCCCGGGCGCTAGTCAAGAACCCGGCCTTCCTGTTCGCCGACGAACCGACAAGTGCCCTCGACTGGGAGAACGGCCAGCACGTCATCGAACTGCTTCGGGAGTGTGCCCGGGAGCGGAACGTGACGGTGCTGGTAGTGACGCACGACCACCGGCTACTGCCCTACGCCGACCGGGTGTTCGACATGGCCGACGGCCGCCTGCGGGACCACCAGGACGGCGGCAGCGACACCGGCCTGACGTACGGGATGGACGAGCTGACCCCGATCGAGCTGACGCCGGTGCCGTGCCCGCTCGGGCCGCGGCTGTACCTGCGGGAGCCGGTGTACGCCCGCTGCGGGTAGGGCACGCATGGCGTGCCGGTTGGCGAAGCGAAGACGGCACGCCATGCGTGCCTCACCAATATCGTCGGTCCAGATCAACGTTCCCACCGCACAGCACGACGCCGACCCGCTCCAACCCGTCCAATCTGCGGAACGCTTCGCCCAGTACCACGGCCACGCCGACGGCGGCACTCGGCTCGATCACCAGTTTGACACGCTCCCAGACCAGCCGCATGGCCGCGACGATTTCTTCCTCGCTGACGGTGTAAACCGCTTCTACCTGATCACGCACCACCGGCCACGTCAGTTCACCGAGGCGGGTCAGCAGCCCGTCGGCGATGCTGGCCGGCGGTTTGGCCGGCTGGCGGACGCCGGTCGCCTTCGACTCGGCGGCGTCGCCAGCCAACACCGGCTCGGCCCCGAACAATCGGACTGTCGGTTTTATCCCCCGGCCGGCGATGGCAAAGCCGCTGAGCAGCCCGCCGCCGCCGACCGGCACCACCACCGCGTCGAGGTCGGGCACGTCTTCCAGTAACTCCAGGCAGGCAGTCCCTTGCCCGGCGATGACATCCGGGTGGTCGAACGGCGGGATCAGGCTGCCGCCAGTCTGTCGCACCATCTCTGCGGCGGCGGCTTCGCGGGCGGCGAGCGTCGGTTCACTCTCCACCACCTGGCCGCCGTAGCTAAGGACGGCCGCCTTCTTCACCGCCGGGGCGTTTCGCGGCATCACCACGTGGGCCGGGATGCCCCGCACCTTTGCCGCCAGGGCTAGTGCCTGGGCGTGGTTGCCGCTGCTGTGCGTCACCACCCCCCGGGCCGCCACGTCGGCCGACAACGCCCGCACGGCGTTGGTCGCCCCACGGTACTTGAACGAGCCGGTTTTCTGGAAGTTCTCGCACTTCAGGAAGAGTTTGCGGCCGGTCTGCCGATCGAGTGTCTCGGAAGTGAACACCGGCGTGCGGTGAACGAAACCACGGATGCGTTCGGCCGCCCGGCGGACGGCGGCGAGGTCGGCGGCATATGTCGGCATGTGCGCACGCGGGGTGACATCAGTGGGAAGCCGTCGGGGTGAGTTTAGCGGCCGGAAAAGAAACTCGCCCGTCCGGAGGCCGGGCGGGTGAGCGGAGTGGGATCGGGACGGGTCGGGGAAAGTGAGTCTGGACCTGATGGGGAAGGGACCGGCGACCGTTTCGCCGACATCAAGTTCAACGCAGCCGGCGTGCCAGACCGGACAGAAATCCGCCAGCCCACTCACGCATCGAAGTACAGGGCGAACTCGTAGGGGTGGGGCCGCAGTCGCAGGGCCTCCACCTCCTCGACCCGCTTGTAGCGAATCCAGGTGTGCAGCACGTCTTCGGTGAACACGCCGCCGTGGAGGAGGAACTCGTGATCCTCTTCCAGCGCCTTCAGGGCCTCGTCGAAGTGGGCCGGGGTGGCCGGCACGTCGGCCAGCTCTTCCGGCGGCAGGTCGTAGATGTCCTTGTCCAGCGGCTCGCCGGGGTGGACCTTGCCCTTGATGCCGTCCAGCATGGCCATGAGGACGGCGGCGAACGCCAGGTACGGGTTGGCCGACGGGTCCGGGAGCCGGTACTCGATCCGCTTGGACAGCGGCCGGGCCGAGTACACCGGGATGCGGATGGCGGCCGAGCGGTTCCGCTGGCTGTAGGCCAGCCGGGTCGGCGCCTCGAACCCGGGGATCAGCCGCTTGTAAGAGTTCGTGGTCGGGTTGGTGATGGCGCACAAGGCCCGGGCGTGTTTCAGAATCCCTCCGATGGCGTACTCGGCCAGCTCGCTCAGCCCACTGGCCGCCCCGCCGGCGAACAGGTTGGCCTCGCCCTTCCACAGCGACATGTGGAAGTGCATGCCGCTGCCGTACTCGTCGTACAGCGGCTTGGGCATGAAGGTGGCCGTCTTGCCCCGCCGGTGGGCCACATTCCGCACCACGTACTTGTACTTCAGCACGTTGTCGGCGGCCGTCAGCAGGTCGGCGTGCCGGACCCCGATCTGGCACTGGCCGCCGGTCGCCTTCTCGTGGTGGTGGCTCTCGACTGCCAGCCCGCAGTCGATCATGACCCGCATCATCTCGCTGCGGAGGTCGTGCAAGTGGTCGGTCGGCGGGCAGGGGAAGTAGCCCTGGCGGTAGGGAATCTTGTACCCCAAGTTCGGCTTCTCGTCCCGGCCGGTGTTCCAGGCCGCCTCCTGCGAGTCCACGTAGTAGAAGGCCGAGTGGCTGGTCTGGTCGAACTTCACGTCGTCGAACACGAAGAACTCCAGCGACGGGCCGAACTGGGCCGCGTCCGCCACCCCCTGCTGTTGCATGTAGGCGACCGCCTTGCGGGCCACGTTCCGCGGGTCTTTGCTGTAGTCCTCCCGGGTGGCCGGCTCCTGGATGGTGCAGATGAGGGCGGCGGTGGTGTCGGTGCGGAACGGGTCCAGGAACAGGGTGCCCGGCTGGGGCACCAGCAGCATGTCGCTCTCGTTGATCTTCTGCCAGCCCCGCAAGCTACTCCCGTCGAACCCGAACCCGTCCTCGAAGGTGGCCTCGTCCAGCTCCTCGGCCGGGATGGTGACGTGCTTCCACTGGCCGGGGAAGTCCATGAACCGCAGGTCCACGGCCTTCACTTCTTTCTCGCGCAGGAAGGCCAGCACTTCACGCGGCGTCACAGTCCACCCCCGGGTTCAGGGCGTTGTATCCGGGGCGGCCCGCTCCGGCGTTGGCAGACACTCGGGGAGTGGGATACAATGCCGGCACCCCGACCCCCGGTGCCGCATGGCCCAGGCCGTTGTTGACCCCGCCGAGATCCGCCGGTTCGCCGGCAACCTCAATCGCTACCTGACCCAGCGGCAGGCCGAGCTGAGTGCCCTGCACGGCCAGTTCCTGTCCCTCGGCGACACCTGGCGGGACCAGGAGTACGACCGCTTCCGTGAGCAGTTCGAGGAGCAGATCAAGGGGGACGAGCGGTTCCTCGAGGTGGCGGCCGAGTTCCTGCCGTTCCTCATGCGGAAGGCCGAGCGGATCGAAGACTACCTCTCCCAGCGGTGACGCATGAGCGCCCCCGGGGCCGACGTCCGGAGCATCCCGACGCTGCACGACTGGCTGGCGGCCATGACCGCCTACCGGGACGCGGCCGCCGACGCCGTGGCCGGGTTCAACCAGGAGGTCCGCCGGGCCTACGACTGGATCGACGAGCAACAGCGGCAGTGGCAGCGGGCGGTGCGGGAGTGCGAGGAGGAGGTGACGCAGGCAAAAGCCGACTTGGCCGCCCGCAAGTTCCCCGGGTGGGACGGCAAGATGCCGGACACCACGTTGCAGGATCGCGACCTGCGGCGGGCACGGGCTAGGCTGGAACACGCCGAGGACAAGGTGGCGGCGTGCCGCAAGTGGTCCGGCGCGTTGCCCAAGCAGGTGGACGAGACGTACAGCGGCGCCGGCCACCGGCTGACGACCATCCTGGATTTGGACGTGGCCCGCGGGTTGGCAATCATGGGCCGCCGGCTGGACGCCCTGGAGCGGTACGCCGAACTGAAGCTGGACGCCGGCCCCGCCGCCCCCCCACTCGCATCCGGGGGCACGTCATGAGGATCGGGTCCAACCGCAGCCAGTTGTTCGACGCCCAGAAGGTGGCCCGGGCCAAGTGGGAGTTGGCCCAGGACGCCTGGGACGACGCCGCCCGCAGCGAATTCGACGAGCAGACCTGGCAGCCGCTGGATAAGGCCGTCGGCGACGTGTTACAAGCCGTGGATTTGTTGGCCGCCCTGTTCGCGCAGGTGCGGGTCGAGTGCGAGTTCCCCCTCTAACCCGTGCCCGCCATGCCGCCTGCCGCCGCCCCGCTGTTCGACCGCCAGCGTGCCGCCCTGGCCCGGCTGCGGAAACTGGTCGCCGACCGATCGACTGCCGAAGCCGCCGTCGCCGAGGCGTTTGCATCCGCCACCGCCGCCGCCGACAAGGAGGTGGCCCGCGGTCGCAAGGCCGCCGGTAGCAACCGGGTCAAGCACCTGGCCGACCACGGCAGCGGGCACGGGGCCGCCGCCGCCGACATTGCCGGCCGGTACGAGGCCGAGGCGGCGGCCGCCGGCGGCAAGAAGGTGAACGTCCGCAAGCGGGCGGTGGACGAGTACACCGTCGCCCTGGAGAAGCAGCGGACCGACTTCGCCGACAAGAAGTGGTCGCTCGACAGCCAGCTCGAAGCGTGGGACAAGGAGGCCCGCGACCGGCTGGACGAGGCCAAGCGGAGTGCCGCCGACGCCGACGGCCGCACTGCCGAGTTGTGGGACGGCGCCGACCGGACTCTGGCCCGGGTGCGGCTCGACCGCGAGGGCATCCGGTTCGACGCCTCCCGGCTGCCGGCCCCGACCCCGACCGACCCGGTGGGTAAGGTGCAGAAGGCGGTCGAGGACGCCAGCCACTCGGCCGACCGGCTGGCCGCCGCCCCGCTGCCCCGGCTGCTCGGTTCGGTCGGCACGGCCCTGTGCGTGGTGGTGGCCGGCGGCGTCGGGGCGGGCATCGCCTTCGGCGTCGGCCTGGACCGCGGCACCGGCATCGGCGTCATCCTCGGGTCGGCGGTGGTCGGCGGGCTGCTCCTGCGGGTGCTGCTCCAGGTTCTGGCCAAGCGGGAGGTCCGCTACCGCGGGCAGGGGCTGGGGGTGTACCTCGCCGAGGCCGAGCGGGCCGTCGCCACCCTGCGGGCGTATGCCGAGGGCACGCACAAGAAGCAGGTCGAGGAGAACGCCCAGCGGCACGCCGCCGAGCGGACGGCCGCCGACGAGAAGTACCAGCCCCGCATCGCCGGGCTGGAGGAGCAACTGAAAGAGGTGCTGGCCAAGATCGACGCCCAGCACACCGGCCACCTCGCCAAGCTGGCGGCCAGCCGGGACGCGGACGCCGGCGAGGAGACCCGGCGGTACGCCCGGGACGGGGCCGAACTGACGACGAAGCTGGACGCCGAGGCGGCGGCCGTCGAGGCCAAGTATCAGGAGGCCACCCGCACGGCAACGGCCACCCGTGACCGGGACTTCGACACGCTGTCCACCGCCTGGCAGGCCGGAGTGCGGGAGGTGAGCGACACCCTCCGCGACCTGACGCAGATCGGTAGCGACCGCTTCCCGCCGTGGAAACTGCTGCTCACCGGCAACCGCCCGCACCCCGAGACGGTGCCGACCGGGGTGCGATATGGGAGCATCGGGGTCGATCTGGCGGCGCTGCCGGGCGGCCTGTCGGCCGACACACGGCTGATACCGGCCGACCCGCTCAAGCAGACGGTGCCGGCCTTCCTGCCGTTCCCGGACAAGGCGGCCGTCCTCATCAAGACGCGGGACGAGGGTCGGCCGGCGGCCGTCAGCCTGCTGCAAGGGGCGATGCTACGGTTCCTGACCGGGGTGCCGCCGGGCAAGGTGCGGTTCACCGTCTTCGACCCGGTCGGGCTGGGCGAGAACTTCGCCGCCTTCATGCACCTGCAAGAGCACGACGAGAACCTGATCGGCGCCCGCATCTGGACCGAGCCGCAGCAGATCGAGAAGCGGCTGCTCGACCTGACCGAGCACATGGAGACGGTGATCCAGAAGTACCTCCGCAACCAGTACAAGTCGGTCGAGGAGTACAACCGGGCCGCGGGCGAGGTGGCGGAGCCGTACCGGGTGCTGGTGGTCGCCAACTTCCCGCACAACTTCACCCCGGAGGCGGCCCGCCGGCTGGTGTCGATCATGTCCAGCGGCCCGGCGTGTGGGGTCTGCACGCTGGTGAGTGTGGACACCAAGGCCACCCTGCCGCGGGACTTCCGGCTGGCCGACCTGGAACAGTTGGCCTTCAACCTGAAGTGGGACGCGGGCAAGTTCACCCCGGCCGACCCCGACTTGGCGGCCTTCCCGCTGACGGTCGATCCGCCGCCGGCCCCGGAAGCCGTGGCGGCCCTGGTGCGGCGGGTCGGCGAGGCCAGCCGACAGGCGGCCCGCGTCGAAGTGCCGTTCGACTTCATCGCCCCGGCCCGCCGCTGGGAGGGGGACGCCGGCAAGGGGTTCGAGGTGGCCGTCGGCCGGGCCGGGGCCACCCGCCGGCAGGTGTTCCAGCTCGGTAAGGGCACCGCCCAGCACGCCCTCATCGCCGGCAAGACGGGGTCGGGCAAGTCTACCCTACTGCACGCCCTGATCGTCAACTTGTGCCTGACTTACAGCCCGGACGAGGCCGAGTTGTACCTGATCGACTTCAAGGAGGGGGTCGAGTTTAAGCCGTATGCGGTGCACAAGCTGCCGCACGCCCGGGTGGTCGCCATCCAGAGCGAACGCGAATTCGGGCTGAGCGTGCTACAGCGCCTCGACGGCATCCTGCGGGAACGCGGCGAGGCGTTCCGGTCCGCGGAGGTCAACGACCTGTCGGGCTACCGGGACCACGTCAAGGGGAGCGGCCGGAAGTGCCCCCGCATCCTGCTGGTGGTGGACGAGTTCCAGATGTTCTTCGTCGAAGACGACAAGCTGGCCCAAGAAGCGGCCCTGTTGCTCGACCGGCTGGTGCGGCAAGGCCGGGCGTTCGGGGTGCATGTGCTGCTGGGGTCGCAGACCCTCGGCGGGGCGTACTCCATACCCCGGGCGACCATCGACCAGATGGCCGTCCGCATCGCGCTGCAATGCTCCGAGGCCGACGCCCAGTTGATTTTGAGCAAGGAGAACACGGCGGCGCGGCTGCTCAACCGGCCCGGCGAGGCGATTTACAACGACGCCAACGGCCGGGTGGAGGGGAACGACCCGTTCCAGGTGGTGTGGCTGGACGAGGACCAGCGGGAGAAGCTGCTGGTCGAACTGCACCAGAAGGCGGCCGGCCGGAGCGACCCGCCTCCGCTGGTGTTCGAAGGCAACAGCTCGGCCGACCTGACCACCAACCGCGCCCTGGCCGGCGGGGAACTCGCCGGCCCGCCGACAGTGTGGTTGGGTGACGCCGTGGCCATCAAGGAGCCGACGGCCGCCGTCTTCCGCCCGCAGTCGGCCGCCAACCTGCTGCTGCTCGGTCAGCAGGAGGAGGCGGCGCTGGCCCTGCACGCCGCCGCCATCGCCGCCCTGGCCGCCCGACTCAGGGCGCCGAAGTCTGTCACCGTGCTGGACGGCACGCCGGACGACTCCGACTTCGCCGGCTACCTCCGCAACGTGGCCGACGCCGTCGGCCCGGCGGCGGTGAACGTGGACCGCGGCGACTTGGCCGCCGCCCTCGGCGACCTGTCGGCCGACCTCGCCCGCCGGCAGGCCGGGGACGCCGACCGCTCGCCGCGGTTCCTGATCGTCCACGGGCTACACCGGCTCCGCGACCTCCGTAAGCCGGAGGACGACTTCGGCTTCGGACGCAAGGGCGAGAAGGTGGCGTCCCCCGGCGAGCAGTTCGCGGCCCTGGTGCGGGAGGGTCCGCCGGTCGGGCTGCACGTCCTGGCTTGGTGCGACACGCTCACCAACCTCCAGCGGTCCATCGACCGGCAGGGACTGCGGGAGTTCAGCCAGCGGGTGCTGTTCCAGATGTCGGCCGCCGACAGCAGCAACCTGATCGACAGCCCGGCCGCCAACCGGCTGAGTAAGAATCGGGCGTTCTACATGGAGGAGGGGGCCGAGCGGCCGGAGAAGTTCCGCCCCTACGGGTTGCCGGCCATGAGCTGGCTGCGAAAGCTCGGCGACCGGCTGACGGCACCGGCCGTAGCGGTCGCACCGTCGCCGCCGGCCGCCGCCGAGCCGCCGGCCACCCCGGCCGGTTGAGCCGAGGGCAGCAGTCGGGCATTCTGGTCGGTAGCCCGAAGCGCGAGCTAGGGAAAATGTCCCGCGCTCGCTCTTCGGGCTACCAATCATCGGCACGGACGCCCCCATGAAACCCCATCCCCTCCGTGTGGCCGTCCTCGGGGCAGGTCCGACCGGCCTGGAAGCCGCCCTCGTTGCTAAGTCCGCCGGCTACGCCGTCACCGTTTACGAACGCGGCCAGCCCGGCAGCCATCTCGACCGCTGGGGCTTCCTCCGCATGTTCACCCCGTTCGGGATGAACGCCACCCCGCTCGGCCGGTCGGCACTGCTGCGTGATCAGCCCGACCGTGAGTTGCCGGCCGACACCGACCTGCTCACCGGCCGCGAATTCAAAGACGAATATCTGCTGGCACTGGCCGGGTGCTCCGCCCTGCGGGGCGTGGTGCAGACCGACGCCCGGGTGCTGGCCGTCGGCCGGGCCGGCTGGCGGAAGTCCGAACCCGAGACGGCCAAGCTGCCGCCGTTCCGGCTGCTGGTGCGGGACGGCAAGGGGGCCGAGCGGTTCGACGCCGCCGACGTGGTGTTCGACTGCACCGGCACCTTGCAAAGCCCCAACTGGGCCGGCGACGGCGGCCTCCCCGCCGCGGGGGAAGTCGCCGCCCGGCCGCACCTGAGCTACTGGGTGGACGACGTGCGGGACAGCCGCCGGGCGGTGTACGCCAACCGCACGGTGGTGGTCATCGGCGGCGGCTACTCGGCGGCGACAATGGCCTGTGACCTGGCCAGCGTCGCTGAGAAGGACCAATCGACCTGGGTGGTGTGGCTGACCCACGGCCCCCGCTCGGCCCCGCTGCCCCGGCTGGCCAACGACCCGCTGCGGGAACGGGACCGGCTAGCGGCGAAGGCCAACCACCTGGCCGCCCGCTGTGACGGTAACCTCGAATACCACCCGCAGACGGCAGTGGACGAAATCCTCTGCCACGGACCGGAAAAGGGGTTCCGGGTGAGCGGCCGGGTGAACGGCAAGTCGCAGACGTGGGAGGCCGAGCGGGTAGTGGCGTGCGTCGGCTACCGCCCCGACCTGTCGCTGACCACCGAGCTGCGGGTGGGCGAGCCGGTCGGCGACATCGTCACCGCCGAGCCGGGGTACTTCGTCCTCGGTCAGAAGGCGGCCGGCCGTGGCGGGGACTTCCTGCTGGCCGACGGCCAAGCACAAATCCAGCGGGCGCTGGCACTGCTCCAGCGACCGCAACTGTCTGTCGGGCGGCGGGCGGCGTGACTACGGCAACAGGTCGGCGACTTTGATCGTGGCGTGCGGGGCGGCGAGCGGAGTGACGGAGTCGCCGGTGGCAAGGGTGAGGTGCGTCCGGTAGGTGAACCCGCCGAGTGGGTGTTGGTACGGGTCGCGGAACACCAGTAGCCGTTTGCTGTTCACGTCAACCACCCAGTAGTCGGCGATGCCGGCCTCGGCATACAGCTCGACCTTGTCCGTCAGATCGGTGGCGAGGGTGGTGTCGCTCACCTCGACGACGACGGCCGCTGTCGTGGGGTGGACCGTCGTGTAGTCGCGTACGGTCCCGGACACGACCGCTACGTCGGGTATGGGGTCGGTGTGTAGCCCGAACACCAGCGGGAGTTGGCAACGAAGGTACCAGCCTGGGCTGAATACGGCCGTCAGTGCGGCTGTGACGAGCGCTACCCCGGTCGCGTGCGGCGGTTCCATCGGCCCCTGCTCCAGGATGACTCCGCGAAGGAGGATGGGCCGCCGGCCGAGCCAGATGCCGGAACTGTTGACGCGGTGGAACTCGGCGACCGTCCACAGCAGCGGCCGGGGGCGGAACGGCGGCCGGTGGGCGGCCGGCGGGGGCGTCAGGACAGCAGACATCGCATCACCTCCGCCGCCGAGTGTACCCGCGGGCGTCAGCCGGCCACAAGGTTGACCAGCTTGCCGGGCACTACCACCGTCTTCTTTACAGTCTTGCCGACGAGTGCGGCCACCACGGCGGCGTCGGACCGGGCGGCGGCCTCCAGCCCGGCCGCGTCGGTGCCGGCCGGCACCCGCAGCCGGGTCTTAATCTTACCGTTCACCTGCACCGGCACCTCGATGGTGTCGGCGACCACCAGCGCCGGATCGAAGGCCGGCCACGGGGCGTAGGCCAGGGTGGGGCCGCGGCCGAGTGCCTGCCACAACTCCTCGGCGGCGTGCGGGGCGTAGGGAGCCAGCAGCAGAACCAACGCTTCCACTGCTTGCCGGGGGCGGGCCTTGAGGGCGGTCAGGTGGTTGGTAAACTCCATCAGGGCGGCGATGGCCGTGTTGAACTTCAGGGCGGCCGTGTCGTCCGTCACCTTCTGAATGGTGCGGTGGGTCAGCCGTAGCGTGTCGGCGTCCGGGGCGGCGCCCGTCACCAGCGGGCCAAGGGCCAGTGACACCGCACTGTCATCGACCACCAGCCGCCACACCCGGCCGAGGAACCGGGTGACGCCCTCGATCGACTTGGTGCTCCACGGCTTGACCGCCTCCAGCGGCCCCATGAACATTTCGTACAGCCGCAGGCTGTCGGCCCCGTACTCGCGGATGATGTCGTCCGGGTTGACGACGTTGCCCCGGGCCTTCGACATCTTCTGATTGTCTTCGGCAAGGATCATGCCCTGGTTGACCAGCCGCTGGAACGGCTCCGGGCAGCTCACATAGCCGCGGTCGAACAGCACCTTGTGCCAGAACCGGCTGTACATCAGGTGCAGCACCGCATGTTCGGCACCCCCAACGTACAGGTCCACCGGTAGCCAGTGGTCGAGCTTCCGCTTGTCGGCGAAGGCGACCTGGTTGTGCGGGTCGATGTACCGCAGGTAGTACCAGCACGAGCCGGCCCACTGCGGCATGGTGTTCGTCTCGCGTCGGTACGACACTCCGTCGAGCGTGACCGTCAGCCAGTCGCCGGATTTGGCCAGCGGGCCGTCGGGCGTGCCGGTCGGCTTGAAGTCGGCCAGTTCCGGCAGCCGCACCGGCAGTTGTTCGACGGGCACCGGGATGACCTCGCCAGCCGGGCCGTGCAGAATCGGGAACGGCTCGCCCCAGTATCGCTGGCGGCTGAACAGCCAGTCTCGGAGCTTGTAGTTGACCTGCCGGTGACCGTGACCTTGCTGCTCCAGCCAAGCGATAATGCGCACCTTGGCCTCAGATGTCGGGAGGCCATCAAGCAGACCCGAGTTGATGGCCGTGCCTTCCCACTCGTAGGCTTCATCCATCCCCATCTGTGCAAGCGGCCCACGGAAGCGGCTACTAAACTCTCCGACTTTCAGTGGCACTAGCAACACGACCCCTTCACATCCTTCGTCGGTAACAATGACGCCGGACTCGTGTATACCGAGTTGCTTGAGAACGGCTGCCGCTGCTTTCAATGTTGCATCCGGACTTTCGAGCGTGAGCCGAATCGCCGAGTAGAAGTGGCCTGTACCAAAATGCTGTCGATGGTACTCGATCAACTTTGGCCCGAAGCTAGCCTGTTCATCAGCAGGCCGGTCAACCACTGTAACGATCGGGAGGGCGTACTTTCTGGCGAACTGGTAGTCACGGACATCATGAGCTGGTACCGCCATGATGGCCCCAGAGCCGTATGCGGCCAGAACATAGTCGGCGATCCACACGGGGATCTGCTGACTATTCGCCGGGTTCGTGGCATACCCGCCGGTGAACACCCCGGTCTTTGTTTTGTCGTTCATCCGGTCGAAGTCGCTCTTGCGGGCGGTGGCTTGCTGGTAGGCCTCGACGGCGGCCCGCTTATCGGGGGTGGTGAGCCGGGTAACCAGCGGGTGCTCGGGGGCAAGCACCATGTAGGTCGCCCCGAACAGGGTGTCCGGGCGGGTGGTGAACACCTCGATCACGTCGTACCCGGCGGGGAACCGGACGGTCGCCCCCTCGCTCCGGCCGATCCAGTTCCGCTGCATCTGCTTGATCGACTCGGACCAGTCCAGTGGCCCCAAGTCGTCGATCAGCCGCTCGGCGTAGGCGGTGATCCGCAGAAGCCACTGCCGCAGCGGCCGCCGTTCGACCGGGTGGCCGCCCCGCTCGCTCTTGCCGTCCTGCACCTCTTCGTTCGCCAGCACGGTGCCCAGCTCTGGGCACCAGTTCACCGGCTGCTCGCTCTGGAACGCCAGCCGGTGGCTGTCCCGGTATTTACGGATGGCGTCCTCGCCGACCACGGCGGCCGGGATCGGCAGCTCGCTGATCGGCCGGCCCCGCTTCGCCTCGGTGTCGTACCAGGTGTCGTGGATGAGCAGGAAAATCCACTGCGTCCACTTCACGTAGGCCGGGTCGGTGGTGTCCACCTCGCGGTCCCAGTCGTAGCTGAACCCGAGGGCCTTAATCTGCCGGCGGAAGGTGGCGATGTTCGTCGCCGTCGTCTCCCGCGGGTGGGTGCCGGTCTGGATGGCGTACTGCTCGGCCGGCAGGCCGAAGGCGTCCCAGCCCATCGGGTGCAGGACGTGTTCGCCCCGCATCCGCTTGAACCGGGCCAGGATGTCCGTGGCCGTGTAGCCTTCGGGGTGGCCGACGTGCAGCCCGGCCCCGCTCGGGTACGGGAACATGTCGAGCAGGTACGCGGTCTTCTTGCCGGCCACGGACGGGTCGCCGGGGTCGGGGGTGCGGAAGGTCTTGTTCTCGTCCCAGAACCGCTGCCACTTGGGTTCGACGGTCGCGGGGTCGTAGCTCGGCATGTCGCGGGTGCCCGTGCGGAAAGCGTCAGTGTACGGGCTGGACATCGCCGCCGGCCGGCGGGTTCCCCCCGCCCGCACGGGCCGTGTCGGCGTCCAGCGAACTTGCCCCCAGCACCCACAGCAGGCCGCCCAGCGGGATGGACAGGGACACCGCCAGGAAGGCCGTGTGCAGGTCGGCGGCCGAGGCGATCAGCCCGATGAACACCGGCGACGGCACGTCCCCGAGGAGGTGGATGATGAGAATGTTGACGGCGAAGGCGGTGGCCCGGATCTCCGCCCGGCTGACGTTGGCCAGCACCGTGTTGGCCGGCCCGGTGTTGAAGAACAGCAGGAAAACGGCGACGAACAACAGGCCCCAGGCGGCCGGGAAGGGGACGAACAGGGCCGCCACGAAGAACGGCCAGGCCAGCAGCGTCGTCCAGCCGGCGGCGTGGAAGTACGCCCCCCGCACCCCGCGGTCCCGCAGCCGGTCGCCGGTCAGCCCGCCCAGAATGGTGGCCCCCAGCCCGGACGCCACCACGATCAGCCCGAACAGGAAGTTCACCCGGCCGAGTGACAGCGACCCCGGGGCGGTGGCCGCCGTGTACACCCGCCCGCCGTACTGCCGCAGGTCGTCCTCCCCCAGCCGGTCGAGCAGGGTCTGCTTGAACGGGGCGTACCCGCTGACGCCGGCCCCGACCAGCGGGGCCAGCTTGTCCACCCGGTCGGCCGGCACCAGCGGCTCGCCCTGACTGTTCGCCCCGGCCCGCAGCTCGTCCAGGGCCGCGGCCGTCACCTCGAACCGGGCCTCCCGCTGGAAGATGTACCGCGGCGCCCAGGCCGCCACCCCGCCGAGCATGAACGTGGTGCAGGTCATGCCGGCGCAGCACAGCAGGAACGACCGCACCCCGGTCAGCTCCCGGAGTACGGCGAGGTAGCCCGGCGCGGCGGCCGCCGACCGGGCCGGCCGGGGCGGCTCCCGCATGACGAAGCAGAGGGCGGCCGGGAGCAGCCCGAGTAGGGTGACGAGGAAGGCCGGCCGCCAGCCGTACTTCTCGCCGATCGCCCCGCCGATCAGAAACCCGAGGGCACTGCCGACGGGGATGGCCAGGTAGAAGTAGGCCATCACCTTGCCCCGCACCCGCTCCGGGAACAGGTCCGAGATCATGGCCGGTGCCACCGGCCCGTAGGCCGCCTCCCCCACCCCCACCAGGCAGCGGGTGAGCAGCAGCACCAGGAAGCTGCCGGCCAGCCCGCTGGCCCCGCTGGCCTGGCTCCAGATGGCCACCCCGACGCCGACCACCAGCCACCGCCGGCCGCGGTCCCCGAACCAGCCGAACACCGGGGCCAGCACCGTGTACGATACCAGGAAGGCGCTGGTCAGCAGCCCCAGCTTGACCTCCAGCAGCCGGTCCGTCGGGCGGAACAGGTCGGCGTCCAGTTCCAGCAGCGGCAGCACCGCGCTGAGCACCTGGCGGTCGATGTAGTTGAACAGGTTGATGCCGAGCAGCAGGGCCAAGGCGGCGTTCGCTCCGGGGGCGGTGCGGGCCGGGCCGGGGGCGGCGAGTGAGGTCATAAGGATGAAAGTGGAGGGATGACGGGTGAATCCGAACAGCCGACGAGCGAACCTCTTCTTATTCATCCTTCATCCCTCCGCCTTCCTCCTTGGCCACCCCCCATGTTGATGTCCCCCGAGGAGCTGACCGACCGCCTCCGCCGGGAGATCGACCGCCGCGGGGTGGAGGACCGATTCATCGACCTGGACGAGGAGCGGGAGCTGCTCCAGATCGCCCTGGCCTTCGGGTTCGAGCCGGCCCGCGGCCGGGCCGTGCTGGCCGACGTGTGCAAGGAGCGGGGGTACGTCCGCGAGCAGGCGGTGCGGCAGGCGGTGCGGGCCGAGGTGGGGAAGCGGGACGGCGCCCCGCTGCGGAAGCGGGAGTTCGCCCGGCTGGTGGCCGCGGCCGTGCCGCTGCTGGCCGGCACCGGGCGGACGGCCCGCGACGCCCGCAAGCTGGTGGCCGAGGAGGTGGGCGACGCCGGGGTGCCGGTGCGGAGCCGGTGGCCGTTCGACTGGTGGCGGACGGCGACCGGCGAGCGGGGGGCGTAAGCCCCCTGAGGGCCGCGGGGGTGGTGGCCTGTGCGACCCTCGGAGGGCTTACGCCCCCCGCTCGCCGAAACCCGTCCCCGTGCCGATACTAACTGGCACGAGGGCAATCCGTGACCGATGTGACCGCCGCCTTCGCAGCCGCCGTGGCCAAGCACCAGTCGGGCGACTTCGCTGCCGCCGAGGCCGCCTACCGGGCGGTCCTTCAGGGGGCGCCGGCCTACGCCCCGGCTCTGTGCAACCTAGGCGTGCTGCTGGTGCAGGCCGGCCGCCTCCAGGACGCCGCCGACTGCTACAACCTGGCCCTGGCCGGCACGCCGGACTACCCGGACGCGCACTTCAACCTCGGCAACCTGCACCGCCGGGCCGGCAACCTGCAGAGTGCCGCCGACCACTACCACGCCACCCTCCAGGCCAAGCCGGACCACGGGGCGGCGGCCTACAACCTGGGGCTGGTGCTGTCCCAGGCCGGCAACGCCGCGGCCGCCCTCGACTGCTTCCGGCTGGTCGCCGATCTGGAGCCGCAGAATGCCGACGCCTGGAGCCGGCTGGGCGACACCCTGATGCGGACCGGCAAGCATGCCGAGGGGGTGGCCGCCTTCGCCCGGGTGGTCGAACTTAAGCCGGCCGACCCGCGGGGGCACTACAACCTCGGCCTCGGGCTGTCCAACCGCGGCGACACCCAGGTCGCCCACGAGACGCTCAAGAAGGCGCTCGAACTCAGCCCCGACTACCCGGAGGCGCACAACGCCCTCGGCCTCAACCTGGAGGCGCTCGGTCGCAAGGACGACGCCATGTTCCACTACCAGCGGGCCGTCCAGCTCAAGCCCGACCTGGCCGACGGCTGGAGCAACCTGGGCGTCAACCTGACCGAACAGGGGCGGGTCGAGGAGGCGATCGGCTGCCTGCGGGAGTCGCTGGTCCACCGCCAGCAGTCGGCCCCCATCCACTCGAACCTGCTGCTGCTGCTCAACTACTCGTCCGCCGTCACCCCGGAGGAGGTGCGGGACGAACACTTCGCCTGGGCCGAGCGGTTCGGCGGCGCCCTGCCGGACCAGCCGCCGGTGCCCGAGCCGCACGACCCCGGCCGGCCGCTGCGGGTCGGGTACGTGTCGGCCGACTTCCGCGACCACACCGTGGCCGGGTTCATCGAGACGCTGCTGCGGCACCACGACCGCGAGCGGGTGGAGGTGTACGCCTACGCCCAGGTGCAGCGGCCGGACGCCGTCACCGAGCGGCTGAAGTCGCTGGCCGACCACTGGCGGTCGGTCGTGTCGATGAGCGACCACCAACTGGTGGAGCAGGTGCGGGCGGACAAGATCGACTGCCTCATCGACCTGAGCGGGCACACCGCCGGCAACCGGCTGCTGGCCTTCGCCGAGCGACCTGCCCCGCTGCAAGCGACGCTGTTCGGCTACCCTAACACCACGGGGCTGAAGGCGGTCGATTTCCGCATCACCGACGCGGTGAGCGACCCGCCGGGCACGACCGAACACCTGGCCGCCGAGGGGCTGCTGCGGCTGCCGGACACGGCCTGGGTGTACGCCCCGCCGACCGCCAGCCCGGGGATCACACCGCTGCCGGCGGCCAACCGCAAGACGTTCACCTTCGGCTGCCTGAACAACCCGGCCAAGGTCAGCGACGCGTGCCTGGCGACGTGGGTGAAGCTGCTGAGCACGACGGCCGGCACCCGGCTGGTGGTCCTCGGCGGGCAGTCGCAGACCGGGGCCAAGCGGCTAGTCGAGCGGTTCACTCAGGCCGGCGTGTTCAAGGACCGGGTCGAGGTCGTGATGCGGCTGCCGAAGGCGGAGTACTACGAGACGTACCAGTTGTTCGACCTGTCGCTCGACCCGTTCCCGTACAACGGCGGCGTGACGACGGGCGACAGCCTGTGGATGGGCGTGCCGGTGCTGACCATCGAGGGCACGACGTACCACAGCCGGCAGGGAGCGATGGCCATGCGGCAGGTGGGCCTCGGCGAGTTCGTCGCCGACTCGCCGGACGCACTGATCCGGATCGCCCAGGCGTGGACGCGGAAGCGGCCGGCGCTGGCGGAAATCCGGGCCGGGCTGCGGCAGCGGCTGGCCGAGTCGCCGTTGGCCGACGTCCGGCGGTACGTTCGGAGCCTGGAAGATGCACTGCGAGCGGAGTGGGAGAAGCGGCTGTAGGGCACGGTTCACCGTGCCGCGTGAACGGACGGCACGGTGAACCGTGCCCTACGCCACCAACTGATGCCGAGAATCGCAAACCACACGCCTCCGGCCAGCCGGGTCGGCAGCTCGCCGTAAACCACCGTGGCGTTAAACACCACGAACGCCAGGAAGCCGTGAACCATTCGGCCGACCCACCGCGGCCGGCGGGCGTAGCTCCGGGTCGCCGCCGTCAGCCAGACCGTGTCAGCCAGCCACACCGCCGCGAACAGATAGTTCACATACACGCCCCAGCCGACGCCGGCCGTGCGGCGGGTATGTTCGACCACGTCCGCATGGGAGCCGAGCCGCTGGTACGCGACAAAAACGTGCCAGATCAACAGGTCCAGGCCAGCCCACATGGTGAGGGCAGCCCAGACCGCACGCCGCGGCCCGGTCGGATCGGCCGGCCGTAGCCACAGCACTTGGGCCGACCCAAGCACCCAACAGCCGGTGAACAGGTAGGCGGTGGCGTACAGCCGGTCGATCTGGTAGCTCGGTAGCGCGGCCGGGACGTAGGCGACCAGTCCGATTAGGACCGCTCCGGCGGCCGACACCGGCCATACGGCCGGTCGTTGAACATCCCGACTCATGCCGTAACCTTCCCCCGCCTCTCCGGCACGTTCTACACAGGTCTGCCATGCCCCGCCGCACCAAGATCGTCGGCACCCTCGGCCCGGCCACCGACCCGCCGGCGGTTTTAGCCGCGGTCATCGCCGCCGGGCTGGACATGGCCCGCATCAACTTCTCGCACGGCTCGGCCGACGAACACTTGGCCCGCGTCGCCGCCCTGCGAGAGGCGGCCCGGCAAGCCGGCCGCGTCGTCGCGGTCCTCGCCGACCTGCCGGGGCCGAAGCTGCGGGTGAAGATCAGCGGCCCCCGCACCCTCGCCCCCGGCGACGTGCTGCACTTCACCACCGCGTACCCGCCGGCCGGCGACGACATCGGCATCACCGAGCCGGAAGTCCTGGCCGACGTGCGGCCGGGCCAGCGGATGCTGCTGGACGACGGCAAGCTGCAACTGACGGCCGGCGACTTCCGCGACGGCCGGCTGGCGGCCACGGTGGTCATCGGCGGCCCGCTGTCGGAGAACAAGGGGCTGAACCTGCCGGACACGCCGCTGAGCATCGCGGCCGTCACCGAGCGGGACCACATCGCCCTGAAGGTGGCGGCCAAAGCCGGCTGCGACTGGGTGGCGCTGTCGTTCGTCCGCGGGCCGGAGGCCGCCGATCAGGTGCGGGCCGCCTGCGCGGCGGTCGGGCTAAACGTCCCGGTCATGGCGAAGGTCGAACGACCGGAGGCCGTTCGCCGCATGGGCGACGTGGTGCGGGCGTTCGACGGCATCATGGTGGCCCGCGGCGACTTGGGTGTGGAAACCGCCTTCGAGGAACTGCCGGTCGTCCAGAAGCAGCTCATCGCCGAGGCCCGGCGGGCCGGCAAGCCGGTGGTCACGGCCACCGAAATGCTCGACTCCATGCGGCTCAGCCCCCGGCCCACCCGGGCCGAGGCCAGCGACGTGGCCAACGCCATCTTCGACGGGTCGGACGCGGTGATGCTGTCCGGCGAGCTGGCCATCGGCAAGTACCCGGTGGAGACCGTGGCGTGCATGGCCCGCATCGCCGAAAAGGCCGAGGAACACCTGGAGGGCATGGGCCGGGGCCACGGCGGGGCGGAGGTGTGCGGGGTCGCCGGCGACGTGGACGACCCGATGGCCGCCGCCGCCTGCGAACTGGCCGACAAGGTCGGGGCGACCGCCATCGTCACCCCGACCCTGTCCGGCCGCACCGCCCGACTACTGGCCCGCTGTCGGCCGTGGGCGCGGATCATTGCGCCGGCGCCGACGGCGGCGGTGGTGCGGCGGATGGCAATCATCTGGGGCGTCCGCCCGGTGCTCATGACTCCACTCTCGCCGGGCGAGAGCCGGTTGGTATCGAGCGTACGAGACGCGTTCGCGGCCGGGGCGCTGGCGGCCGGCGAGCGGGTGGTGGTGCTGGCCGGACATCCGCTCGAAGCCGGGCCGCGTCTGCCGACTCTGCGAGTGGTGCGGGTTGGCGAAGGGGGAACATCTCTAGAGCCGTAGCCGGTCGCCCGTGTCGGCCGGGTGGGGGTCGTTGCTCAAGTCGTCTGGAGTCTGCCGGCCCCGGCCCGCACAGCGGTGCCGGGGCCGCGTCATTTCGTGGCCGGCGGCGGCGAACCCGACCGACGTTGTGGCTTACCCGGCGGAGTCCGGGCGCAAGAACAGGGAAGGACGCCCGCGGCGCGAGGACTTGCGCGCCACCCCGCCTCGCCCCTGGACGGAGCCACCGCATGACCCGCCGTGCCCCCCGGTTCCGGCCCGGCTGTGAGACGTTGGAAGGTCGGGAGGTGCCGGCCGCCCTCGCCGAGTCGTTCGAGGCCGTCGCCCTGCCGGCCGGGTTCAGCCAGTGGAGCAAGAGCGGCACGGATTCGTTCGTCACGTCCACGCAGACGGTGTTCGACGGCGGCCGGGCGCTGGCCGCCACGGGTACGGCCGCCGCGGAAAGCCGGTTCTGGAGCGGTAGTTCGCAACCGGCCGACACCACGGCTGGCGTCCGGGTGCTGTCGTCCGCCCCGACGCCGGTGTCCCTACTGGTCCGCGGCAGCGGTTTGGACACCCCGACACCGACCTACCTGGCGGCGGTCGTTTCCCCCGGCGGCCGGCAGGTGTCTGTGGTGGAAGTCCGCAGCGGGGTGGCGAAGCTGCTCGGCAGCGTCAGCCGGGCCGGCGGCGACTTCGGGCTGTGGTTCAACCTGAGCGTTCAACCGGCAGGTAACTCGGCAACGGTGCGGCTGCAACGCCCGGACACCCGCGAGTACCTAAACCCGCAGGGCCAGTGGCAGGTCGCCGCTGTGGACGCCGTGACGGCCGCGACCACCCTGACGACGGGCGGTCTGGTCGGCGTCGGCCGCAGCCACGGGGCGGCCGGGCTGGCCTTCTTCGATGCCCTGACCACGACACTACCGGCCGTGGTCGTTACCCCGCTGCCGCCGGTCGTTCCCCCGCCGCCGGCCGGTCCGCCTTCACCTGTCACCGTCCCTATTGTGGAGAGCTTTGATTCCACTGGCATGAACGCCATCCCGGTCGGCTGGCAGGAGTGGGCCAGTGACGGCTCGGCCGGCTTCGGCACATCGGCGGCGCGGGCGGTGGCCGGCAACGGGCTGTCGGCTTCCGGCAACTCCGCCACCGCGGCGCGGGCCTGGCTGGGCAGCACCCAACCGGCCGATGTTCAGGCGGCGGCCAGCGTGTATGTGGACACGCTGATCCCCGCCGGTGTAGTGGTTCGCGGCAGCGGCCTTTCGACCGCCAAACCGACCTTCTACTCGCTGACCGCCGTCCGCGGCACCGAGGTCAAGCTGGTGGCGACGGTGAGCGGGGTCGAAACCACGCTCGGCACGGTGAAGTCTGCGGAGTACGTCAGCCAGAAGTGGCTCCGGCTGACGCTGACCGTGGTCGGCGACCAGTTGCGGGCGGTGGTGGTGCGGACCGACACCGGCCGCTGGCTCACCCCGGACGGCGACTGGTCGGACGTGCCCCAACCGGCCCTCACCGCCACCAACACACAGATTCCAGGCGGCGGGTTCGTCGGCCTCACCCGGTCGGCGCGGGCAGCCGGGGCGGTCAGCTTCGACGACGTGACGGTGACGCCCGGGGCCGCTGTCGCCGGGCCGGCCGTCACCCTGACGGCCAACCAGTCGCCTGCGGCGGTGACAGGCGACCTCACCCTGACGGCCGCCGCCCCCGGCGCCCGTCGGACCGAGTTCCGCCTCAACGGCACCCTGCGGGCGGTCGGCGGCTCCTGGATCCTGGACACCACCTCACTGGCCAACGGCCCGGTGACGGTCGAGGTGCGGGCCACCGACGACGCTGGGAACGTCGGCACCACGTCCGCCACCTACATCCTGGCCAACCCGAACCCGTCGCCGGCCCCAACCCGGCCGGACCTGCCGCGGAAGCTGCCGAACGTGCGGGTGGCCATGCTCGCCTACAGCGGCACCCCGCTCGGTGCCACCGAGAAGGCCCGGCTGGCCGACAGCGTCGATCTGGTGGTGGCCAACCCGCAGTTCCTGGGCACCATCGACGCCGTCTCGCCGGGCACTCAGCAGCTCGTCTACACCAACCTGTCGAACCTGTACGGCGGGCTGCTCACCGACTGGCTGGCCTACGCCGACAAGAGCGGCGTGAGCCGGGAACTGGCCTTCTACCACGTCACCCAGGCGACCCCGTTCAACGGCGGCAGCCCGTCGTCGCAGCCGGTCAACTGGCTGTGGCAGGTGAGCCGCGGTGCCCTCGACCTGACCGCCGCTGCCCGTGGCGGGCGGTCGTTCGGCATCGCCTTCGGGGCGGCCGGCGAAGCGGTGAGCATCGGCCAGCCGGACAAGTTCCGCGAACTCAACTTCGACCTCACCCGGGCGGCGGCCGGCGGCTGGCAGGGGGTGTACGAGTACGTGTCCCGGGTGAACGCCGACGGCACCCCGGCCGGGTGGACGCCGCTCGCCCTGCTCAGTGACACCACCCTGTCACTGGCCAAGCCGGGGCGGGTGCTGTTCGACCCGCCGGCCGACTGGGCGGCGGCCCGGGTGAGCGGCGGCGACCTGCTGTACACGGTGCGGGTCCGCACCGTCGTCACCGGCACGCCGCCGGAGGCGAAGACGATTTACGGCCGCGACTCCGTCGGGGCGTTCGGCACCATCAAGGGGACGATCCCGGCGTTCGACAGCTCGGCCGACCGGGACGGTGACGGCTACCTGTCCGACGCCGAGTACGCCAACCGGCGGGCCGGGCAGGACGCCCGGTTCGTCTATGAATCCCGACTGTTCTACCCGCAGTACGGGCAGATGCGGTTTGTCACCAACCCGGCTGCGTCGGCGGTGCGGCGGTGGGCGGCCGACTACCACGCGCGTCTGTTGGCGACGCTGCCGCTGGCCGACGGGCTGTTCCTGGACAACGCCAACGGCCGGCTGCCGTTCGCCGGCATCCCGGTGCAGGAGCCGACCGCCGGGTACGCCGACGACTCGGCCGGGCTGGTGGCGGCGGTGTGGAAGGCGGTCGCCCCGAAGATCGTGCTGAGCAACACGGCCGGCGGGTTCGACGACGCCACGCCCATCGCGCGGGCCGGCACCGGTGTGCTGGAGGAGTTCGCCCTCCGGCCGCTGGACGCCACCTGGGCGGCCGTGCAGGACGTGAGCAACCTCGTCAAGAGCCGACTGGCGGCCGACAGCCCGTCGCCGTACACGATCCTCGACACGCACCCCGGCAGCTTCGCCACGACTGACCCGCGGGTGCGGGCGGCCACCCTGGCCTACTACTATCTTGTCGCCGACCCGGACCGCACGGCCGTGATGTTCTTCGGCGGGCTGAACCCGTCGGCCGACTGGGACGACACCTTCATCCCGTCGGTGCGGACCGACTTGGGCAAGCCGCTGGGCGAGATGACTACCTGGGCCGGCGGCAGCGACCCGCAGAACGCGGCCCTCGGCTACAAAGTGTTCGGCCGACAGTACGCCAACGCCCTCACGCTGTACAAGCCGCGGTCGTACACGCTGGGCCAGGGGACGGGCACGACCGACGACGCCACAGCCACCACGCACCAGTTGGGCGGCCGGTATCGAGTGCTGAACCCGGATAACACACTCGGCGCTGTTGTGACGAGTGTTATGCTCCGCAACGGCGAGGGCGCGATCCTGATGAAAGTGTGACCCCCGAGTTCGTAGCCCGAAGCGCTAGCGAGGGTGAATCTCCCTCGCTAGCGCTTCGGGCTACGAACCAATGCCGCGGCCATCTCGGCCTTCATCCGCTCGCGGAGCTTGGCGTCCACCAGCCCGTGGTCGCGGCCGGGGAACATCTCCACCACGGCGTCGCTGCCCAGGCCGGCCAGCGACTTTTTGCGCAGCCGGGCGGCGCCGTCGAGAAGGAACGTGTCCTCGTCGCCCATCCAGACGTGCAGCTTGCCGGCCAGCTTCGGCCCGAGCGCCGGCCAGTTCTTCTCCAGCACCAGGCGGATGTCGTACCGCTCCCACGCCTTCGCCGTCTCGATGCGGACGGCGCCGGTGTCGCGGTCCCACAGCGGCGTCGGCTTGCCGTCCGGGCCGCGGGGGCTGAACACCGCCTCGAACGACCCGAGCTGGCCGCCGTGGCCCATCACCCGCTCCATGTTCGAGAACGCCTGCACCTGGAGTGCCCGGCCGCCGCGGGACAGCGGTCGGGGCTTGCCGTCGGCGGTGAACAGGTTGTCGCCGGCGTACAGGTGGACCCGCTGGAAGTCGCGGAAGTCCACCGGGTCTGGGGACGTGGACCAGCAGCCGGCGAACACGTCCGGGTAGGTGACTTGCAGCCAGAGCGACGACCAGCCGCCGGACGAGTGGCCGGTGGCCAGCCGCTTCCGGGCCTCGCCGCCGCAGCGGAACCGGCCCTCGATGGCCGGCATCAGCTCGTCGATGAGGGCCTGGCCGCACGGCCCGTTGTTGGCGCTGTCGGCGAACACGTGGTGGCCGAGCCGGCAGTTCGGGTCGAGCATCACCCACACCGCTTCCACGCCGTCGGCCAGCACCCCGGCCCGCTTGCCGCGGAACCCGGCCATGCGGTGGTCGCCGCCGAACCCGGGAATTTCGTACACCACCGGGAACGTACGGTCCGGCTCGGCGGCGAAGCTCGGCGGCAGGATCACCCCGGCCCGCAGCTTGGTCGGCTTGCCGTGGAACGTGGTCAGCAGTCGGCTTTCCACCTCCACGAATTTGACGCTGTTGGTGTCGGCCGGCGGCTTCTCCTCATAAACGCGGTCCAGGGTGAAGCTCAACGGCACGGCGGCGGCCGGGTCGAACTCGACCTCCTTCGCCGCGCTGTACAGGTTGCCGGCGGTGGTGGCGAAGCTGATGCCGCCGAGGTCGCGGTCGAGGACGGCCACCGCCCAGTACTTGCCCGGCTTCACCTTCGCCAGCGGCACCGTGGCCAGCTTGTCGCCGAGGTCGAGCGGCTCCCCCATCTTCCAGCCGATGATGTCGGCGGCAAACGCCGGCTCCGGGTTGAACCAGTTGAGGCCGTTGGGGAGCGGGTTCGGCTTGCCCCGCAGCAACAGCACGAACGCCCGCCCGGACACCGGCCCGGGGTGGGCCTTCGCATCGAGGGTGAGGCGAAAAGCCGGGCCGGCGGCGGACGCCGGGGCCGCGAGGAGTAGGACAGCGAGCAGGCGGAGCATGGGAATCCTCTTGGCGAGCGGCCGGCGTAAGCCGGCTGAGGGAAGCGTTCTCGCCTCAGAATCGCTCCCCTCAGCCGGCTTACGCCGGCCGC
>JAYVUZ010000299.1:0-11069 GCA_043787415.1 Fimbriiglobus sp. | reverse complement strand
GGACCTCCCTCGTCGCATCCCTGACCTGGCCACGCTCGTCGGGAGCATCGACAGGTTCCTTTCTTAGCAGCCTGCCACTGCGTCAAGTATATTATTGCCATACATTGAGGTCGCAGAACGGATCGTGACCGTCATCCGCCGCCACTACCAGCAGGTCGAGTTCTTCATCCCGAGCGCGGCCATGTCCGCTGGGACGGTGTTGGTGATGTCCGGAGACGTCATCCACATGGACTACTACTCGATCCTCGGGCCTATCGACCCTCAGGTTCAACGGCCTGGGGGTACTGGCATGATCCCGGCTCTCGGCTACTTGATCCAGTATGAGCGGCTAATCCAGAAAGGGGCAGCCGGTACCCTGACTACGGCGGAAATGCACTTCCTGATCCAGAAGTTCGACCCGGCCGAGTTGCATTCCTTCGAGCAGGCCCGCGAACTGACCACCACACTCCTGAAGAAGTGGTTGACGCAGTACAAGTTCAAAAACTGGACACGGACAGCAGGTCGGGACTTGGAAGTTACAGAAGACATGAAGCGAGAGCGGGCGGAGCGGGTGGCGAATTTGTTGAACGACCCCGGCAAGTGGCACTCGCACGCGCGCGGGCTATCAATGGAAGTGGTACGGCGGGAACTCCAGTTGCAGGTGGAGGATTTCGGGCAAAACGCCGAACTTTGTGCTGCCCTGCGGACGTACCACCGCCTGACGACCGACTACATGCGCAAGATGGGCCACCGGGACGTTCTACACTCGAGGGGCAGGTACCGCCCAATCGGAGGGGACTGATCATGCGACCAGTAAATTTGGACGAGTTGATCGCTCGTAACCCAAAGGTGGATTTGGAAAGGTTGCGAGAATATCAGCGGCAGGCCGCTCTGTTCGAGGACGGACTGCGGTGCAAGTACAATATTGTTTCCCCGTTCGCGGGTCGGATGCACCGTCACCAGATGGCTGAGTGTGGGGGTCCGAGCGACAACGTCCGCAAGGCACGCTGATCGCCCACTAAGCCGGCGGGGTCAGCCCCCGCCATCCGCCTGCTTGTAGCTGGCCACCTTCACCGGCACCACGTCGGTCGCCCAGCCGAGCTTCTCGAACACCCGGACGGCCGTGTACGTCAGGTCCAGCTCGTACCACTTGTGGCCGTGGCTGGCCGCCCGCGGGGCGGCGTGGTGGTTGTTGTGCCAGCCCTCCCCGTTGGTCAGCACGGCCACCCACCAGCAATTGGTACTCTGGTCGCCGGTGGTGTAGTTGCGGTACCCCCAGCGGTGGGCGGCCGAGTTGACGAACCAGGTGATGTGCCAGACGTACACCGTCCGCACGAACAGCCCCCACACCAACGCCAGCACCAGTCCACGCAGGGTGTCGCCGGTGAGTGCCCCGATCACCAGCCCGAGGGCGGCGATGACGCCGACGTGGGCCAGGTACAGCTTGAGCCAGCGGTTCCGCTTGTGCAGCCACTTCTGGAACGGGTCCATCATCAGGTCCGGCACGTACTTCTCGAAGGTGCGGCCGGTCTTCAGCCGGGGGTCTTCGGCCATGGTCCAGCCCATGTGCCCCCAGAAGAAGTGGCCGACGGGCGAGTGCGGGTCGTGGGCCTCGTCGTCCCCGTGCTGGTGGTGCATGCGGTGGGTACACACCCACTTGAGCGGCGGCCCCTCCAAGGAGCAGATGCCGAGGGTGACGAGCGACTTCTCCAGCCAGCCGGGCACCTTGAGGGCGCGGTGGGTGAGCAGCCGGTGGTAGCCGAGGTTGACGCCGAGCGAGCCGAACAGGCAGTTGCCCAGCAGCACGACCGGAATGGCCCACCACGTCCAGCAGTAGGGCACGAAGGCCAGCAGGGCGAGCAGGTGCATCCCGACCACGACGGCCAGGTACGACGGGATGACCTTCGGCCGGGGCGAGGCTGTTGTCGGCGTGGGGGCCGGGGCGACGACGGTGGCCAGGGGCGTTCTCCGGGCGGCGGACGGCGGGCAGACAACTTACCGACGACGCCCGGCGGGTGCAACACGGATGACGGCCCGGCCGGGGTGACTTGACAAGTGGCCGGCCGGCGGGTTAACTGAGTGTGTTCACCCACCGAACACGGTGTTCGCCCGATGAACACGACGCGACCTAACCCCAAGCCCGTACCGTTCGGCGCAAATCTGCGTGACGCAAGGGATAATGCTGATTTAACGCAGGCACAACTCGCGGCACGTGTGGGTGTTACTCGCTCACGCATCGCTCGGATCGAAGTCGGAAATGACTCCCCGGACTTCGCGCTCGCTGTCGAGCTGGCGAAGGCTCTGAATGTGCCGTTGGAGAAGTTCGCGAGCGGCCGGTTGCGGCCGTCCCGCTCGTTCCGCGGGATCGCCATCGAGTTGCGTCATCTCGGCGTCCATGACCTCCGGCTTTCTGACCCGTCCCCGCCTGGCGCCTTCCGCCCGGCCGAGGAGGTGCTGGTGCTGGCCACCCGGGGCGACCGGCCGTCGCCTCGGGTGATCGACGCCCTGCCCTACGTACTCAGTCGTCGAGAGTTCGACCCCCACCTGCTGCTAGCGTATTCTCGACGACTTGATCCACGGGTCCGCCGGCGGCTGGCTTGGCTGGCCGATGTCACCCTGGTGTTGACCCAGTCGGCGACCTTCCCGGCGACCGAATCGACCGCCGGGCTGGAGCGGCTGCTCCGGCTGGTCGAGCGGCCCGCGCCGACCGACCCGGAGGACGACCTCGGCTACCCGTCGAGCGAACGGCCGCCGCTCCTGTGGCGGCGGTGGCGGGTACGCTACGCCACGACCCTGGACGGTTTCGCCGCCCGCGCCGCCGAACTGGCCGGGGCCGCCACATGACCACTCCGATTCACACCTTCCTGCACGACCTCGACGCCGCGCTGGTTCCGCAGGCCGGCGGCGAGCGACTCGACCTGTACCACATCGGCGGGTCGTGCTCGTCTTGCGGTACGGCTCCGACCGTGTGACCGGCGACGTGGACGTGATCGGGGCGGCCAGTCCGTCGCAGCTGCTGGCCGAGGCCGTCCGGCTGTTCGGCCGAGACACGCCGAACGCCGGCAAACACGACTTGTACCTGGAGGAAGTGAGCGCCGCCTTGCCGCCGGCGCCGGCCGGCTTCCGCAAGCGGGCCACCGAGTCGGCCGGCGGGTGGACGGTCCTGCGGCTGTACCACCTCGACCCACACGACCTCATCTGCACCAAGCTCCGGCGGTACGCCACCAAAGACCGGGAGGACATTCGGTTCCTCTGCGACACCCTCGACCTCGATCCGGAACTCCTCCAGACCCGGCTGCGGCTGGCCTGGTACTCGGAAAAAGACGAGAACGACGGCGACCCGGAGCAGACCCGCACGTTCCTGAACCTCCGCCGGGTGCAAGCCTACCTGCGGGGGGATGCCGCCGGCATCTGACCCCGTAAATCACCCGCTCACCCCCGTGAGCCGCCCCATGCGCACCCGCCCGTTCGCCGGCGTCCCCGTCTCCGAGGTCGGCCTCGGCTGCTGGCAGCTCGGCGGCGACCAGTGGGGCGACGTGTCCGACGCCGACGCCCTCGCCACCCTGCACGCCTTCGCCGACACCGGCGGCACGGTCCTCGACACGGCCGACGTGTACGGCGCCGGCCGGTCCGAAACCCTCGTCGGCCAGTTCCTGACGGGCCGCGGCCGGGCCGGGTTCTTCGTCGCCACCAAGCTCGGCCGCTTCCCCACCCCCGGGCTGCCGGCCAACGGCACCCCCGCCCACATGCGGTCCCACACCGAGAACTCGCTCCGGCGGCTCGGGGTGGACGCCCTCGACCTGACGCAGTTGCACTGCGTGCCGCAACCGCTCCTCGAACGCGGCGAGGTGTTCGAGACGCTCCGCGGCCTGCAAGCCGAAGGGAAGATCAAGCGGTGGGGGGCCAGCGTCGAGTCCACCGCCGAGGCCAAATTGTGCCTCGCCCAGCCGGGGTGTGCGTCGCTGCAACTCATCTTCAACGTGTTCCGCCAAACGCCCATCGACGCCCTGTTTGCCGAGTGCCGGGCGAAGGGCGTGGCCGTGATCGTGCGGCTGCCGCTGGCCTCCGGGCTGCTCAGTGGCAAGTACACGCCGGCCACCACCTTTGCCCCGAACGACCATCGGTCGTTCAACCGCGACGGGGAGAAGTTCAACGTCGGCGAGACGTTCGCCGGCCTCGGCTTCGAGGGCGGGCTGGCGGCCGTCGAGAAGCTGCGACCGCTGGTGCCGCCGGGGTACACGATGGGCGAGTTCGCCCTGCGGTGGCTTCTCGACCAGGACGCCGTGACCACCGTCATCCCCGGCGCCCGCAGCCCGGAGCAGGCCCGGCGGAACAACGCGGCGAGTGAGCTGGAGCCGCTGCCGGCCGAGTTGCACGCGCAGATCCGCGCGTTCTGGCGGGCCGAGGTGCGGCCGGCGGTCCGCGGGCCGGACTGACCGGCGGTGACGGGCCGTCGGGCCGTTGCGGTTGGTACAATATTGACACTTGCCCCACCCCGCCGGCCGCCATGTCGTCACACCGCTCCCTCAGTCGCCGGGCCGTCGCCGGCATGATCGCCGTGCCGGTCGGGTTCGTCCTCGGCTCGTACGGCACGGCCGTGGTCGTCCACGACCAGCTTTCCCGCCCGCCGGCCCCGGCGGCGGTGACGCACGTCGTCACCCCGCCGGACGGCGGCCGGCTGTTCCTCCAGCACTGCGCCAACTGTCACGGCGACCGCGGCGACGGCAACGGGCCGGCCCACCTGGAGCCGAAGGCCCGGTACTTCGGCGGCGAGCGGTTCAAGTTCGCCAGCACCGACACCAGCGTGCCGACCGACGACGACCTGCTGCGGGTGCTCGAACGCGGCATCCCCGGGTCGGCCATGTACAGCTTCAGCTACCTACCGGCGGACGACCGGCGGGCGCTGGTCGGGCACGTCCGCACGTTGGCTTTGCGCGGCACCGTCGAGCGGCTGGCGGCCAAGATCATCAAGGACGGGGACGACCCGGACTACGCCGAGCTGCGGCCCAAGGCGGCCGACCAGTGCGTACCGGGCACGCCGATCCCGGTGCCGGAACCGTCGGCGAGTTCGCCCGAGGCGGTGGCCCGCGGCAAGCAGTTGTTCGTCGTCACCTGTGCCCAGTGCCACGGGCCGGAGGGCAAGGGGGACGGCCCGCAGGTGAAGGACATGAAGAACGACAACGGCACCCCGGCCCGGCCGCGGAACCTGACCCTCGGGCTGTACAAGTACGGCGGCGAACCCCAGAGCCTGTACGTCCGGCTGAAGTTGGGCATCGCCGGGACGCCGATGCCGGCCAGCCCGACGCTGACCGACGCGCAGGTGTACGATCTGGTGCAGTATGTGACGAGCCTGGCGGCCGTCAACCCTTGAGGTACCACGGCACGTTCACCACCGCCACCCGCTCCAGCCCGCTGAAGTACAGGTAGCCTTTGATGACGGCCGCCGTCTGGTTGTGCAACAGGTAGTGGTACCACCTCCGCTCGACCAGCTCGGGCACCACCACCGCCAGGTGCCGGCCCGGGTGGGTCTTCTCCAGCTCGGCCAAGAACTCCACCAGCGGGGCGTACAGCCGGCGGTACGGGGAGGTGACGACCACCAGCTTGGGGGCCGCCACCCCGGCCGCCCGGCACGGGTCGAGCACGGCCGCCGCCCACGCCTCCTCCAGCGCTTGCAGCCCGCGGTCGTCGGCCGCCACGTGCAGGGCGTACACGTCCGGCGACAGCCGCATGGCCACCTGCACCGCCTTGCGGCTCACCCGCGACCAGCCCCGGACGGTGACGACCACCAGCGGCGGGGTGAGGCCGGTGGGGTCCAGCGGGTCGGCCGTGGCCAGCTCCCGGGCGACCGCCCGGTAGTGCCGGCGGACCCCCAGGAAGACGGCCACCAGCCCGGCCAGGAGGGCCACCGTCACCCACGCCCCGTCGGCGAACTTGGCCACCACCACCACCGCCAGGGCCAGCGTCGTGCCGGCCGCCCCGACCCCGTTCACGAGCAGCGCCGCCCGGCTGCCCCGGCCGCCGACCCGCCGCCAGTGGACCACCATGCCGAGTTGGGACAGGGTGAAGGCCAGGAACGCCCCGACGGCGAACAGCGGGATGAGGTGGTCGGTGATGCCGTCGAAGGCCACCAGCAGGGCCGCGCTTAGGGCCGTCAGCACGACGATGCCGCGGGTGTACACCAGCCGCCGGCCGCGGTGGGCGAACCCGCTCGGCAGGAACCCGTCGGCGGCCACCGCCCGGCACAGCCGGGGGAAGTCGGCGAACCCGGTGTTGGCCGACAGGGCGAGCACCGCCAGCACGGCCGCGATGGTCACCCAGTACACCACCCCCTTGCCGGCCACCGCCCCGACCAGTTGGGACAGCACGCTCTCGTACCCGGCCGCCCCCGGCTCGGTGGCCGCCACCCCGTACACCCGGCACAGGTAGGCGATGCCGAGCAGCAGGGCGGACAGCACGACCACGATGACGGTCAGCGTCCGCCGGGCGGTCGGCACCCGCGGCTCGCGGAAGGCGGCCACCCCGTTGCTGACCGCCTCCACCCCCGTCATGGCCGTGCAGCCGCTGGCGAACGCCTTGGCCAACAGCCACCACGTCGCCGCCTCGGCGGCCGGTGGCGGGGCCGGCGGCGGTACCACCGGCCCGGGGTGCCCGCCGGCGGCGACCGCCCGCCACACCCCGACCAGGATGACCCCGCTGAGCGAGGCGACGAACAGGTAGGTCGGCAGGGCGAACAGCAGCCCGGACTCGCGGGCGCCGCGGAGGTTGACGGCCGCGATCAGCCCGAGGGTGAGCAGGCACAGGGTGAGGGTGTGCGGCTGGAGGGCCGGGGCCGCCGACACCAGCGCCCCCACCCCGGCCGACACCCCGACGGCCACCACCAGCACGTAGTCCACCATGAGGGCGGCGGCCGCCAGCAGCCCGGGGCCGACCCCCAGGTTGGCCCGGGCCACGGTGTACGACCCGCCGCCGTCCGGGTAGGCGGCCAGGGTCTGGCGGTACGACAGGTAGACCAGACCGAGCAGCCCGACGATGAGCAGGGTGATCGGGCCGACGTAGGCCACCCCGGCCGCCCCGACGGCCAGCAGGACGGTGAGTGCGGCTTCCGGCCCGTAGGCGGCCGACGCCAGGCCGTCCAGGCCGAGCATCGGCACCCCGGCGGCGACGCCCACCTTCTGGCCGTCCTCCTCGTCGGTGGCGAGCGGGCGGCCGAACAGCCAGTCGGACAGGGGCATGTGAGGGTCCGTGAGGCCAGTTCACCGACTGAAATAGTATGCCGCCAGCCCGATGCCAATGGCCAGGACCACGCCCCGCACCACCGCCGGCGACAGCCGCCGGGCCAGCCGCGCCCCGGCGTACCCGCCGACCACGCACGTCGCCGCCATCAGCCCGGCCACCGGCCAGTTCACCAGCCCGCCCCAGACGAACACCAGCACGCTCGCCGCGTTGATGCTGGCGGCCAGAAACGTTTTGATGCCGTTGGCCCGGTGGATGTCGGCCACACCCATCAGGCCCAGGCTGGTCAGCATGAGGATGCCGATGCCGGCCCCGAAGTACCCGCCGTACACCGCCACGAGGAACTGGAAGACCACCAACCCGGCCTTGCCCCGCCGGCCCGGGGCGTGGCCCGGCCGGTGCTTGCGGAGGTAGCCACTCACCGGCTGTTGCAGGGCGAACAGCACCACGGCCGTGAGGATGAGCCAGGGCACCAGCCGGGCGAACGCCTGCGGCTGCCACACCACCAGGCCGGCCCCGAGGAACCCGCCGACCAGGCTGGGGGCGAGCAACAAGGCGACCAACTCCCGGCCGGCTTTCAGTTCCTCGCGGTAGCCGACGGCCCCGGCCACCGACCCCGGCAGCAGGGCGACGGTGCTGGTGGCGTTGGCCGAGGCCGAGGCCATCACCCGCTCCAGCGGCGGGAAGGTGAGCAGGGTGCCGCCGCCGGCGATGGCGTTGACCGCCCCGGCCGCCGCCGCCGACAGCCCCAGCAGCACGTCCGTCAGGGGCGAGTCGGTGAGCATCGGTGAGTCCGGTGAGCGTCGTTCCGGTAGAGCAGCGGCCGCTGGCCGACGCTCCCGGCCGGTCGCGGCTCTCACCGCAGCGTGTGCCGCCGCCTATTATGGGATACCGCCCCGGAGTCGCCACCATGCCCCCGTCCGCGTCCGGCTTCGACCTCACCCCGCCGTCCCCCGAGAAGCGCAACGAACTGGCCGCCGGGCTGTCGCCCGAGGAGCGACAGGTGCTGCTCAACCACGGCACCGAGGCCGCCTTCTGCGGCGGGCTGCTCAAGGAGAAGAGTGCCGGCAACTACCACTGCCGGCTGTGCGACCTGCCGCTGTTCCGGTCGGCCACCAAGTTCGAGAGCGGCACCGGCTGGCCGAGCTTCCACACGGCCTTCGACCCCGACCACGTCCGCGAGGTGCGGGACAGCAGCTACGGCATGGTGCGGGACGAGATCCGCTGCGGCCGGTGCGACAGCCACCTCGGCCACGTCTTCCCGGACGGCCCCCGCCCGACCGGGCTGCGGTACTGCCTGAACTCGGCGGCGCTGCGGTTCGAGGCGGGCGAATGACGCTGACTCCCGTAGGGCACGGTGAACCGTGCCCTACGGGAACCACGCCCGCGGGTCGAGCTTGTAGTACGCCCGCAGCAACTCGAACACGCCCGGCTCTTCGGCCGCCAGGTCGTGCGGGCGGCAGCAGAACGCCTCGCTGGCGTCGGCGAAGAACTCGGCCTCGTCGTCCCCGGCATGTTCGGTGAAGAACGTCTCCTGCCGCCGGCCGAGGGCGGCCCGGTGGGTCTCGAACGCCGCCTGCATGGTCGGCCCCCAGCGGCGGGCCAACTCGGGGTCGGCCAGGGCCGGGGTGCCGTCGCTCGCCCCGTCCAGGAAGTCGAGCTGGTGGGCGAACTCGTGCACCACCACGTTGTACCCGGCGGCCGGCTCCCGCCCCTCGGCCAGCGCCTCGTCCCACGACAGGATGACCGGCCCGCGGTACACCGCCTGGCCGCTCAAGGGGTCGTCGCTCAGCCCGTCGTCCTCCCAGCCGTCCTCTTCCACCGGCGTGCGGAACGCCCCGGGGTAGACGACTACCGCCGACACCCGGTCGTAATAGTCGTGGTCCAGGCCCAATAGCAATAGCCCGGCCTGGGCGGCCACCGTCAGCCGGATCTCTTCCGTGACGGTCAGCCCGCCGGCCCCCTCCCAGTTCTTCTCGGCCACCAGCACGCGGGTGATGTCCCGCAGCCTGGCCCGCTCGGCGTCGGACAGCCGCGGGTAGTGGCCGACGTTCCGCCGCAGCAGCACCTCCCAGTGCGGCGGGAACGGCCCGGCCAGCAGCTTGCGGCGGCGGCGGTCGCGGAGGAAGCCGAACATCCCGCTACCATACCGGACATGAGCGACGAATACCTGTGCCTGACCGTGGTCGGCCACGCCGGCGAACCCGAGCCGGCGTTCAAGACCCGGCTGGTCGAGTTCTGGACGCACGTCCTGCGGGCCGACCCCGACCTGTACGAGCGGGTGTACGCCGAGGGCACGGCCTTCGAGCCGGTCGGCGGGGCGATCACCCGGCAATACATGGTCGAGCCGGGGGCGGTGCCGGCCGTCCAGGCGGCGCTGGCCGGCCTGGGGCTGGCGTTCGAGGCGGTGGACGCGGACGACGTGTTCAGCCGCAACGAGGTGAGCGGCCGGGACTGGTTCCAGATCCCGCACGACTGATTGCCGACCTCGCCCGCGGTTCGGGCTACGACCCCGGTCGCTCGGTAGTGCATCAGTTTGGTAGAGCGGGCTTTTAGCCTGCTCGGCGTGCCAGGTGTTGTTTTTGCCAAAGAAATAGTACCGCTTGTATGTAATAAACCAGTTTGTGTTGTAGGCTCGTGGATAATGCCAGGTATCTTTTGCAACTTTTTATTATTGGTAGTATAAATACCTCCCTGTATCAATCCGCTGTTATATTCAGCAGGTACATTCTCATTGGTTAATACCCTGTAAAAACTACTGTTTTTGTAGTAGCCTGAATCAACATACTCTAAAAAAGCTGCTGCAGTTTTTGGTGCCTTTTCAGTAAATATTTCTACTTCTATTTCACCAAACGCTGTATTGATGACAACATGCGGATACGGATATTTTTTATGACCGCAGGAAATTAAAAAGATGGCCAATATTAAAATGATTATTTTATTCACACCAGTAATTTACTTACTTATTTTTTATTACAGAAATTGAATAGTTGGTGGGTGAATGGAATATCCGAAAGCCGCAAATTGCTTTTACCGATTCGTGAACAAAGTAATATTCAGCCATTTCTTTTATAGCCGTATGAATATCATTTACTGATTCTTCTCCATTTTTTATGACAGATAATACCCAGGCTACGCTTCAGTTCCGGGGGGAAATTCTAAACGGGCATTGTGCTACTATATCTGCTGTAAGCTTACATTCTTTAAACACTAAAAATACCAGTAGCGTTTTTTCCCCAACTGTGTAGATTAGTATCCTAAAAAAAAGATTTTTCTTATCTTTTTTCGTATCAAATCAATGGCACTATTTTAGACTTGAAGATCTTATAAAAAAAAATTATTATGGACACAAATGAAAAATTAACAGAGGTACTTAATGACCTTATAGAAATTAACAACGATCGTGTAACAGGCTACGAAAAAGCTGTAGAAGAAACAAAAAATCTGGATGTTGATCTTCAGGCTATTTTTCACAGTTTGGCCAATGATAGCAGAAAATATGCTGCAGAACTTACACAGGAAGTAAATAAACTTGGTGGCGAAGCTACCAGGGACACTACCACCAGCGGTAAAATTTACCGTGCCTGGATGGATGTAAAAGCAACTTTTACCGGCCATGACCGTGAGTCAGTTTTATCATCTTGTGAATTTGGAGAAGATGCAGCTCAAAAAGCATACACCACAGCATTGGCGTCTGACGCAGAAATAAGTGCAGAAGTTCGTACGCTAATTACCGGTCAGCAGGCTACTTTAAAAATTGCACACAACCTTATAAAAAAATACAGAGATCTGCATCATGCCATTAATTCATAATGGCAATTTTTAATTAACAGCCCCGCAATTTGCGAGGCTGTTAA
>JAYVUZ010000298.1:0-28046 GCA_043787415.1 Fimbriiglobus sp. | reverse complement strand
GGCAATAATATACTTGACGCAGTGGCAGGCTGCTAAGAAAGGAACCTGTCGATGCTCCCGACGAGCGTGGCCAGGTCAGGGATGCGACGAGGGAGGTCCAGATACACCAGGGCAGTGTCGAGGCTGCTGACGGTTCGCTCGACGTTAACCCTGCTCTTGGTGTATCCACGATTCGCCAAGGCATATGCCCTCCGGATATCTTCGGTCGGACAAACGATTTCTTGCACGTCGTATGCGGAGGGATCATAGCCCAACGTGTCACAGACGGCCGAGTGCGTTAGACTGTGGCTAATCCGCTCGAAGTGTGTGTGTGTTCTGCAATGAACCACGCTTCGACCTCCATCACGGCCAGCGAGAGTGTGACCGGCACGGTTCCCTGAGGGGACAAGTCAGCAAAGTCCTTTCGGACCTCGGCCTCATTCTCACGAGGAATGGGGTAAAGGTCGTGAAACCCGATGACCTCACGAAAACCCTCTTCGGTTAGTCGCTCGTAGTGGTCACGAATATCTGACAGCACGCGGCCGTCTGTCGCCGAGTCGTAAATGATGACGTAGTACCGTTTTTTTGGATCGGGGCCGGTCGCGTTCAATTCGACGAACTGTCTAGGGTATTGTCTTCCACCGTGGCCCCGAAGGGTGTCGATGTGAACCTTGTGTCGCCCGGCAATCTCATAAATGAGAGCCTCAACAAGCACTTGTTCTGTCTGCCCCTCGACAAAAATGGCGAGCTTATCCGTCATTTGCCGTCGAGGTAGTTTGTCGCCAGTAGGTCGAAGTTGTTTAATCCCGTCCGCTTGAACCGCTCAAACGCCCGAGCCGAATTGTCGTAGTTCCGAACGCGGACCTTGCTTCCGATCCGCTCCAACACACACCATTCCTCAAGCGGAACACGATTCATCACGAATCGATTGTTGGTTGACATGATTAACTGGAATGACGATTGCTTTGCCTTGTGGCGTATAATATCAATCAGGATGCAAGATCGCTCGAAGTCTAATCCTTCGCCGATGTCATCAATTAGTATGCAACCTGATCGATTTGATAGCATGTAATAGTTGACTTGAGAAATCAGGGACAAGGCACGAAACATACCGGCCGACATGTCCGTCTGGTCTGTCATTGATTGGAGGCCGATCTCTTGCACGGATACCCCGGTCAATTCGCCGGGCATGTAGCCGTGAAACACGACGTTTTCAGGTCGTCTAAGAACGATATCTGATATTGGATAATGTAGCAGGGTCATGTCGTCAATCACTGATTTCTTGAAGACATCGCCGTGTTCTTTAATCGCCATTTCGAGAACGGGAGCTAGATTCTCGGTGTCCTTCGCGCTCGGCTCCTCGATAATCATCTTATCGTCCCGCTTGACGCGGATCACAAGGTTGCCGCCGTTCATTGCTACGCCGAACTGGAAGTGACGCAACGCGTCTGCCCAGTCGTGCAGTCCCTCAAGGTACGGGTGCTGGATCGAGTCTCGCTTGGCGACCACGGAGAGGCTTTTTAACGGCGACTTGAATTTCATCCGAACCTGTCCACTTTTGCTGCCGGCGCCCTCATCGTCGGACTCGACTATGGAGCGAATCTGGCCGACCCCCCCCTTGCCTCGCTTCAGAACATCTTCGCCGTTGTACTTCAATTCCTCTTCGAGTACCTCGTAGTTGTCAAACTTGAATGAATAGTCCCACTGGTCTGAACCTCGGTGGAGGACAATCGTGAACTCGCCGGTGTGAATGCTGTCAGCTTTGCCGGCCAAAAACCGGCGAGCGAGTGCGGCAATGATGTTCAACGTGCGGGACTTGCCGACGGCGTTCCGGCCAACTATTAGGTTAATTTGTCCAAGTGTAAATCCATCCACTTCCCATTCGGCCGGCTGGCCGCGATATTGGATGTAGGAGATGCGGTCAAGTAGCATGGCCAGTTCCGCCGAACTGTCGGCGCCTGAGTGTTACCGATCCAGTATATCACTTTAACTCGTTCGACTTCTCGTCTCGCCGCTCGGCCTCGCTCTTGGGCACGGACAGCACCCGGCCGACGAACGCCTTGAACTCCCCTTCCGTCGGGGGAAATGGCTTGTCGGCAGGCTTAGGTTCAGGCTTGTCGGTCACATCCGGCTCGCGGTGGGTCGGCCCCCTCCGCTTCCGGCCCCTACGGCTGGACTTCGGGGGGACACCCCGCATTGTCGCCGATCAGAGCCTTGTACGTCAACCGCTTACCGATGATCCCACCGACCGTCAGCCGGAAGCGTTGCCCATCATTCTGCTTGCGGTGGTTGAACCGGAAGGCTTCGGCGTCCACATACCGGAACAGGTGGGCCGGATCGACACTCACGTGGGTGCCCTTGATGCACCGCTTGAACAGGCTCCAGAAGTTCTCCAGCCCGTTGGTGTGGACGGCCCCGTTGACGTACCGCTCGGCGTGGTCGATGAAGTCGTGGACGTAGGTCGGGGACAGCCCGGCGTACGACGCCAGCGAGTCGGTGTAGACGGCTGACCCCGGCTCGACATGCTCCTCAACGACCGGCTGGAGCGTCCGCCGCTTGGTGTCCCGGACGACGAACGCCCGCACCTTGCTCGCCTCATCCTCACCGCCGTGCCGTTCAAGCAGCCCCATGACAACGGCCTTGCCGACCGCCCCACGGCCCTTGATGAGCCGCTCCCGCTTCGCACGGTGCATGTTCTTCGCCTTGCCCCCGACGAACGTCTCGTCGGCCTCAACCGTGCCGCTCATCTTCACCAGCGTGCCGGCGTTCATCGCCTCACGGACCCGGTGGAGCATGAACCACGCGGACTTCTGGGTGACGCCGATGGCCCGGTGGATTTCGTAGCTGCTGATGGAGTTCTTGGCGTTGCACTCCAGCCACATGACCACCAGCCACTTGCCCGTCGGGATCGGCGAGTCCTCCATGATGGTGCCGGTCTTCACCGAGAACTGTTTCTTGCACCCCTTGCACTGCCACTTGCGGCGGGTCTTGATGTACCCCACCGACTTGGCCCCGCACGCCGGGCACGCGACCCCTTCCGGCCAGCGGATGCCGGCGGTGTACTCGGTCGCCTTGTCTTCGTCGGCGAAGTAGGCAACGGCTTCGATCAGGGTTTTCGGGAACGGCGATTGGGCGTCCATGCACCAATCTTAGCACTGGCAGCCTACTGCGTCAAGTATATTATTGCCCAATGTATCCGCCGGGTGTCTCCAAAACGATCGCCAGCCGAGTCCCCCGTTTCCGCCTCCCCTCAATGCCGTCCAGAAACGCATCGTCCGTACCGTCCGTGATCGCTCCGAAGTACGACAGCACGTCCGCTTTGAGAAGCTTCTCCAACGTTGCCAGCTTTTTGCTGAGTACGGCCTCTACAGCGGTACTCGCCGTCATTTGTCTTGACACGCCGTCCTCCGACTGGTTCGGAATTTTGGGACGTTCTGGCGCCCGTTTACTAGATCATAACCGATTTGGTTCCGGCGATCCAGGGCAGTCATGACTCACATCTGTCCAAGACTACCGCGCCCGCGGTTGTCGAACAGGTAGTACACCGGGTCGCTCCACCGGCCCTTGGCCAGCGTCTCGGCCGTCACCGCCCGCTTACCGCCGTAGGCCCCGTGTCGGCCGGTGCGGTCGCCGCCACAGACGCCGACCCGCACGAAACCGGCCCGCTCGAACACCGGGTTGGCGTGGCCCATCGCACTCAGCGTTTCGACCCAGTCCGCGTCGCACAGTTCGCACGCCCGGCGGATGAAGCCGGCCGCGATGCCGGCCCCGCGGTAGGTCGGGTGCAGCACCACCCGTTGCAGCAGCCACAGTTGGTCGTTCAGCGCCCCCAGCGCCACCGGGTTCCGCGGGTCACTCAGGCCGAAGAACTTGGACCGCAGCCGCAGGCTGGCCGCCGGGCTGCCGAACACGCAGATGCCGACCGGCTCCTCGCCGTGCCAGAGCAGGATCACGCGGCGGACGAACGCCAGGTGGTGGCTGCGGTAATGCCACCGAGCGAAGTGCGGCCAGTCGCGGCGGGTGCCGGCGGACAGCCACAACTCATCGGCGAAGCCGACCCCTTTTTTTTTACGATCGGGTCGGCCCGCTCCACGTCGAACCGGCCGTCGCCGCGGCACTTCACCCACAGGTCCGGGGCGAAGTCGGCGGTCAGGTCGTCGTGGGTGGTGGCGGCCAGCACGCCCACCCCGGCGCGGGCGGCCAGCTTCCGCAGGGTGAAGGCCAGCACCTTCGCCAGCGGCCGGTCCAGCACCGCCGCGAACTCGTCGGCCAGTAGAAACGGCTCGCCAGGCCGCTCAGCGCCAGCGCCAGGCGGAAGCGGTGCCGCTGGCCGTCGGACAGCTCGGCCGGCGTCCGCAGCAGCAGCCGGGCCTCGCCCAGGCCGCACCCGGCGAGCGTCGCCAGCCGGCCGTCGATGGGGCCGGGCAGGGCGTCCACCAGCGGCACGTCCGGCAGGGGCAGGGCGTTGATATCGACCGCCCCGAGCCGCCGGCCGAGTGCCCGCAGCACGGACGACTTGCCCGACCCGCTCGGGCCGGTGAACAGCACCACGTCGCCCGGCCGCACGTCGAGGGTGAGGTTGTCGGCCACGACGTGGTCGGGTTCCGTGTCCGACAGGCCGAACAGGTCACACACCCGGGCGGTGGCCAGGCTGCGGCGGGCCGGCCGGGCCGGGTGGCGGATCGTGATGGGGTCTGGCATAATGCGGGCACCTCGGAGGGGGACACGATGACTGCCACGCCGACGCTGCTGGACCCGGACGACCTGCTGACCATCCGGGACGGCGACCGCTACGAGCTGGTCGGCGGCCGCCTCAAGGAGCTACACATGGGGGCGTTCGCCGACGAGCTGCTGGCCAACCTCATCCACGCCTTCGGCCGGCACATCCTGCCGGCCAAGCTCGGCCGCATGTACAGCCAGACCGGGTACGTCTGCTTCCCGGACGACCCCCGCAAGGTCCGCAAGCCGGACCTGTCGTTCGTCGCCCACGGCCGACTCATCGGCGACCGCTCCCCGGAAGGGTGGATCACGATCGCCCCCGACCTGGCGGCCGAGGTCGTGTCCCCGAACGACCTGTACGAGGAGGTCGAGGAGAAGGTGAACGAGTACCTGGCCGTCGGCGTCCGGCTGGTGTGGGTGGTCAGCCCGCTGTCCCGCACCGTCGTCGTCCGCCGGCCGGACGGCACCGCCGCCGTCGTCGGCCCGGCCGGCACCCTGGCCGGCGAGGACGTGGTGCCCGGGTTCGCCTGCCCGGTGGCCGACCTGTTCGTGTGACACGACGGCAGCGGTTCGTAGCCCGACCCGCCGAACACCCAGATCCGCGGTTCCGGCCGGCCCAGCAACTCGGCCGCCCCGGCGGCCAGCGCGTCCACCAAGTCGTCGTGGGCCGCGAACGGGAAGGTCGTCAGCTCCTCGTACAGCGCCCGCTGGCCGGCATCGACTGCCCCGCCCGGCGACCCCTTCAGCCGCACCGTGCCGCTCTCCACCGTCACCCCGAGGGCGGCCACCCGGCCGGCCTTGCCCCGCGTCGCCGGCCGGCCCTGCACCCGCGGCCCGAAGCGGGCATGACGCTGCAACAAGTCCCGCAGCCCGGCGAAGGCGGCGTTCGACTCGAACAGGATCACGTCCGGCCGCCAGCGGGCGTCGGCATCGGCGATGAGCTGCACCAGCCCCGGGGCCGGCACCCGCCGGGCCACCGCCTCCAGCACCCGCACCTCGTTCACGTCCGGCAGCTTGCCGAGCGTCACGACGGCCGACGCATCCGCCCCCAGGGCCGTGGACACCGCCGGATCGACGGCCAGCACCACCCGCTCGAAGCCGTCCCGTGGCACATCGTCCGACCACGTCTGCACCCAGGCCGGCGGGACGGCCACCGCCTGCTCGTCCAGCACCGTCAGGTGGTAGCCGCGGGCGAAGGCCGTCGAGCCGATCTCGGCCCGCCGCTCCGCCAACCGTTCCCGCGGCCACTTGGCCGGCCACACGGGTTCGAGGCCCGGCCCGACCGCCCGGCGGAAGTGGGCGAACGCCGGGTTGCCCTTCAGCCGGCTGGTCAGGTCGTCGGCGTGCCACGGGGTACACAGCACCCAGCACCGGCCGCCGGGTTCGAGCAGGTTGAGCAGGTTGTTGTGGAAGTACTCGCCGGCCCGGTCCCGCTCGGCCTTGCTGGCCAGGCTCCGCACGTCCACCACGTCGTCGCACACCAGAAGGTCGGCCCGCGCCCCGGTGGACCCGCTGCCCAGCCCGAACGCCGCCACCGACGGGCCGATGACGCTCGCCGGCCGCCGGACGGTGAAGGCGTCCGCCGCCCACGGCTGGCCCGGCCGCAGGTGCGGGAACACCTGCCGCACCAGGTCGTTCTCGACGGCGTCCCGCAGGAACCGCGTCCGCTCGGCGGCGAGCTGGTCGGTGGCACACACCAGCTTGACCCGCAGGCTCGGGTCGCGGCCGAGTTCCCACAGCACCCGGCCGCACACCTGCACGCTCTTGCCGTGGTCACGCGGCAGCTCGATCACCGCCTTCGGGTGCGTGGTCAGGAAGGCTTGCAACTGCCGGTGGACCGTCGCCTGGGTCAGCAGCCGGCCCTGAGGGTCGGTCAGGCAGGTCGCCAGGAACTCGTTCGGGTCCGTCGCCGCCCGGTGCAGGTACGTCGCCAGGCCGGCCGGAATGGTCGGCGACCCAGTGCCGCACGAGGTCGTCGAACAGGTGCTGGAGCTGGTCATCGGTCAGGCCCTCCAGGTGGTCGGCGATGCGGTGGTGGCGGGACTTCGGGGCGGGGTCGGGGGGCGGCGCCCGCTTGTCGCCCGCCAGCTTGAAGTCGAGCAGCTTGGCGGCGGCGTCCCGGCTGGTCTTGTCGTCCTCGCTGCGGAGCTGCCGGCGGAGGACGTGAACCCCCTCGGCCGCCGCGTCGCTGACCAGTTGCCGCTCGGCCACGGCCAGGTGGGCGGCCCACAGCTCGGGGTACATCTCGGGCCAGCGTTTGACGGTCGGCTGGCGGCGGTTGACGGTCTTGGCGACGGTCGCCCAGGACGCCCCGCCGGCCCGCAGCTCGGCGGCCAGGGCGAGCAGGTGGGTGGGCGGTTTGGCACCGGCGGTCATGGGAACGACTCCGGGGTGGCCGACCCCCGTGCGGGGTGGCGGACGGGGGCGGCGGGTGAAAAATTACGATACTCTTGTACACTATTATTGCCCGGAGTCAACCGGCCGGCGCAATCCCTGTTGCCGGCTCCGTCGTCGGAACTGTGCCCGCCGCTGCCGGCGGCCGGACCCTCCCGCCTGCGGCGACCCGTCCGGTTATGGCGCCGGCGCGGATAATCCAAAGCGGGTAAGTCGCCGCCCCGGGGTCGCCCGGGGGGCCGGCCGCGCCCGCCGGAACCCGGTCGGGTATGTTCAGGTGGACCCGCTGCCGGCCGACCGGCGCCGCACCCGACGCCCGCGCGACTCCCCCCTCAGACGTGGTGCTTGCGATGGCCAACGCCTCCCGCCTCTTCCGGACCCTGCGGCAGCCGGCCCCCAAGCCGGCCGCCCGGCTGCGGCTCGGCGTCCTCGCCCTGGAGGAGCGGTCCACCCCGTCCGTGTCCATCCCCAACAGCGGGTTCGAGTGGACCCCGTATGGGCCGGCCCCGATTACGAACAGCGGGGCCGCCGACAACCCCGGCGGCACCACCGCCCCGGGCAACTTGTCCACCGGCGGACGCACCGTCCAGGTGGCCAACGCGTCCGAGGCCATCCCGACCGGGGAGTACGGGTTCAACGGCCGGACCGCCGCCGGGGCGATCATCCCGACCGGGGAGTACGGCTTCCAGGGCCGGCGGAACGTGTTCCTGGCGGCCACCACCGGCGGCGGGGTGGCCCGCGGGGTGGAGGCCCCGGTGGACCGCACCCAGGCCGTGTCCGCCACCAACGCCCTGACGGTGGCCTGGTCGTTCACTACGGACAGTACGGCTCGGGTGAGCGGGATCACCTCCGAGACGGAGAAGAGTCTGCGGTTCGGGTCGGTGTCGGTGGCCCCCCGCGACCCGGCCATCGTGTACGCCGGCGGCGGCGACCTGGGGTACGGCAACCTGGTCTACGGGTCGGCCCGGGCGTCGCTCGACAGCTACTCCGGACGGGGCCTGTACAAGTCGGCGGACGGCGGGCAGACCTGGCAGCGGATCGAGGGGCCGGCGGTGCCGACGGTCATCGGGGCCACGTCCGTCGGGGCGTTCGACCGGGCGGCCGTGTCCAAAATCGTGTTCGACCCGACGGACACGACGTCCAATACCGTGTTTGTGGTTGTGAACGCCAGCCTGTCGACCAACGCGTTCACCCAACGGACGACGCCCACGACGCCGGCCTATGTGCCCGGGCTGGCCGCCTACGGCAACATCGGTTACTCCCCGCAGGGCGGAGACGAGGTGGTGGACGGGGTGCTGCGGCAGAACGCCATTTACCGGACCAAAGACGGCGGGGCGACCTGGGTGAACATCACCTCCCAGCTGTTGCTGGCCGCCCCGGTGGTGGACCCCGGCCAGGGCGTTCCGCGGACCGCCATCCCGTTCGCCCCGATCACCGACTTCTCGCTGGACCAGAAAAACCCGAATACGGCCTATGTGGCCGTGTCTGACCCGAACGCCTACACGCCGGGCCGGGCCTTCCCGTTCAACGGGGTGTACCGAACGAACAATGCCCTGGCCGACGTGGACCAGTCCGGCACCGCCCCGGTGACGTACACGGTGGCGTTCGGCGGTTCGGGTAGCACGTTCGTTCCCGGCAGCGCGCTAGGTAGCCTGCGGGTGGCCGCCGCCCCGAGCCGGCCGAGCACGGTTTACATTACCGTGGCCCAGTTCAACGTGCCGCTCGGCGGGCCGCTGCTAAACGCCTACCGCTCGACCGACTCGGGCATCAACTTCACGCAAATCACCCTGCCGGCGTCGTCGCAATTCGTTGACAACTATGGCGCCTACAACGAGGCAGTGGTCATCGACCCGGTGAACGCCGACCGGGTGTACCTGGCCGGCCGGTCGCTCACCAACAACGTGGATTTCATCCAGGTGACGACCGACGGCGGGCTGACCTTCAGCCCGGTGTCCACCCCCTCGGCCGGGGCCGGCCCGTACCGGCTGGTGCGGACGATGTCGCTCGACCCGCAGGGGCGGCTGGTGCTGGCCACCGACGGCGGGGTGTTCCGGCAGACCGGCATCGGGCTGGCCACCGGCTGGGAGTCGCTCAACGGGCTGCCCGGCACCCGGCTGGTGGACCCGGACGGCGCCGGCCCGCTGTCGGCCGTCTGGACCGGCGGGCTGGATGCGGTCGAGACGCTGAGTGTGGCCCTGCCGCCGATCAACCCGGACCAGTTCGTGGCCGGGACCAACACGGACGGCACGGTGCGGTTCAACGACCCCGGCTCGCCCGGCGGGCCGGTGCGGCCGGCCGACCCGCTCCAGGGGTCGCCGGCGGTGGACCTGACCCGCATCGGCGGGGCCACGGTGTACGACTTCGTCACGCCCACCACGGTGTACCACGCCGGCACGCAACTGCCGACCAACGGCAACGGGTTCGGCGGCCCGAACGCGAATGATTTGGTCGCACGGTCGATTGACGGCGGGAGGACCTGGCAATCGTTCGGCACCGGCATCGCCAACCCGGGGGCGGTCCTTCAGTACGGCACCCCGCCGCTGGTCATGGACCCGTCGGACAGCACCCGGCTGTTTTTCGGGACCGACACGCTCAACATCTACGAGTCCGGCCGGTGGGGTACGACACTCAAGGGACAAGGGATCCCCGGCTTGCCGTACGTGTCGGGCATCGCCGGGCCGCTCGGCCCGCTGTCCGTCACGGCCATCGGGTCCGGCCGGTTCGACGACCGGATAGTGTATGTGGCTGTGCAGCAGCGGGCCGCCGCCCCGCCGGGTGGCAGCACGAACACCGTGTGGGGGCCGGCCCTGTATCGCATCAACACCAACTTCAACGTGTCGCCGGAGCCGCAGTGGCGGGACGTGTCCCCATCCCCGGACGACCGCGGGTCGTTCTCCCCGGCCCTGCCCGGTTACACGATGCCGCTCGGCCGGGGTCTCACCCCCGACCTGCCACAGGACAACCTGCTAACGGGCGTGATAAACGACATCGCTGTTGATCCGTTCGACTCAAATGTTGTCGTGGTGACCGTCGACACGCCGGGCCAGGCCGGCCGCATCTGGCGGACGACGAACGGCGGTGCCACCTGGGCCGACATCAGCGGCACCATTCCCGGGGCACGGCCGACCGGCCGGGCGGACGAGGCACTCATCCCGTACACGGTGGTGATTGACCCGAACCGACTGGCCGGGGCCAGCGACGATGATGTGTACGTCGGCACGAGTGTCGGTGTCTACCGGCTGAGCAACCCCGAGACCCGTATCCCCGACCCGAACAACCCGGCCCTAACCATTGCCAACCCGTACACTTGGGTGAAGGTTGGCGCCGACACGCTGACCGGTAAGCAGAGCCTGCCGGACGTGCAGGTGAAAGACCTGGCCCTGAACACCACCACCGGCCTGCTGGCTGCCGCCACCTACGGCCGCGGGGTGTGGCAGTTCCAAATTCGCCCACTCATCACCGGCTTCGTGTTTGACGACACGAACGGCAACGGGGTGAAAGACCCGACCGAGGGTCCGATCGGCGGCACGTCGGTCATCGCATTCAACGAAACTAGTCAGGCCGAGCAGGCCAACACCCTGTCCCGCACCGCTACCCAGGACACGCTGGCCGTCGGGTTCTACGAGTTCCGTAGCCTGCCGGGGTCGCCGGACGCCCCGGGCCAGTACCAAATCCTGCTCGGCAACCCGGCCGGCCAGTTCCTGACCAGCCCGGACCGGATTTACGACGCCTCCACCCTGTCGGCCACCGGCGGCGTGGTGCAGACGACCACCGTCCAGGCCGGGGCCGAGCTGCGGGGCGGGTTGCCGGGGGCCGACCTCGGCTCCTTCCGCAACGCCAGCATCATCGGCACGATTTTTGACGACCTGAACGGGGACGGCGTGCGACAGTTCCCGGCCGAGCCGGGCAAGCCCGGCATCCTCCTCGAGCTGATCGACCCGGGCACCGGGGCGGTGGCCCTCGACCCCCGCACCGGGCTGCCCATCCCGGCCATCACCACCGACGCCAACGGCTTCTACACGTTCGCCGGACTGGTTCCGCTCCAGACCCGCACGTTCGACGTGAATGGTCAGCCGATCTTGCCGTTCGCCGTCCGCGACTACCAGGTGCGGCAGCAGTTGCCGGCCGGCACCGCGCAGACCACCGGCGGCGTGTCGTTCACCACCCGCCCGGTGGCCGCCCCCATCCGCAGCGGCCAGGCGGCGGTGTCGGACATCGGCGACTTCACCCTGGTGACCATCCAGGGGACCGTGTTCGACGACACGAACGGTAACGGCACGCGGCAGGGCGAGCCGGCCCTGCCCGGGGTGAAGGTGTCGCTGTTCTCGGCCGGGGCCAACGGGGCGGTGGGCGGCGGCGACGACGTGCTGCTCGGCGTGCGGACCAGCGGGCCGAACGGCGGGTACTCGTTCACCGCCCTGCCGCCGGGCCGCTACTTCGTGCAGGAAGACCTGACCACCCTGCCGGCCGGCTACCAGCCGACCTCGCCCAGCCCGACGGCCGTCATCGTCCCGCAGAGCGGCCAGGGGCTGAGCAGCCCGCCGCGGTTCGGCACCGTGCCGGCCAACCTGGGGCCGTTCGACTTCGGCAACTTCCGCGACGCCGGGGTGGCCGGCACGGTGTTCGAGGACGACAACGGGGACGGCTCGCGGCAGCCGACGGAATCCCGGCCGGTGGTCGGGGCCACGGTGCAACTGCTCACCGGCAGCGGCGGGCTGATCGCCTCGGCCGTCACCGGGGCCGACGGGTCGTACCAGTTCACCGGCCTCCAGCCGCAGGCCGCCGGCAACGCCCCGCCGTACCTCACCCGGGTGGTGCAGCCGGCCGACCTGTTCGTGCAAACCTCGGCCGACGGGCGGGTGATCCTGAACAGCGGGATCGTGACCAAGGGCATCAACCTCGGGTACTTCCGCCGGACGACCATCAGCGGGTTCGCGTTCGAGGATGTGAACGGGAACGGCCTCCAGGACGCCGGCGAGCCGGCCGCCGTCAACTTCGCGGTGTCGCTGCTGGACTCGACCAACCCGGCCGCCCGACCGGTCGGCACGGCCGTCACCGACGCCACCGGCCAGTACCGGTTCGCGTACAACCCGGCCAACCCGGCCGGGTTCAGCGGCGGTCCGCTCCAGCTCGGCGGGCCGGGCGGGGCGGTCGTCCCGTACCGGGTGCAGGTGCGGCTGCCGAACGTCATCCAGACGAACGCCCCGGGGGACGTCGTGCTGACCAGCGGGGTGCCGACGAGCGGGCCGACGCTGGCCCTGTTCCGGACGGTGACGTTCGGCGGGGCGGTGTACGACGACACCGACGGCAGCGGCGGCCGCAACCCGGGCGAGCCGGGGGTCGGCGGGGTGACGGTGGAACTGGTGACGGCGGCCGGCACCGTTGCCATCGACCAGGCGACCGGCCGGCCCATCACCACGACGACGGCCGCGGACGGCAGCTACCAGATTCAGGCCCCCAACGGCACGTTCACGGTGCGGCTGAGCGGGCTGGCGGCCGGCACCATCCAGACCTCGACCGTGCCGGCCCCGACCCTGACCAGCAGCGGCCAGGTGCTGCCACCCATCGACGTGGGCACCTTCCGCACGTTCGCCGTGGGCGGGGTGGTGTACGACGACCTGAACGGCGACGGAGCCAAGCAGGCGGGCGAGCCGGGGCTGGCCAACATCGCCGTCCGGCTGCTGACGCCGGGCGGGGCGATAACCGCTTACACCGCTGTGACCGACGCGGCCGGCAACTACACGATCGCTTCGGTCGGGCCGGGTACCTTCCGCGTCACGCCGGCCCTGCCGGGCGGCGTGTTCTTCGTCAGCCCCCCGGGGCCGACGAGTCTGACGGCCACCAGCGGGCTGGTGGTGCCGGCGGCGCTCACCACTTTTGGGCTGTTCCGCGGGGCCACCGTCACCGGCAACGTGTTCGAGGACTTGAACCGCAACGGGGTGGCCGAGGCCGGCGAGCCGGGGACCGGCGGGTGGACGGTGCAGGTGGTCAACAACGCCGGGGTGGTGCTGGCCGCGGGCACCAGCAACGCGGCCGGCAACTACACGATCGGGGCGGTGCCGGCCGGGGCCGCCCTGGTGCAACTGGCCGACCGGGCCGGGTACGTCAAGACGCTGTCGCCGCAGCCCATCGGGACGGTGGTGGTGAGCGGCGGCACGACGGCCGCCCCGCCGCTCGGCGGGCTGCGGCTCGGGTCGGTGGCCGGCCAGGTGTTCAACGACGCCAACCGCAACGGCCGGCGGGACAACGCCGAGGGCGGGCGGGCCGGGGTGGTGGTCGAGCTGGTGCAGGGGGCCAACGTGGTCGCCCGGCAGGCGTCCGGGGCGGACGGCTCGTACACCTTCCTGAACGTGGCGGCCGGCGGGTACACGGTGCGGCTGGACGCCGGCAGCATCCCGGCCGGGCGGGTGCAGACCGGCCCGCAGTCGGACGGCCTGACCTACCCGGTGACGGTGACCGAGGGCACCGGCACGCCGGCCAACGTGCTGGCCGGCCGCGACTTCGGGGTGAGCGGGCGGAAGCGGTATGCGGTGGCGGCCGACGGCGGCGGCGGCCCCCGGGTGCAGGTGTACGACGCCGTGTCCGGCGCCCTGGTGAGCGACCAGTTCGTGTACGAGGAGTCGTTCACCGGCGGCGTCCGGGTGGCGTCGGCCGATGTCAACGGGGACGGCGTGGACGACCTGGTGACGGTGGCCGGCAAGGGCGGCGGCCCGCGGGTGCGGGTGCTGGACGGGGTCACCGGGGCCACGGTGTACGACTACTTCGCCTACGAGCCGACCTTCCGCGACGGCCTGTTCATCGCGGCGGCCGATGTCAACGGGGACGGGTTTGCTGATTTGATCACCGGGACGGACAGCGGCGGCGGCCCGCGGGTGACGGTGTTCAGCGGCCGGGACGGCACCCTGCTGCTGGACTTCTTCGCCTTCGACGACACCTTCCGCGGCGGCGTGCGGATCGGGGCCGGGGACGTGGACGGGGACGGCCGGGCCGAAATCATTACGGCCGGCGGCATCGGGGCCGGGGCCGAGGTGCGGGTGTTCGGGCCGGACGGCCGGCGGGTGAGTACGTTCAGCCCGGTGGGGGCGGACTTCACCGGCGGGCTGTTCGTGTCCGGCGGGCCGACCGACCCGCTCACCGGCCGGGCGGCGGTGATCGTCGGCACCGGGGCCGGGTACGCGCCGCTCGGCCTGGCCTTCCTGAGCGACGGGCTGACCGGGCAGACGGTGTTCCAAGTGGAGGCGTTCCCGCAGCCGACGCAAGACAGCCCGGTGTACACGAGCGACGTGCGGGTGTCGTCGTTCGACACCACCGGCGACGGGGTGCCGGAGATCGTCATCGGCAGCGGGGCCGGGTACCGCGGCCAGGTGCGGTTCCTGGACGGCAACAACCGCCGCGAGGTGAGCAGCATCTTCCCGTTCGAGGCCAGCTTCCTGGGCGGGCTGTTCGTGGGGTGAGTACCGCGGCCGGAGCGATGAGAGTGCGACAGCCCACCCCTTGCGAGGGGTGGGCTTTTCTGTTGGAGTGGGGCGGGGGTGACGCATGGCTCTGCTCGCGGCGGTGGACTCGCCGGTTGTCGTCCTGTCGTTGCCGGCCCTTGCCTGCCTCGTGGGGCTGGTATGGGTCGGCGGTCGATTCTCCCGCTGTGGTCGCGGTGGGGTGCCGGCGATGCTCGGCCTGGCGCTGATTGCGGCAGCATTCTCGACCCGCGCGGTCGGGAGCTATGGCAACGGAGCGATTTTCACTACGGCTTTTCGTGCAGGCGGGCAGAACGCTTGGTATTGGGTGTTCGCCGTCTACGACGGAGTGCAACTGATTGGCACCGGCCTCGGCGGGTTACTGCTTGTCGTTGGGGTGATGGCCGGACGGTCTGGAGGGGCGAACCGTGAGTAGTACTGTCCCCCTAAGTATCTCGCAGGCGGCCCCTGCCCTGGTGGCGGTGGTGTATTTCGCCGTCACGCGGCGGCGGAGCCGTCTGGCGGCCCGGCGGGGGCTGTGTGGGGCGGGATGTGTTCTGGTCGGCGGCTGGTCGAGTGTCGCCCCGCGGCTCGACCAGTGGTACTACACGGAACCGCAGTGGTACGCCTACCTGCTGACCATTTATGCCCCGCTCGCGGCGGGCTATCTGCTGCTCGCCTGGGCCGTCGTCACCGACCGCCCGCCGCCGGCGGACGCCGACGCGGAGGACCAATGACCCGCACCGGCCTAGCCGTCGCCATGCTGCTGCCGTGGCTGGCCCTGGCCGGCGGGGTCGTCGTGCTGCTGCGGTGCCGCCGCCGCAGCCCGCGGGCGGTCGGGTTCGCCGTGCCGGTGGTGGCCGTGCTGGCCGTCGCCGCCGCCTACTACCCGGTCCGCGTCTTCGGCCTCTGGACCGTCCCGCCGGACGTGGACGTGTGGCGGTCCCGACTCATCCCGCTGGTCGTCGCCCTCGGTTGGGTGCTGTTGCCGGTGGCCGCCATGACGGACCGCCGCCCGGGGGGACGCCCATGAACGCGGACCCGTGGGCCGTTGCCGACCGCGAACTCCTGTGGGGATGCCTGTTGTTCGCGGCCGGCTACTTCCTGGCCACCCGCCGCTGCTGCCGGCGGGCGGCCGCCGTCGGGCTACTGGCCGTCGGCCTGGCGGCGGTGTACGAGGCGAGCACGCGGGGCGGCGTCGGCTACTGGGCCGTCCTGCACGCCTGTGGGGTGTCGGAGCCGGAGCCGCTGCGGACGATTAGTTCGCTAGCGGAAGTGACCCACTACGCGGTGGTGAACGGGCTGCTGGTGTGGGCGGTGGTCGTCGGCCGGCGGCCGGCGGATGCGGATCCTGGCGAGCGACCGGCGTAAGCGGATCCTGGCGAGCGGCCGGCGTGAGCACATCCTGGCGAGCGGCCGGCGTAAGCCGGTCCGGCCTGCGGGTACGGCGTGTTCGCCACTCCCTCCCCCAGGCCGGACCGGCTTACGCCGGCCGCTCGCCCCGCCCGTACACTACCCTCTTTCCCCGCCCTGGTTGTGCCATGCCCCGCGTGCTGATCGCCGACAAGCTCGAAACCGCCGGCCTGGAACTGCTCGCCCGCGAGGGTTTGGAGGTGGACAACCGCCCCGGCCTCAAGGGGGCCGAGCTGCAAGCCGCCCTGCAAGCCGCCGACGCCGTCATCTGCCGCAGCCAGCCGAAGATCACGGCCGAGATGCTCGAACACCCCGGCAAGCTGAAGTGCATCGCCCGCGCCGGCGTCGGGGTGGACACCATCGACGTGCCGGCCGCCACCCGCCGCGGCGTGGTCGTCATGAACACGCCGTCCGGCAACACCGTGTCGGCGGCCGAACACACCGTCGCCCTGATGATGGCCCTGGCCCGCAACATCCCGGCCGCCGACGCCAAGATGAAGGCCGGCGGCTGGGACCGCAACACGTTCGTCGGCACCCAACTGGCCGGCAAAACCCTGGGCGTGGTCGGCCTCGGCCGCATCGGCCAGGAGGTGGCCCGCCGGGCTGCGGGACTCGACATGAAGGTGATGGGCTTCGACCCGTTCGTGTCCAGCGCCCGCGTCGCCGAGCTGGGGCTGATCCCCGCGGCCAACCTGGACGCCCTGCTGCCGGAGGTGGACTTCCTCACCCTGCACATCCCGCTGACGCCGGAAACCAAACACCTCATCAACGCCAGGCGGCTGGGGCGGATGAAGAAGTCGGCCCGCATCCTGAACGTCGCCCGCGGCGGCATCATTGACGAACAAGCACTGGCGGACGCTCTGAAGGCCGGCACCATCGCCGGGGCGGCCGTCGATGTGTTCGCCGTCGAGCCGACGCCGGCGGATCAACCCTTGCGGGGCGCCCCCAACTGCGTGCTGACGCCGCACCTCGGGGCCAGCACCGCCGAGGCGCAGGAGAACGTCGCCCTGGAGGCGGCCCAGCTCGTCGCCGACTACCTGCTGCGGGGGCAGGTGGCCAACGCCGTCAACATGCCGAGCGTCGATCCGGCCGAGTTCGCCGGGCTGCGGCCGTTCCTCGACCTGGCCCGGCGGCTCGGGCTGTACCACGCGCAAGCCGCCGCCGGGCCGATCAAGAAAGCCACCCTCACGTACAAGGGCGACCTGGCCGGGCGGAAGACGAACCTGCTGACGGCGGCGTTCACGGCCGGGCTGCTCGGCTACCGGCTGGAGGGCGTCAACCTGGTGAACGCCGGGGTGGCGGCCCGGGAGCGGGGCCTGGAGATCGCCGAGGCGGTGGTGCCGAAGAAGGGCGACTTCGCCGCCGCCATGACGGCCGAGGTGGAGACGGACGCCGGGTCGCTGGTGCTGGCCGGGACGCTGTTCGGCGACCAGTACCCGCGGCTGGTGCAGGTCGGCCCGTACCGGCTGGAGAGCTACCTGGACGGGGTGCTGATGACCTTCCACCACACTGACGCGCCGGGGCTGATCGGGTTCGTGGGCACCATCTTCGGCCGGCACGGGGTGAACATCGCGGCCATGAGCGTGGGGCGGGCGGGGAACGTGCCGGGCGGGCCGAGCATCGGGGTGCTGAACCTGGACGGCCCGCCGCCGGCGGCGGCCCTGGCCGAGGTGGCGGCGCACCCGCAGATCACCGGCGTGCAGGTGGTGACGCTGCCGCCGGCCGGCGACCTGCCGGCGTGGCTGGGGTGAGGCCGACCGCTGGACCGGACGGCGCGGTTGCTGGTAAGGTGGTGAGGAGTTCCGGAGCGTTACCGATGCCGACACTTTCGATCCCGGACGCCACTTACCGCCGGCTGGCCAAGCAGGCGGCCGAGCAGCACACGACGGTGGATGAGCTGGTCACGCAACTGCTGGCTACCCCCGTGCCGGCGGCCGACCCGCCTACGGTCGGGGTACTCGATTTCCTCGACGGCCTACCGGCCGTCGCCCGCACGCCGGCCGAGTGGGCCGAGGCCGACCGGGCGTTCCTGGAGCGGAGGGCCGAATGGGGTCGCTGATCGTACCGGCCGGCGGTCGGGTGTCTGTGGACGGCGGGGGGGGTGTTGCGGGCGGTGTCGGGCTTGCTGGCGGTCATCCGCGATGACCTGATGGCGACGCCGTGACGGTTACGACGAGCCGGTGCCGCTGTGGCTGGCCGACGACTTGGCTACGCCGCTCGGCCCGGACGCCAGCCACGCGGCGGGTTGCCGTTGCTGCGGCTGAGTGTGAGGGCATCGGCCGATACAGCAGTCGCAGAAGGTTAACGAGTACTCCGACATGCTGTAGCCGACCAACGAACGACGGGTATAGTTTCGCCACCGCACCATTACTCAGTGGCATCCGCGCGAATGCACCCACTTTCGGACGTTTGTTGGCTGACGGCTTGTGCGACGAGTAGTCAAGTTCAGGCCCAAATCGTTCCGCTCACACGCGAGTTGGCAAAACACCGCATCACGGCCGCCTGGTGGGTTGGTTTGGGGGTATCCGCCTCCAAACGAGGCGAAGAGCCAGACCACCGTTGGGACTGGACCAAACTGGTTGGTGAGTGGCAGAACCGGGGGTACGCCGAGCGCCTTGCCGTGCTGACCGCTGACGGGGAGGTACAGGCCGCCGCCATCTACCGGATCGATACTGCGTCCGTGCTGGACTGCGGGCCGGACGGCGAGCCGGCACCTGGCGTGTATGTCGAGTACATCGCTACTGCGCCACGCAACCGGGGGCGGTTGGTGCAGACCCCAGTCTACCGAGGTGGCGGGATGGCATTGCTGACACGGGCCATCGCACACAGCTACCAACTCGGCTTCGGCGGCCGGGTCAACTTGGCATCGCTTCCGCACCCTGACACGGAAACATTCTACGCCAATGCCGGTTTTGAGCGGACTGCGGTGGAAAAATCCAGTATGGTGGTGTATGAGCTACGTCCCGAACGTGCAAAGCTCTTACTGAATAAGGCAGGAATCCTGTGACGGGGGCGGCAACGAAATCGGTCGGCGACCGAACCCCTGTTGCCGGGGGGGGGGGGACACTAGCGCCGGTTCGCAAGCATCTACCCGACCTACCACCCGCTACCGATCCGACGACGATACATATTCTACGCCTCTTAGCCCTTCATCCAGGGCTGTCGCTCGACTTCCGGGCCGACAAAGTCGTTGACATGTCACAGAAGGACAAAGTGGTTTTGTTGGGCGACTTGAACGATGCCTTGGGCGTCCGGCCGTTTAAGCAAACGTGACCCCGGCCGAAGCGATGCAAGTCGCCGTCGAAGCCTTCCCCAGCGGGCCGGAGCGTGTGGCTGAACTGATTGGGGCCGAGGTGCGGACGGAGTGCCTTGCTGTAGACGGCTGGTGCATCCGGGGACCGCAACGGACTATCATCCGAATCAACTCGGCTGCACCTGCAACCCGTCGGCGATTTACGTTGGCGCATGAGGTCGCACATCTGGTCTACGGCACCCGTAGTGAGATCGCCGACTGGGGATTCGAGTGCTACAACCCAAAAAGCCCGGCTGAGCGGCAGGCGAATATTCTGGCGGCGAAGCTGCTCCTGCCGGTCTGCCACGTCCAAGCCCACGTCTTTACGCCGGTCATCGATCCAGCCGTGGTCCGCAAGTTGGCGAAGGCGGCGGTAGTGTCCGAGCAGACGGTCGCCCTGCGGCTTGCCGGGCTTGCCGGGGAACTTGGCCTCGGCACGGCGGCGGTCGTTGCCTTCGGCCCGGCCGGGGTAGTTTGGAAGCGACTGAGTGGCATCGATCTGGCCGACAATGATCTGATCCGGCTGTATGAGTCGGCGTGCAAAGCTTCGGGACGGTTACACCGCGAACAGGGCCGGCCGGGCCGACTACTTGTCGCGTCGGCGTTGTCCAACCCGAGTGTACCCATCCTTCTAATCCAAGATCTGCCGGTCGATCAAGCCGTGACGGTGTCTGCCGCCGAGAAACTACGCGCTGCCGGAGCCGCGCTGTTCATCGGTGACGGCAAGTTTCGGAACTCGCTGGAGGGCAAATTCGGGGCGTTCAAACCCGTTGTGAAGGGGATGTCATTGGAAGATGCTTTGGTGGCATTTGTAGACCGTTACCGGGACAAATGGGAGTCGCCGGCCCACACCCGCAAGTTCATATCTATCGCGTGCCAGCGGTACATCCGTTTGAAGCTGTCGCAATGGGTCGGCTGAGCCGAGCGTCGGCCCGTCAGTCGGCCGTCTCGCGGAAGACGCGGTCGAACTGGCCGGCCGCCCGCCCGAACACCGCCACCAGCGCCGGGTCGAAGTGCCCCGGCGAGCCGCCCACGATGTGCCCCACCGCCGCCGTGTGGCTCAGCCCCGGCTTGTACACCCGCCGGCTCCGCAGGGCGTCGTACACGTCGGCCACGGCCACCAGCCGGGCCGCCAGCGGGATGGCCTCGCCGGCCAGCCGCCGCGGGTAGCCGCTGCCGTCCCACCTCTCGTGGTGGCACCGGGCCACGTCCACCGCCGTGGCGAAGAAGCCGGCGAACAGCGGGTACCGGGCCGCCACCTCGGCCAGCGTGTCGGCCCCGATGTCGGCGTGCGCCTGCATCTGCCGCCGCTCGTCCGGCGTCAGCGGGCCGGGCTTGTTCAGCACCGCGTCCGGTACCCCCACCTTGCCGATGTCGTGCAGCGGCGACACCGCCTCCACTACCGCCACGAAGTCCGGGTCCAGCCGGCCGGCGAACGCCGGCGTCGCCGCCGCCGCCTCGGCCAGCACCCGCACGTACCGCTGGATGCGGAGCAGGTGGCCGCCGCTCTCGGCCGACTTTTGCTCGACCAGCTTGGCCAGCGCCAGCACCATCGCGCTGCGGGCGTGGACCAGCTCGTCCGCCTTGGCCGACACGGCGGCTTCGAGCTGGGCGTTGGCCGTGGCCAGTTGGCGGGTGAGGGCGTCGGCCCGGTCCTGGGCGTCCTTCAGCCGCAGCAGCGCCTGCACCCGGCCGCGGCACTGCACCGGGCTGAACGGCTTGCCCAGGTGGTCGTCGGCCCCGGCGGCTAGCAGGCGGGACAGGTCGTCGCCGTCGGACCGGCCGCTGAGCATGAGCACTTTCACATGCGCCGCCGGCGGGCTGGCCCGCAGCCGCCGCAGCACCCGCTCGCCGTCGAGGCCCGGCAGGTCCACGTCCAGCAGCACCAGGTCGTACCCGCCGGCCGCCAGCCGGTCGAGGGCCGCCGGGCCGTCGGCCGCCTCGTCGCACACCAGCGGCTCGCCCCGGAGGGCCAGCCGGCAGACCGTCCGGATCGACTCCTCGTCGTCCACGACCAGCACCCGGTGGCCGGCGGCGGGCGGCGGGGTGACGGCCGCCAGCGGGGGCGGGGCGTCCGGGCGGAACCGGGCCAGCTCGCGGCCGGCGGCGGCGGCCGTCGGGGTGCGGCCGTTGGGGTCCGTCGCCAGCATCCGGTCGATGGCGGCGGCCAGCCCCGGCAACGCCGCCAGGCGGCCGGCGACGGCGAACCGCAGGGTGGCGGCCAGCCCGTACACGTCGGCCCGGGCGTCGCATGTGGCGGGGTCGCGGGCGACCTCCGGGGCGGTGAAGGCGGACGCCGGGCCGGGCAGCCGGCCCACCCCGAAATCGAGCAGCCGGGCGTGGCCGTCCGGCGTGACGAGGACGTTGCTCGGCGTCAGCCCGCGGTGGACGAGGCCGTGCCGGTGGGCGTCGGTCAGCGCCTCGGCGACGGCGTGCAACATCTGACAGGCCGCCGCCGGGTCGAGCGGGCCGTCGGCCGCCACCAGGTCGGCGAGGGTGCGGCCGGCGGGCAGTTCGCTCACCAGGTACGGCACCGGCTGGCCGTCCGGCCCGGCCTGCGGCTCCTCGCCGGCGTCGGCCACGGCGACGATGCCCGGGTGCCGCAGGTTGGCCACCGCCCGCACGTCCAGGAACAGCCGGCCGAGGGCCTTGCGGTCGGCCGTCGGGTGCAGGGCTTTCACCGCCGCCGGCCGGCCGAGGGCCAGGTGTTCGGCCCGGAAGGTGTCGCCCCGGGGGCCGCCGCCGAGCCGGTCGAGGAGGCGGTAGTTGCCCAGCACCAGCCCGCCCAGGTGGCCGTCCCGCACCCGGCCCGCCTGGAACGGGGTGAGCAGCCGGCGGCCGAGCAGGCCGGCGGCCAGAGTTGACAGATCGGGGGCGGCGGCGAGGGCGGCGGCGGCGGCCGACGGCAGGGCCGCCCAGGCGGCCGCGGCGACCGCCCCGCCGGCCAGCAGCCGACGGAGGGTCGATTGCGACAGCCGGTCAACGGCCGACTCCGGCCGCGCGACGGCGGGGACGATCAGGGCGGACATGGGCGTTGTCCGGTGGCGGCCGACAGAACGTGGCGAGTGATGAGGCTCACTGTATGGCCGCGCGGGGGGCGGCGCCGCCGGAAAACCAGAGAAAAGCAGGTGGCAGATGGGAAAAGCTGCCAACGGGACAAAGTGGCTCGATGCGACGAGGCAAAGGTCGATTGCAAGCCGATCGCTCAACCCGTGCCTTGACCCGGAAAACGGATCGGGGTATCATCTGACTGTCGGATAAAAGGTTCCTCCCCGGTGACAAGAACCCACGGGGTTCTCCCCGCAAGGGGTAGCCGGGGAGGTCGCTTTAGTAGAATCGCACGGCACTTCCGCCCAGCAAGTCGAGTTGCGTCCGCACCGCCGGTTCGATCAGCCGAAGACTCCGGTCGTCGCCCCGGTCCCACGTGCGGTACACGGCCCAGTTGATGTAGTCGGCCACCTGTAGCCCGGGGCACGACTTCGAGTCGTGGTGCAACACCCGGAACCGGGTGTCCGCCGGCAGCAACTCGCGGACGGTGGTGCGGATTGCTTTTTCGGAGGCGTCCCGCTTCTTATGGACGGGCAGCCGGTCCGTCACCACGATCAGTTCCTGGCCGGTGATCAGTGGCGACAGGGTCAAAATGTGGTCGAGTAACCAGAAGACCGAGTCCGAATATAGTCGTGCCTCAGAACGGTCCGCCGGGGCCACCTTCGCCTTTTCCAACACCACGGTGTCGGCGGTCAGCCGCGGCAAAAACTGCCCGATCACCCCAAACACTCGGTCCCGGACCGCCTGCCGGTCGTCCGAGGCGTGGAAGTACTCGATGTCCAAGCCGGCTTCCAGCAGGTCGTACCGCAGCTCGGCGAGCGGGGCGTCCCAGAGGAACGGGCGGGACGTTGTGACTGCGGTTAACGTCAGGAACCGGGTGCCGCTGGGCGAGAAGTCGAAGTTCCCGCCCTCGTCCAGGAACAGGTAGAGCGGGGTCGGGGCGGCGGTCATGCCCGGCAGTGTATCACCCGCCGGCCGACGGCGGTTCGGGCGGCAGCAGCCGCGGGATCGGCGGGCTGGCCACGGTCGTCACCGCCGGCCGGTCCCGGTCCGGGGTCGCCCCGCGGGCCACCACCGGCGGCTCCAGCACCGGCAGCCGCCCGCCACTACTCCGCGTCTCCTTGTTCACGCTGGTGGCCAGCGCCGCCGGCCGGTCCTTCACCGCGGTCGCCACCGCCGCGGCCCCCTTGCGGCCGCCGCCCTTCAGGTGCTCGATCCAGGCCACCTCCAGGTCGTCCGTCGAGTTGTACCCGTAGGCCTGCACCGCCTGCTCCCAGTTCTTGTTGCCCCGCTTCATGCCCTCGCCGACGAACGTCAGGAACTTCTCCCGCCCGCCCTGGTCCACCAGGAACTGCACCACCGAGTACCCCTCGGCGTACAGCACGTGCATGTTCGGCGGGTAGTCGTCCATGGCGAACAGGAACCGCAGGTGGTACCCCTTGCCCTGGTTGAGGAACTCCCGGCACCGCACGTCGTGGCTGAACCGCTCCTCGTCGTTCTCGCTCAGCACGCTGCCGCCCTCGTCCGCCCACCGCGGCACCGCCCGGCCGTAGCGGTGGGCCAGCACGGTGTGCGTCACCTCGTGCGGCAGCACGCTCTTGAGCAGCTTCTCGACGCCGCCGAAAATCTCCATCCGCCGGCTGGTGACGCTCGACCGGCCGTCGCCCGATTGGCCGAAGGTGAAGTGGGTCGCCCCGCCGCCGTCGGACCCGCGGAGGTCCACCTTCAGCGGGCACGGCTCGGGCCAGTCCGGCATGATGGTGCCGAGCCACTCCAGCGCCTTCTGCTCGCGGTACTTCTCGGCCGCCTCGCCGAACGTCTTGGCCAGCTCCTTGGTCGGGGCCGTGACCGTGAAGTTGCGGGTGCGGTGTTCGGCGGCAGATGCCAGCGGAACGAGCAGAAACAGGGCGACAGCGGACAGGGGCCGACGCAGCGTCATTCCGTTGACCTCCGGGGCCGGGCCGGGGCAACGGGTTCGCACCAACGCTTCACCGGCCGCCGTCCTGGCGGGCTGGGAAGTCCGGGGCGAACCGGCGACGCCGGGTCGGGGCGGGTGCGAGCTAGACGCCCGCATCCCTGGGGCGTCGGAAAGCTACCCGAGCAACGCCGGTGCCGGGGGCGAAAATGACCGCGACCGCCACGGGGCCGGCGGCGCAACAGGCGGGTGAGGCGAGAGTTGCGGGTCGGTCAGCGGGTGCCGGTCGGTCGGGCGGTCGGTGTAACTTCTACAACCCGGCGAGTCACCGGACGGGGTGTAACTTTTACCGCCTACCTCAGCGGTGGGAAACTGGCGGGTCTGGGCTGCGTTACCGGCTTGCAACTATTCCGCCGACCTGGAGGGTTTCCTGAAATTTCTTGTCCGGAACTGGCATTCGTTGGCAGTACAGTCCGCGTCCCGTCCTCGACTCGCGCCCCCGCTGCGCCCCGACCGCTGCTCTCCACGGCGGCCGGGGCCGGAGTACCGCCCCATGTTCCCGCTCCGCTGGTTCGACGCGGTGGTGTCGCGGTTCGGCTGGACCACCCGCACCGTCGGCCGGGGCCGCCGCCGGCTGACGCTGCGGAAGTGGGTGCGGTGGCCGAACGTGGCCCGCAGCCTGGGCGTGCTGCAGCTCGAAGACCGCACCGTGCCGGCCACCATCACCTTCGCCAACCCGCTCGGCGGGGACTGGAACACCGGGGCCAACTGGGTCGGCGGGGTGACGCCGTCCGCCACCGACGACGCCGTCATCCCGGACCTGCCGGGCACCCCGTCCGTCACCTTTTCGGGCGACACATCTGTCAACAGCGTGGTGTCGGCCGAGCGGATCTCCGCCGTTGGGTGGAGCTGGACGATTGCCGCCGCCTCGTCGCTGAACGCCGGCCTGGCCCTGTCGGCCGGCAGCCATGTGATCGTCACCGGCGGCGTCCTCACCCTGGCCGGGGCCAGCAGTTGGGCGGACGGCGACTTCTACGGGGCCGGGTCGGAGCGGCAGACCGGCACCATGACCCTGACGGCCGGCAACCACAGCGTCCACAACACCTTCCTGAACGAGGGCACCCTGGCCCAGACGGCGGGCACCCTGTACCTGGGGGACGCCACCTCGGCGTTCGTGAACGCGGCCGGCGGGACGCACACCCTGTCCGGCACGGCGGCCGAGTACGCCGTGAGCGCGGCCAACGGGGGGACGTACACGAACCAGGGGCTGCTCCAGCGGACGGCCGGGGCGTCCACCCTGGTCCTCGGCGGGCCGGTGGCCAACCAGGGGACGGTGAGCACCCTGACGGGGGCGCTCGACTTCCGCGACTCGGCCGCCCACGCCGGCACGTTCGCCACGTCGGCCGGGGCGACCCTGCTGTTCTCCAACGGCACGGCCACCCTGGCCGCCGGGGCGGCCTTCACCGGGGCCGGGGCCGTCACCCTGTCCGGCGGGTCGTTCGCCGTCACCGGCGACGTGTCGGCCAACAACTTGAGCCTGGCCAGCGTGTTCAGCACGGCGGCGGTGGCGGCCGGCAAGACGCTCACCCTGACCGGCGCCGGCACCTGGTCGGACGGCACGTTCGCCGGGGCCGGCACGGTGCGGAACACCGGGACGCTGACCGTCACCGGCACCACCGCTCGAAGCTTGTCCGCGACCCTGGCCAACGACTCGGTGGTGTCGGTGACGGGGGCGAGTACCATCGACCTGGGCACGACCGGGCGGATCCAGAACGCGCACATCCTCGAACTCAGCAACGGCTCCGGCACGCCGACACTGACCGGCTCGGCCGGCTTCGACCAGGTGGTCAACTCGGACACGCTCCTCGTGAGTGGCGCGGGGGCGACGATCGTCGCCCGGCTGTCCAACACCGGCAACCTGGGGTCGAACTCCGGCACGCTGGTCGTGTCCGGGGCGGTGGCCCAGATCAGTGGCGGCACCCTGACGGGCGGCACCTGGACGATCGGCGGCACCCTGACCGTCACCTCCGGGTCGGACATCACGACCGTCGGGCCGGCCGCGTCGGTCAACCTCGGCGGCACGTTCAACCGCCTCAGCGCGGTGGCCGTCAACCAGGGGAGGCTCTTCTTCAACCGCTCCTTCACCACCGCCGGCCCGCTGACCAACTCCGGCACCCTGGCCGAGTCGGCCGGGTCCAACGGGGTGCTGACGGTGACGGGGGCGTACACCCAGACGGCCGGCCTCACCCAGCTCTTTTCCCCGACGGACACCCTGGCGGCGTCCGGCGGCGTCTTCCTGAGCGGCGGCACCCTGGCCGGCACCGGCACGGTCCAGGCGAACCTGTCGAACACGGGCGGCACCGTCGCCCCCGGATTTTCGCCCGGTATTCTGAACGTTACCGGCAACTACACCCAGGGCGCCGGCGGTACGCTCGCCATTTAGGTGCAAGGGACGAACGCGACTACCCCGGACTTCGACCAACTGCTCGTGTCCGGCAACGCCTCCCTGGCCGGCACCCTGGCCGTGACGCTGCTCGGCGGGTTCCTGCCGCAGCGGCTCGACACCTTCCGGTTCCTGACCACCGGCGGGCTGATCAGCGGCGACTTCGGCACCAAGACCCTGCCGGCGGTGAACGGCCGACAGGTGCTGGCCGCCCAGAACAAGGGGGACGCCTACGACTTGAACGGGCTGGCCTTCTACGTCACCACCACGACCGAAAGCGGAGCCGGCAGCCTGCGGCAAGCCATCCTCGACGCCAACGCCACCCCAGGAGCTGACGACATCGTATTCGCTGGCGGCTCCGGATCGATCACCATCGCCCCGCTCAGCGCCCTACCAGCCATCACCGAGGCTCTGAACCTTGACGCCACCACCCAGCCGGGGTTCACCGGCACGCCGCTCGTCGAGCTACGCGGGATCTTCGCCGGCTCCACGGCCAACGGCTTGTACGTCACCGGCTCGGGTGTGACTATCCGCGGGTTAGTCATTGACGGGTTCGGACGAGCCGGCGTGGTACTCGACGGGACGACCGGCACTACGGTGTCCGGCAACTGGATCGGCCTGTCCACCGGCGGCAGCACCCCCGCCGGCAACTCGGTCGGCGTGTTCGTGACCAACGGGGCGAGTGGTAACACCGTCGGCGGCACCACGGTCGCGGCACGCAACGTCATCAGTGGCAACGCCGACAACGGGGTGTGGCTCGACGGCGCTGGTACGACTCTCAACGTGGTCGCCGGGAACTACATCGGCCTGGCCGCCAGCGGACTCACCCCCGTGGGCAACACCGGCCACGGCGTTTTGCTCACCGGCGGCGCCCACCACAACCGCGTCGGCACCGACGGCGACGGGCTGAACGACGCCGCCGAGCGGAACGTCATCTCGGCCAACGGCCGGGCCGGGGTGGACCTGTGGGCGGCCCACTTCAACGTGGTCGCCGGCAACTACCTGGGGCTGAACGCCGCCGGCACGGCCGCCCTGGGCAACGGCTGGGAGGGCGTGCGGGTCGAGCTGGGCGGCCAGTCCAACCGCATCGGCACCAACGCCGACGGGCTGGCCGACGCGGCCGAGCGGAACGTGATCGCCGGCAACGCCCTCGGCGGAGTGCGATTGTATGCCGCCGGCACCACCTTGAACGTGGTGGCCGGTAACTTCATTGGCACAAACGTGTCTGGCACCGCCGCACTCGCCAACGCGCTCGGCGGGGTGGTGATTGACGGGGCCAGCGGCAACTCGGTCGGCGACGGCACCGCGGCCGGGCGGAACCTGATCTCCGGCAACGCCGGCAGCGGGGTGTCGGTGGGCGGGTCGGCGGCCGGCACCCAAATCCGCGGC
>JAYVUZ010000297.1:0-3856 GCA_043787415.1 Fimbriiglobus sp. | reverse complement strand
AGACCCTGTCCTGCTCCAAGTGCGACCGCAACCACCTGGGTGCCCTGTGGTACTTCATCCGCCACTACAACGCATCCCTACGCTGAGGCCACTACCCGGTTTCACGGCGACGGCTCCTTGTACACCACTCCGCCCTTCATGACGAACCGCACCCGCCGCACCGCGGCGATGTCGGCCGTCGGGTCGCCGGCCACGGCGATCAGGTCGGCCAGCAGTCCGGCCTTCACCTGCCCGACCTTGTCGCCCAGGTGCAGCGCCGTTGCCGCCGTGCGGGTGGCAGCCGTTAACGCTTCGGCCGGCGTCAGCCCAAAGTCCACCAGCAGTTTCAGTTCCTTCCCCGCGTCACCGTGGGCGAACACCCCGACATCGCTGCCGTTGACGAGCGTCATCCCGGCTTCCCGCGCCGCCGCCAAGGTCTTCCGCTTGGCCCGCAGCCGGGCCGGCTCCGGCGTGCCCGGCCGCCAGCCGGCGTACCGGGCGCTCGCCTCGTCGGCGGCCAGCGTCGGGCAGTAGCCCACCCCGCGGTCTTTCATCAGCCGGAACACCTCGGCGTCGCCATCGCTGCCGTGTTCGATCGTCTCGACCCCGGCTAGCGTGGCCCGCCGCATCCCCTCCTTGGTGGTGGCGTGGGCGACCGTCGGCACCCCGGCGTCCCGGGCCGTCGCCACGATCAGCGTCAGCTCGTCGAGGGAGAACGCCGGCTTGGCCCCCGGGCCGGCCCCGTGCGGGGTGTCGGCGTACACCTTCACCCAGTCGGCCCCGGCGCGGATTTGCCGCCGCACCGCCGCCCGCAGTCCCTCGCCGTCCGCTTCCTCCGCCCCCTGCGGCACGGCCGCCTCCGGGGCGAACCCCCGCGGGGCGTAACTGCCGGTGGCCACCAGCGCCCGCGTCGCCACCAGCAAGCGGGGGCCGGGGATGACGCCCTTCTCAATCGCTGACTTCAGCCCCACGTCGGCGTCGCCGGCCCCCTCGGTGCCCAGGTCGCGGAGCGTCGTGAACCCGCTCAGCAGGTTCAGCCGGGCGTGGACGGTGGCCCGCGCCACCCGCTCGCCGAGCGGCTCGAACAGCACTTGGCGGTCCCACGGGGCTTCGTCGTAGGGGTGCAGCAGCAGGTGCGAGTGGGCGTCGATCAGTCCCGGCAGCAGCGTCAGGCCGGGCAGCTCGACGGTGGCGGCGGCGGCGGGCACTTTCACCTCGGCGGCCGGCCCGGCGGCGGCGATACGGTCGCCGGCCACCAGCACCACCCAGCCGGCGTGCGGCGTCGGGGTGACGCCGTCGAACACCCGGTCCGGCTTGAGCAGCACCGGCGGGGCAGCGACACACAGGGCAAAGGTGAGTAGCGTCATGCCGGCTGTTATAGGTCTGGCCCTGGCCGCCCGACTCGGCGACGTGAGCCGCCGTCAGCGGCCGGGGCGGCGGGCCTCCGGCAGGGCCGCCAGCGCCTGCGACAGGGCGTCGCACGTCCGGTAGCGGTCGCGCGGGCGCTTGGCCATCATCACCCCGACCACCCGGCCCAGCTCGGCCGACAGCCCGGGGGCGACCTCGTGAAGCGGCGGCGTCGGCCGGTGCTGGTGCTGGAGCAGCACCGCGGCGGCCGACGGGCCGGTGAACGGCAGCCGGCCGGTGACCAGGTGGTAGAAGGTGACGCCCAGCGAGTAGATGTCCGACCGGGCGTCGACGGCGGTGGTGGTGCTGGCCTGCTCGGGCGACATGTAGGCCAGGGTGCCCTCCAGCGCCCCGGCCGTCGGCCCGCCGCCGTGGACCATGGTGGCCAGCCCCAGGTCCACCAGCTTGGCCGTGCCGTCCCGGCCGACCAGGATGTTGCCCGGCTTCACGTCCCGGTGGACCACCCCCAGCCGGTGGGCCGAGGCCAGCCCGTCGGCCACACCCAGCAGGATGGCAATGACCCGGTCGGCCGGCAGCCGCCCGGCCCGGGCCAGCAGGTCGGCCGCGCTCGCCCCGTCCACGTAATCCATGACCACGTACGGCCGGTCGGGGTGGTTCTCGTAGTCCAGCACCCGCACCACGTTCGGGTGCGACAGCCGGGCCATGAGCTGGGCCTCGTAGGCGAACCGGGCCAGGGCGTTGGGACTCCGGCTGTTCGGCCGGGGGTCGGCCAACAGGTCGAGGGTTTTCCGCTCCCGCGTGCCGACCGGCGACAGCTCGCCGGCCCCCCACTGGACGTGGACGTGACAGGAGGCGCAGCCGCCGCTGCCGCCACAGGCCAGTTGCACCGGCCGGTCGCGGCCCAGCACGGCGGCGAGAAGCGGCGGCCCGGTCGTCACCGCGGCGAAGGAGTCCAGCGACGCGGGGGCGACCGGGGTCATGAGCGTCCCTCGCAGTGGCGTTGTGCGGGAGCGGCCCGTTCGACCCGGCCGCGCGGCAGCCCACCGCCTGTCCTGTAGGGTCCGAATCGCGGTCGGACAAACCCCGACGGGCGGATTATCCGGTTTGGCCCGTATGCGGTTCCGCGCGCGTGCTGCGGCCTGAAACGAGCAACAATTGTGGTAGGGCAACGGTGAACCCGGGCGGCAACACTGTGAGTGAGGCGTGAGGGTGAAAAACTTTCATCCCCGGGGCGAACCCCGGCCGGGTGAGGGTGAAGTCGGCGGCGGTCATACCGTACCCGTCGGCCGGCCGGCGAACAGCGGCGGCAGCCCGCCCACCAACCGCACCGTCTCGACGCTGACCGTCACCACCCGGGCGAGCCGGTCGGCCACGAACCGCTCGTCCCCCGGCCGGTTGGGGTCGCTGACGACCCCGCTCCGCGCGTCGGCCGACACCTTGTACTGGTCGATCACCCACTCGATGGCCGAGCGGTTGCCCAGCCGGTAGGCCAGCGCCGCCGGCGGCAGCCCGGTGAGGGCGAGCGAAGCGTTCACCACCACCGCCGTCTTGTCCTTGCTCAGGGCCATCTTTTCGACCCGGTAGCTCAGCGGCCGGTCGTTGGTGACGGGGACGAGCGGGTACGGGTCGGCCGACTCGAACCCGACGTGCAGGTCGGCCAGCGTCTTGCCGGCGGTGGCGAAGGCCCGGAAGTCGGCGGCGAACGGCACCCGGGGCAGGCTCTTCTTGAGGCTGTCGGCGAACCGGGTGCGGTAGTCCGGGTGGTGCAGCACTGCGTAGACGTAGTGGAAGATGTCCCACTTCGTCAGCTTCTGGCCCTTGTACCGCTTCTTGAACTGGTTGAGCGCCCAGTCGGTAACGTTCTCGGTTCGGGTGCCGTCGGCCGCGTAAGTATAGAACGGGAAGCACTGGTGGCCGTTGGATGCGGCGCACAGGTGCAGGTCCGGGACGATCCGAGTACACAGCACGCTCGGGGCACTAGCCCGCCAGCCGACATCGCTCACCACCAACACCCGGTTGTCGGTGTCGTCTGGCGGCAGGTACTCCTCGAACCGGCCGGGCCGGTCCACCGCCGTGTCGGCGTAGTAGAGCTGCTTGATGGTGAACGGTCGGTACACGGCCGGCCGGATGTGGGCCGGGTCGTACTTGAGGTAGCGACGGCCGGGCACCGCCCGCTTGAGCGTCTCGCTCCACTTCACCTTGTCCGTACGGAGGAAGTCATCCAGGTCGGCCTTCCCGCCAGCCCGGTGGTAGCGGTCCACCTCGGCGTTGAAGTCCTCGCAGAACGTCGCCACTCGCTCCCCCAGCCGCTTGCGGTCGAAGTCGTACACCACAGCGTCACGGTTGCTGGACGCGCCTTGACAATAGTCCTTGAAAAGCGCGGACACATTCGCCTTCGACGCGCTTCGCGTTTGGGTAGTGGCCCCTTTGATGGCACGCTCGTAGCCTGAGCGGATGCCGGATGCACCCCCGCCATGCCCCCGCTGCTCCGCCACCCACGTCGTCCGCA
>JAYVUZ010000296.1:0-3244 GCA_043787415.1 Fimbriiglobus sp. | reverse complement strand
GGTTCGCCGTCCACCCGAAGGAAGAAATCCTCATCGCCGTCATGGATCCGTCGCGTAGCGTCGAGGGCAACTACAAGTCGTACACCGCCCGCCTGCTCGACGGCCGGGTCATCGCCGGGCTGCTGGCCGCCGAGACCAAGACGACGGTCGAACTGCTGGACGCCGAGAACAAGCGGCACGCCCTGCGGCGGGACGACCTGGACGAGCTGACCGAGTCGGCCAAGTCGCTCATGCCCGAGGGCTTCGAGCAGCAGATGACCGTGGTCGAAATCACCGACCTGCTGGCGTTCATGACCCAGAAGGGCAAGTACCTGCCGCTGCCACTGGACAAAGCGGCGACGGCCAACAGCGTCAAGCCGCTGTTCGGCGGGCCGGACGACCACGGCAGCCGGCTGGTGCTGGCCGACTGGTCGGCGAAGGTGGTGAACGGCGTGCCGTTCGTGCTGGTGGACCCGCGGGGCGAGACGGCCAACAACGTGGTGCTGCTGCACGGCCCGAACGCCGCCCTGCCGCCGACCATGCCCAAGACCGTGAGCGTGCCGTGCGGCACCCCGGCCGTGGCCGTCCACGTCCTCGGCGGGGTGGGCGGGTGGGCGTTCCCATACAGCAGTGACAAGACGGTGTCACTGACCGTCCGGCTGCACTATGCCGACGGCAAGACCGAAGACCACCCGCTGACCAACGGGGTGCAGGTGGCCGACTACATCCGGCGGGTGGACGTGCCGGGGTCGCAGTTCGCGTTCAGTTTCAAAGGCGGCCAGCAGGCCAGGGTGGTGACAGTGACACCGAAGCGGCCGGCGAGCATCAGCCGCATCGAGTTCGTCAAGGGTGCGGACGAGACGGCCCCGCTAGTGTTCGCGGTGACGGTCGAAGGGAAGTAGCGACGTGACTCGTTGGCCAGCAAGGTTGGTTCGCATCTTGCGCATGGTTCGCACGGAGGGTGTGTGCGGCGTGCGAACCAACCGGCAACCCTGGCGAGCGGCCAGACGCCCGGCCGGCACCTTCCCCACCGTGGCCGTCAGCGGCCGACCCAGCAGCTCCTCATACACCGCCGCCACCTGCCGGCCGGCAGTCGGCCAGCTCGCCGCCTCGCAGTAGGCGGCGGCATTCGCCACCAGTTCGCGGCGGCCGGCGGCGTCGGCCATGAGCCGTTGAACCGTCCAGGCCAGCTCGTGCGGCGCCCGCGGGTTGCACAGCCGCAGGCAGCCGTGCCGGCCGGCCAGCTCGCGGAACGTCGGGATGGTACTCGCCACCACCGGCTTGCCGCTGCTCACCGCCCAGGTGATGGCGGCACTGCTGGCCAGCTTGGAGTCGATGTACGGGGCCAGGCACACGTCGGTGGCGGCGTGGTACACGTCGAGCGTCTCCGGCGGGACGTGCCCCGTCACCACCAGGCGGGCCGGGTCGCCGTCCCACATTTGCAGAATCTTGTCGAGGGTGCGGTCTTGCCCCTCCGGGTGTGGCCCGCCGACCACTGCCAGCACGTAGTTCGCCGGCAACAGCTTGAGGGCGGCCACCGCGTCCAGGTGGCCCTTGTACCGGGCGATGAACCCGAACAGGCTGAGCAGGGTGCAACCCGCCGGCAGGCCGAGCCGCGCTTTGGCGTCGGCCGGCGACAGGTCGGTGAGGACGCGCGACCGCCGGCCGACGCCCATCGGCACGACGCGGATCAGGTCTTCATGGACCCCGGCCCGGACCAGTTGCAGCCGGCTGCGGCGGGTGTGGACGACCGCCCGCACCGGCCAGTCGGCCCGGCCCAGGGTGCGGCCGGGGGTCCAGCCGAACAGCCCGCCGCGGATGAGTTTCGTCAACCGCTGCCGGTAGCTCGGGCACTCGGGCAGGAACACCGGCATGGTGTGGAACGTCACCACCGTCGGCGTGCGGGCCGCCTTCAACTGCCCGAGCAGGCCGAAGAAGTGGCGGTTGCCCTCCGGTACACAATCCGCGGGACCGAAGAAGCTGAACTCGTGCTGGAGGTGCAGCACGTCGTACTGCCGCGCCTGCCCCGCAACCGCGGCCAGCTTGGCCCGCCACTCGCCCGGCGACAGGTACGCGGCGGTGGTGCGGTCCACGGCGACGGGGTCGTTGCGGAGGCCGAGGGCGTCCAGCTCGCGGGTGAGGTCGGCCGTGTAGCTGCCGATGCCGCAGCGGTCGCCCCAGGTCGAGTAGTGCAGCACGCGGGCGGACATGGGGCCGGTCCTCGGGGTCAGTTCAACAGTCCGTGGTCGGTCATCGCGGCCACCACGCCGGCGGCGGTGCCGGCCCAGGTGAACCCGGCCGCCCGCCGAGCCGCCGCCTCGCGTTTGCCGCCGTCGGCCGCGGCTCGTAGCGCCCGCATCACCCCGGCGGCGTCCGGCTCGATCATGCCGCCGCGATAGATGTCGGTGTCAACCGTCACGCTGCGGAAGCCGACCGGCCAGCCCACGTCGGCGTCGAAGAAGTCGGCCGGGCCGCCGTGCCGGGGGGCCACCAGCGGCACCCCGCAGGCCAGCGCTTCGAGCAGGTGCAGGCCGAACCCCTCGCCGGCGGACAGGCTCACGAACGCCGTCAGCGACCGATACCAGTCGGCCAGTTCCGCCTCAGCGAGGAACGCCCGTAGCACTTCCACCCGGGGGTCGTCGTGCGTCTCCAGGCCGGGCGACCCGGGGGTGGTCTTCACCCGCAGCCGCACGTCCGAGCGGTCCGGGAAGGCTTGTCGGAACAAGTCGATGGCGAGCTGGGCGTTCTTCCGCACCCCGCCCGCGGACAGCGCCGCCGCCACCCCAAAGACGACGCCCGCCGGCCGCTCGCCGGGGCGGTACACGGCCGGGTCGTGACCGAGCGGCACCACCGCGATCGGCGGCTTCACCCCGTCCCGGCGGAAGCACTCGGCCTGCCAACGGCTCGGCACGATGACGAGGCCACAGCGGTTGAGCGTCGCCACCCACTCGGGCAGGAGGGTGTCCGTCTCCCACATGGTCAGCACGGCGTCGCGGCGGCCGGGGGCGAAGTGCGGCAGCCGGAACGGCGGGCAGACGATCAGCCGGGGGCCGCCGGCAGCGACCTCGAAGCGGGCCGGCAACAGGTCGTCGCGGACCGTCGCCCGGGGGTCGAGCCGCAGGCCGAGGCCGTGGGCCGGCAGGTGCCGCAGCAGGGCGACGGCGACGCGGTCGTACCCGCCGAGGCCCCGCACGTCGGCGGCCAGAACAAGGGGGGAAGTGCGGAGTGCGGAGTGCGGAGTGCAGAGTGCAGAACCGGGTTTTTT
>JAYVUZ010000295.1:0-5091 GCA_043787415.1 Fimbriiglobus sp. | reverse complement strand
TCCCTGGCGGTCGCGGCTCTAACGGACTGGGCGGCCGCTCCCTGGCGGTCGCGGCTCTTGCCGATCCGCCTTACGGCCGCACCCGCAGCGTCACCCGGCTGGCTTTGTCGGCCGTGCGGTGGACGGTGTGCGTCTGCTTCCGGAATGCGGTCTCGTCGCACGAGTAGATGTCGCAGAACGTCTGCGGGTTGCGGTCCACCAGCGGGAACCAACTGCTCTGCACCTGCACCATCAGCCGGTGGCCGGGGCGGAAGGCGTGGCAGGTGTCCGGCAGGGTGAACGCCACCCGCGTCGGCTTGCCCGGCTCGAACGCCTTGGGGTCGCTCAGGCTGTCCCGGAACTTGCCCCGCATCACGTCGCCACGCACCAGCATCTGGTAGCCGCCCATGCGGACACCCGTCGGGTTCGGGTCCGGGTCGGGGTGGTCGTCCGGGAACACGTCGATGAGCTTCACCACCCAGTCGGCGTCCGTCCCGGTGGTGGACACCCACAGCTCGACCTCGACCGGCCCGGCCACGTTCACATCCTGCTCCAGCACCGGCGTCTGGTACACCAGCACGTCCGGCCGGGTGGCGGCGAACCGCTGGTCGGCCGTCATGTACTCCTTTTCCATGCCGACGGCCGTCTTGGGGAAGTACGGCACCGGCTTGGCCGGGTCGGCCACGAACTCGTCGGCCCCGCCGGCCGGCGGGTCGGCCGTCAGCAGCCCGCCGCGGTCGAGGTGGTAGCTCACCGGCTTGGCGTCGGCCGGCGGCCAGGCGTCGAACCGCCGCCACTGGTTGGTGCCCGTCTCGAAGCACCACGCCTTGGCCGGCTTCCAGTCGCCCTTGCCCTTCAGGTGGTGCTCGAAGAACGGCACCTCCAGCTCCCGCCGGTACCAGTCGCCGGTCTTGGCGGCGAAGGTCACGTCGCCCAGCTTGTCGCCATCGCCCCGCTGCCAACCGCCGTGAACCCACGGCCCCATGACCAGCGTATTGCCGCCCTTCGGCACCCCGGTGGCCTCCACCCGCTTGAAGGTTTCTAGCGCCCCGAACAGGTTCTCGGCGTCGAACCAGCCGCCGACGGTCATGACCGCCGGCGTCACCTGCCGGATGTGCGGGCGGACGTTGCGGGTTTGCCAGAAGCTGTCGTTGCTGCCGTGCTTCAGCACGTCCTACCAGAAGCCCACGTCCCCCTTCAGGAACTTGGGGTCGGCGTACTTGAGCGGCCCGAGGTCGCGGAAAAACTGGTACCCGTCCGGCGTGCCGTGGTCGAACGACGGGTGCGGCCACTTCTTCAGCGGGCCGCTCACCGTCTTGCCGAAGTTGGCCATGAAGTTGAAGCAGTGCGGCAGGAACAGCGCCCCGTTGTGGTGGAAGTCGTCCCCGGCGAACCAGTCCGTCACCGGCGCCTGCGGGGAGGCGCACACCAACGCCGGGTGGGCGTCGATCATGCCGCAGACGGTGTAGAAGCCGGGGTACGAGACGCCCGTCTGGCCGACCTTGCCGGTGTGGTGCGGGACGTGCTTGAGCAGCCAGTCGATGCTGTCGAAGGTGTCGCTCGACTCGTCGAACTCCTTGTCTTTCTTGGCCGGGTTGTGCGGCCGCATGTTCTCGAACTTGCCCTCGGACATCCACTGCCCTCGCACGTCCTGGACGGCAAAGATGTACCCGGCGGCCGACAGGTGCGCGCCGGGCCGCAGCCGGTCGGGAAACTGGTCCACGCCGTAGGGGGCGGCGCTGTACGGGGTGCGGGTGAGCAGGATCGGGTACCGCTTGTCCGGGCCGGCGTCCTTCGGCACGTACACCGCCGTGAACAGCCGGGTGCCGTCCCGCACGGGGACGCGGTACTCGTACTTGGTGTACTTCTCGCGGAGGTCGGCCGCCGACTGGGCCGGGGACAGGGCGAGTAAGGCGAGGAGTGTGAAATGCATCGGCCCATCAGACCACACATGCCGGCTCGTCGCAACAGGCGAGCGGCCAGCGTGAGCTAGTCCGGTCCGGGAGACATCGCCGCCGCCTGGACCGGACTAGCTCACGCTGGCCAATCGCCCGGACCAGCTTACGCTGGCCGCTCGCCTCAGCCGACCAGCAAATCCTCCACCCGCGCGGCGTCCGCGTCGCCCAGCCGGAAGCCGGCCGCCCCGACTAACTCCTTGAGTTGTCCCGGCGCCCGCGCCCCGACGATGGCCCCGGTGACGGCCGGGTGCCCCAGCACCCAACTCACCGCCACCGCCCCCGGCGTCAGCCCGTGCGGCACCCCCACCGCCCGCAACCCCTCGGCCACCCGCAGACCGCGGGAGAACTGTGGCTCCTGGAACAGCCGATTCTTCTCCCGCCGCCAGTCGTCCGCGGGTAGCGAGGCGTGCCGCTCCGTCGTCCACGCCCCGGTGAGCAGCCCGGACGCCATCGGCGAATACGCCAGCACGCCGACGCCCGCCTCCCGGCAGTGCGGCAGAATCTCAGCCTCGATGTCCCGCCGTAGCAGCGAGTACGGCGGCTGCAAGCTCGTCACCGGCCCGAGTGCCGCCGCCCGCTTCAACTGCGCCACGTCGAAGTTGGACACGCCCACCCACCGAACCTTGCCCTCGGCCTTCAGGTCGAGCATGGTCTGCCAGCCGGCTTCCACCTGCTCGTCCGGCTCCGGCCAGTGGATTTGGTACAGGTCGATCACGTCCACCTTGAGCCGCCGTAGCGACGCCTCGCACTCCCGGCGGATGCTCGCCGGCGTCAGGCTCTTGCCGATCTGCCGGTCGTCGCCCCACACCCGGCCGCACTTGGTGAAGATCAGCGGCCGCTGGCCGACGCCGTCAAGGGCGCGGGCGACCACCTCCTCGCTGTGCCCGAGGCCGTACACCGGGGCGGTGTCGATCCAGTTGATGCCGAGGTCGAGCGCCTCGCGGATGGTGGCCACGCTGGCGGCGTCGTCCTGCGGCCCCCAGGCGAACGCCCAGTCGCCGCCGCCGATGGCCCACGCCCCGAACCCGACGGGGGTGATGTGCAGGTCCGAGTTGCCGAGCGGGCGGGGGGTCATGTCACGCCTCCGGGGTCGGGACGACACCGACCATGTGGGCCAGGACGCCGACCAGCTTCCGCGGGTTCTGGATCGGATACTCGACGGCGTCCACGCCGGCGGCATCGCCGTCGAGCCGCAGGAACCGCCACCGCAGGCCGGTGGTGACGGCCCCGTACACCGGGGCGTCGGGCAGCCCGGTAGCGCGGTTGAACCGCTGGGCGGCGACCATCTCGGCCAGGCACTGCGGCACCCCGCCGACGATGTTCTCGCTCTTGGCCTCCACCAACACACATGCCGGGGCGGTCAGCACCATCTGCTCCGGGCTGCGGGCCAGGATGTAGTCGCACCGGCCCTTCAGCCCGGCCGCCTCGTCCACCGTGAACTCGATGCCGGAGAAGAGCGACACCCGGTCGCGGTGCTGGAGCTTGAACTCGATGAGCAGCGGGGCGATGACCAGTTCGGACCGGGCCTTCTCGGTGCCCAGGTTGACGGCCAGCGGCAGGTAGTTGGCGAGCAGTTCGGCCAGCCGCGGCGGCAGGTCGGCCTCCGGGACCGTGGCGAACAGGTCGGCCGACGTGTCCACCGTCACGCCGAGCCGTTGCTTGATCTGTGGCAGGGTGAAGTCGCTGAATGCCATCGCACCCCCGTTAAGCAAGCACGTCCCGCACCAACTTACCATGCACGTCGGTCAGCCGGTAGTCGCGGCCCTGGAAGCGGGCCGTCAGCTTGGTGTGGTCCAGGCCGAGCAGGTGCAGCACCGTCGCCTGCAGGTCGTGGACATGCACCGGGTTCTCGGCCACCCCGAACCCCAACTCATCCGTCGAGCCGTAGCTGAACCCCCGCTTCACCCCGCCGCCGGCCAGGAACACGGTGAACCCGTCCGGGTAGTGGTCCCGGCCGAGCACCTTGCTGTTCGCGGTGCGGCCTTCGCGGAACGGCGTCCGCCCGAACTCGCCGCTCCACACCACCAGCGTGTCGTCGAACATGCCCAGCCGTTTCAGGTCGCGGATGAGGGCCGCCACCGGCCGGTCCATCGTGGCGCACTTCTCGGTCAGGCCGTCGCGGATGTCCTCCTTCGGGTTGGTGCCGTGGAAGTCCCAGCCCCAGTCGAAGAGCTGCACGAACCGCACGCCCCGCTCGGCCAGCCGCCGGGCCAGCAGGCAGTTGTTGGCGAACGACGGCCCGGGTTTGGCCCCGTATGCCGCGATGACTTCCTTCGACTCGCGTGAAATGTCCATCACCTCGGGCACGGCCGTCTGCATCCGGAAGGCGAGTTCGTACTGGCTGATGCGGGTGTCGGTGTCCGGGTGGTGCAGCTCGTCGGCTTGCAGCCGGTTCAGGTCGGCGACGGCGTCGATCGTCTCCCGGCGAAGCTCCCGGGTCATGCCGGCCGGGTCGCTGACGTACAGCACCGGGTCGCCCTTGCTGCGGCACTGCACCCCCTGGAACACGCCCGGCAGGAAGCCGTTGCCCCACAGGTTCTGCCCGCCGCTCGGCTGCACTCCGCTGGAGATCAGCACCACGAACCCCGGCAAGTCCTTCGACTCGCTGCCCAGGCCATACGTCACCCACGACCCCATGCCCGGCCGGCCCTGGCGGTTGTTGCCGGTGAACAGCAGCAGCTCGGCCGGGGCGTGATTGAACTCCTCGGTCCGCATCGACTTGATGACACACAGGTCATCCGCGACGGTTTGCAGGTGCGGCAGGGCGTCCGACATGGCAATGCCGGCGCGGCCGTACTGGCCGAACGTCCGCGGCGAACCGAGCAGTTTCGGCACGCCGCTGGTGAAGGCGAACCGCTTGCCCTTGAGGGCGCTCTCCGGAGCGTCCTGGCCGCTCCGCTTGACCAGCTCGGGCTTGGGGTCGAACAGGTCGAGGTGCGGCGGGGCGCCGCTCATGTGCAGGTAGATGACCCGCTTGGCCTTGGGGGCGAAGTGCGGGGCGGCGGTGGTGGTGAGGCTCGATAGGGCCGCCGCCCCTAGGCCGAGCGACCCGCGGGCGAGGAACTGGCGGCGGGTGGCGGCGAGGTGAGACATAGGTGGTTTCGTAGGGTGGTGCCGAGTCTTCGAGGCCCACCGCCGGGTGGCCGGGCGCGAA
>JAYVUZ010000294.1:0-17636 GCA_043787415.1 Fimbriiglobus sp. | reverse complement strand
GCGCGAGCGAGGGACGATATCTTCTCGCTTAGAATATCGTCCCTCGCTCGCGCTTCGGGCTACGAACCCACCCGCCCCGCTTCGCTAACCAACACATCGGGTATTTCTGGGAAGCCCCGCAGGACAGTGACTTCTAGTAAAACCGTCAAGCGAGGTGGGACGGGTAGCCGAGTAAAAGGCTGTCCACCCGCTACGATCCGCCCACCCGGCGCGACCGTTCGCCTCGACCGGGGCGAGGGTGTCCGACGACTATCGACCCGCGCGGGGCGACGCCCCGGTTACTTCACGGATGAGGTGAGGGTGTCATGACGACCAAACTCCGCCTGCTCACGGTCGTGCTGACGGTGCCCGCCGCCGCCGCACTCGCCCCCGCCCAGACCGGCACCCCGCCGGTCCAGAGCGTGCCGTTCAACGGCTCCGCCGTCCCGCCGATCTCGCCGGTGCCGCCGGTCGGCAGCCCGGTCGGCATCGGGTCGTACCCGGCCCTGCCCACGTCGCCGACCCTGTGGAGTTTCCTGGGGTTGAGCAACGCCCAGCGGGAGTTCCGCCAGCGGGCCGCCGCCGACACCCCGTTCGGCGAGCTGCGGAGCAAGATCCGCCAGCCGCTGTCGGACGCCACCGGCGGGCTGATCCCGCCAGTCCCGCCCGGGTTCCCGTCGCTGGCCGAGCTGCAAGACCCCGGCCCGGTCGGGGCTGCGGCCAAGGTGAAGCTCGACCGGCTGGCCGCCAAGAAGCGAATCAAGGCGGTGCAGTACCTGGGCACGGTGGACTGCCACTACTGGCCGGAGGCCGAGGACGCGCTGGTGAACGGCCTGCGGGCCGACCGCAACGAGTGGGTGCGGCTGGCCGCCGCCCAGACCCTGCTGCGGGGCTGCTGCTGTACCAAGAAGACCATCCTCGCGCTGACGATGGCGGCGACGTGCAGCAACGCCGACGGCAACCCGGCCGAGAAGTCGCCGCGGGTGGTGTGTGCCGCCCAGGCGGCCCTGGCCAAGTGCCTGGAAAGCCTGTGCTGTAGCCCGGTCATCCTGGCCGACGCGGTCATCGACCCCACGGTGCCGCCGCCGGTCGGCCCCGCCGACGGCGGGCCGGCCCCGGCCGGCCCGGCTGTCACCCCGCCGCCGAAGGGCGAGCGGGCGCCGATGGCGGCGGTCGCCAAGCCCGGCCCGGCCGGGGTCGAGAAGGGGCCGGGCGGGCTGGCCTCCGACCAGATGGCCGTACCCAGCACCCGGGAAATTTACGACCGGGCGGCCGGCCGGCCGTGGGGCGAGATGATCGCCTTCAGCCGGGCGCACCTGGCCAAAGCCCCGTCGGTGCCGGCCGAGTACCTGAGCGAGGCCCTGGCCGAGCTGGCGGCCGAGGCGGCCGACGACGCCCCGGTGATGCAGGCATCGACCCACACCCGGCCGGCCAACCTGTACGACGCCCTGTTCAGCGACACCAACACGGCCAAGGTGTCGCCCCCGCGACCGCAGCCGGCCGTCGCCCCGACGCTGACGGCGATGGCTCCGGCGAGGCTCGTCCCACTGGTGCCGATGCCGGCCCCGGTGAAGCTCGCCCCCCTGGTGCCGGCGTCGGCCCCGGTGGCGGTCGCCAAGCCGGCGGAACCGGCGCGGGTGGCGATCAGCGTGCCGCCGCAGCCGGCCCCGGTCTTCACTCCGGCCGTCAAGCAGGCGACCATGACCAGCGTAGCCCGGGTCGGGCTGTCGCCGGCCGCCGGCAAGCTGATGACCGCCCTGGACGCGAACAGCGGGGTGGAGGCCGCCGCCGATGTGCTCACCCCGGCCGACGTGTCGGTGAACGGGCCGGTGCTGTCGGCCCTGCTCAAGACGGCCGAGGACCACAAGGTTCCGGCCGTCCGCTCCGCCTGTGTCCGGGCACTGGCCCGGTGCAAGGCCCGCACCCCGAGCGTCCTGGCCGGGCTGGAACGCCTGGTCAACGACCGCAACGTGGACGTGCGGGTGGAAGCCGCGGTAGCGCTGAACGACCTGAAAGCCAAGTAGACTTGGTTCGTAGCCCGACGCCAGCGAGGGTGATTCCTCGCTGGCGCGTCGGGCTACGGACCGTCGGGGAACCGCACTTCCAGCAGCGTCAGGTCGTCGTCCAGCACCGGGTCGCCGTGCAGCGCCACGATGTGCCGGTGCAGCCCGTCCATCACCTCGTCGGGACTCCCTTCGACCAGCCGCGTCATCGTCTCGTTGAACTCCGGCACCGTCCAGTCGCGGCCGTCCGGCAGATGAATTTCTTGGGCGCCGTCGCTGAACACGTATAGCCGGGCGCCCGCCGGCACCGCGCACTCGCTCACCTCGAACTCGGGCCACGGCATCATGCCGAGCATCGGCCCCTGGCTGGCCAGCTCCCGCGGCGCGGCGCCGGCGAACAGCAGCGCCGCCGGGTGGCCGCCGCCGCTCCAGCGGAGGGTGCGGGTGCTGAGCTGGTAGACGCCGTACCAGATGGTGAAGAACTTCTCCCCGTGCTTCTCGCACGGGAAGGCCTCGTTCAGCCCGAACAGCACCTGGCCGGGGTGCTTGAAGTCGGTGGCCGGCAGAGTGCCGCCGCGGATGACGTTCACCACGGTCACGCTCAGCAGGGCCGACCCGAGGCCGTGGCCGGTGACATCGAGCAGGTATAGGGCCAGGTGGTCGGCGTCGAGGCGGTGGTAGCCGACGGCGTCCCCACCCATGCTGGTACACGGTACGAACCGCCAGTCCAGGCCGAGCGGCTCGCTCGTCGGCCGGGGCAGCAGGCCGCGAACATACTTCTCGCCGGCGGCGATCTCGTCGGCCAAGTGCTTGCGGTTCTTGGCCAGCTCGGCGGTGGCGGCGTTCCGCTCCAGCAGGTTCTGGTAGCCGCGGCTGTGGTAGCGGATGCGGGCCAGCAGCTCGACTGGGTCGGGCAGTTTCACCAGGTAGTCGTTGGCCCCGGCGGCGAAGGCGTCGGCCTTCGTGACGGCCTCTTCCTTGCTGCTCAGCACGATGAGCGGCACGTCTCGGGTCGCCGGGTTGACCCGCAGGAACCGCACCAGGGTGAGGCCGTCCACGTCCGGCATCACCAGGTCTTGCAGGATGACCGTCGGTTGGAACTGGTTGGCGGTCCGCAGGGCGGCGGTCGGGTCGGGGCAGAAGTGGAACGCCAGCCCCGGCTCGGCGGCCAGCATGCGGCGGACGGCCTCGCCGATCACCGGCTGGTCGTCGATGAGCAGGACGCGGGTCATGGGCGCCCCATCGCGGCGACGGCCTTGCCGATGCCGGCCGGCGGCAGCACCCGCCCGGCCGCCCCGAGGGCGACGGCCGCCGCCGGCATCCCGTTCACCACACACGTCCCGCCGTCCTGGGCGAACGTGGTCCAGCCGGCTTGCTTGAGTGCCAGTAGCCCGGCCGCCCCGTCCCGACCCATGCCGGTGAGCAGGGCCGCTGCGCCGGGGTGCGGCCAGTTGGCGGCCAGCGACCGGAACAGCACGTCCACGTTCGGCCGGTACGGGGTGTCGGTCGGGTCGGGCGTGTAGGCCAGCGTGCCGTCGGGTTTCAGCATCAGGTGTTCGTCGCGGCCGGCCAGCAGCACCACGCCGGCGGTCGGCCTCTCGCCCGGCTGGGCCAGTCGCACCGGCAGCTTGCACTTTTGCGCCGCCCACAGCGCCAGCCCCGGCAGGAAGTCGGCCCCGAGGTGGTTGACGACCAGTCCCGCCCCGGGGAAGTTTGCCGGCAGCTCGGCCAGCAGTTCGCACACCGCGACCGGCCCGCCGGTGGACGCCCCGACGGCGAGTAGCAGCGGGCCGCTGGCCTTCACGGCCAGCACCTGGTGCAGGCCGGTCTTCGACTTCTTGGCGATCTGCGCGATCTTGGCCAGCAGCACGTCCCCGCCGGCCAGCGACCCGTCGGCCCCCAGCACCGGGGTGTTGACGGCGTCCACCGCCCCGGCCCCGAGGGCCTCGTACACCAGCCCGTAGTTGCCGCTCACCGTGCTCGTCACGATCAGGATGGGGCAGGGCGACCGGGCCATGATGCGGCGGGTGGCCTCGGCCCCGTTCACCCCCGGCATGACCAGGTCCATGAGGATCAGGTCGGGCCTGTCGGCGGCGGCGATCCGCACTGCCTCCTCGCCGTCGGCGGCCGTCCAGGCCACGACGTGGCCGCCGGCCGTCACCACCCGCCGGACGGCGGCGGCGGCCAGCGGCCGGTCGTCCACTACGGCGACGCGCACTACATCCCCTTGTGCATGGTGATGACGTTCCCCGTCGGCGAGTGCGACACGCAGTCGAAGAAGGTGCGGATGAGCAACAGGCCGCGACCGGACGCTTTCTCGATGTTGCACGGGTCGGTCGGGTCGGGGAGCGAGCCGGCGTCGAACCCCGGCCCCTGGTCGGCGACGGTGACGGTCAGGCTCTTGCCCCGCTCGGCCCGGACCGTTACCGTCACCCGGCGGTCGCGGTACGGCGGCTCGGCCGCCCGCCCGGCGATGGTGGCGTGGTACCCCGCCCAGTCCCCGCCCTTCACGGTGCTCGACACTTCCAGGTTGCCATGCACGATGGCGTTCACCACGGCCTCTTGCACCGCCACCCCGACCCGCATCTGCTCGCCGGCGTCGAACAGCCCGAGCTGCCGCATGAGCTGTTCCGTCTGGCCGACGATGAGCGACGCCAGGTCGGGGTCGTTGTCCAGGGTGTAGGTGTTCTCCACGGCCATCGTGCAGTCGAGCAACTGGTGCTGCTTGCGGGTGGCCGCGGCCACGGCCAGGATTTCGTCCACCACCGGCACCGCGTCGGCTGTGAGCCGCCGCTTCGGCACGTAGTGGGCGGCCCCGGCCCGCAGCGCCTCGACGGCCAGCTCCTCGCTGCCGCTGCCGGCGCACAGCACCACCGGCAGGCCGGGGAACTCGGCCCGCAGGGCGGCCACCAGGGTCAGCCCGTCCATGACCGGCATCTGCATGTCCGTCAGCACCACGTCCGGCCGGCGGCGGCGGACGGCTGTGAGTGCCGCCTCGCCGTGTTCGGCCGCGTCGTGGGTGTGGCCGGCGGCTGCCAGCAACAGCTCCAGGTGCCGCACCTGTAGCGGGTTGTCGTCCACCACCAGAATGTGGGCCACGGCGGTTCCCCCGGTCAGGCGTCCGGCTCGCCGATGAGGTCCGCGACGGTGGCCAGGAACCGGCCGTCGTGGAAGCTGCTCTTGGTCAGGTAGGCGTCGGCCCCGGCGTCCCGGCCGCGGTCCTGGTCCTCGGGACGGTCTTTGTACGACACCACCACCGCCGGCAGCGACCGCGTCGCCGGATCGGCCCGCACCGCCCGGAGCAGCTCCAGCCCGGTCATGCGGGGCATGTCGACGTCGGACACGAGTAAATCATACGCGCCTCGCCGCACCGCCTGCCAGCCGTCCATGCCGTCCACCGCCACATCCACCGCGTACCCGCGGGCGGTCAGCAACTGCCGCTCGGCCTCCCGGACGATGGCCGAGTCGTCCACGACCAGCACCCGCTTCACCTTCTTCGCCGCCGGCTCGGCCCGGCGATGTCGCAACTTGCCGTCGGCCGCGAGCTGCGCGACCAATCTGGTCAGGTCGTCCAGGTCGGCGATCAGCACGGGCGACCCGTCCTCCAGCAGGGCCGCCGCCGCCACGGTCGGCACCTTCCCGAGCCGCGGGTCGAGCGGCTTGACCACCAAATCCTGCTCGCCGAGGAAGCCGTCCACGATCAGCCCGTACTGGTGGGTGCGGTCGCCGACCAGCACCACGCACAGGGCGTCGGCGGTCGGCGGCGGCTCCGGCAGGTCGAACACCAGGTGGGCCGGCACCAGCCCGACCGGCCGGCCGGCGACCTCGATGTGCGGCTTCCCTTCCAGCGTCCGCACCTCGTCCGGCCGGACCTTCAGCAGCCGGTCGGTGCGGTTGAGCGGCAGGGCGAACGGGTCGCCGGCGACGGTGACGAGGACCGCCCGCAAGACACTCAGCGTCAGCGGCAGGGACAGCTCGAAGGTGGTGCCCTGGCCGGGCCGGGTGGTGACGCGGACCGACCCGCCGACGGCCGCGGTCATGCCGTGGACCACGTCCAGCCCGACCCCCCGGCCGGACACGTCGGTGACTTCGGACTTGGTGCTGAAGCCCGGCAGGAACAGGAAGTCGAGTAGTTCCGGCTCGCTCAGGCGGCCGGCCAGGTCGGCGGTGGCCAGCCCCTTCTCGACGACTTTCGCCCGCAGCCGGCCGAGGTCGATGCCGCGGCCGTCGTCGGTGACGCGAACCGACAACATGCCGGCGTGGTGCCGGGCTTCGACCACCAGGGATCCGCCAGCCGGTTTGCCGGCGGCTTTGCGCTCTGCCGTCGTCTCGATGGCATGATCGAGTGCGTTCCGCACCAGGTGGCCGAGCGGGGCGTCGAGCTTGTCCAGGATGTCGCGGTCCACGGCCACGTCCTGGCCGCGGACGGTCAGCGTCGCCTGCTTGCCGAGCTGGCAGGCCACGTCCCGGGCCATGCGGGCGAGGCCCTGGGTGCCGTCGGCGAACGGCCGCATCCGGCTGGCGATCACTTCGCGGTACAGCCGGCCGTTCAGGTCGTCGGACTGGCGGGCGTGGGCCTCGAAGCGGTCGATGCGGGCGGCCAGCAGGGTGCGGCACTCGACCAGCCGGCGGCGGGCGTCGTCCCCGACCTCCCCCGGCAGGTCGGCCAGGGTGACGGCCAGGTGGTCGTGGTGTTTCTTGAGGGCGAGCAGCGACTTGGCGAACGGCTGGAGCCAGCGGGCTTCGACCAGCGACTCGCCGGCCAGCGACAGCAGCCGGGTGAGCGACCGGGCGGTGACGCGAACCACCGGCTCGGGAGCGTCCGCGGCGAGCGGCGGGCGTAAGCCCGCTGAGGGAGCCGGCTCGGCCGGTGAGACGGCGGTCGGTGCGAGTGGCGTCTCCCTCAGCGGGCTGACGCCCGCCGCTCGCCGTGGCACTTCCCCGCGAAGTAATGCCTCGATGGCTTCCGCCGCCACGTCCGCCGGGCCGGCGTTGGCCGCCGCCCACTCGCCGAGGTCGGCCGTCGCCAGCCCGGCGAGCAGATCGGTGGCCGCCAGTAGTGCGTCCACGTCGGCCGGGGTGACGGCGTGCGTGCCCGTCTGGGCCGCAACCAGCAACTCCTCCATGACGTGGGCCACCCGCACCCCCGGCTCGACGGCCACGATGCGGGCCGCCCCCTTGAGCGAGTGGGCAGCCCGCATCAGCGGCTCGATGAGCTGCGGGTTGCCAGGCGCCGCCTCCAACTCCACCAAGCCGGCGGCCAGTGCGCCGGTGAGGGACCGCACCTCTTCGCGGAACAACTCCAACAGTGACGGGTCGGGCGGTGGGGCCGCCGAGCCCGAAGCGCCAGCGAGGGACGATATCGTGGACGTAAGGATATCGTCCCTCGCTGGCGCTTCGGGCTCGGCGGCCCCAAGACCGGCCGCGACCGCGAGCAACTCGGCCACCCGGTCGGCGGTCAGCCCGCCGCTGCGGCCCTGGGCGAATGCCGACTCTAGCGAGCGGGCGATGTCCGCCACCGCCGGTCGGCCGACTATCAGAGCTGCTGCCTTCGCCCGCTTGGCGGCGCGGTCCAGGGCATCTAGCGGCCCTGTCAGCCGTGGGTCGGCTGTCAGCACTGCCAGCCCGTCGGCCAGTGACGCGACAGCGGCGGACACCTCGGCGGCGTACAGGTCTTCGACTGGGTCGGATTCGGGAGCGTCGGTCATCGCACCCTCCGGGCTAGCTCGGCGAACAGCCGGCCGCCGTCCAGGTGGCCGACCGCCCGGCCGTCCCACGGGAACACGCCGGCGGCCAGTCCCGCGGCGTCGGTCGCTGGGGGCGGCTGGCGGTCGGCGGACCGGACGTGCCGCACGTCGGCGACTTCGTCCGCAGTGAACACCCACCGCCCGCCGTCCCCCTCGGCCACCAGCAGCCGCCGCCTGGCCGGGTCGCCGGCCGGGGCCGGGTCGAGCCGCAGCAGGTGGTGCAGGGACACCGCCAGCAGCAGCTCGCCGCGGACGTTCACCAGGCCGCTGAGCAGCCCGTCCGGCGGGTGGTGCGGCAGCCGGCGGGGCGGTCGGTGCGGGGCCACCTCGACGGCGTATGCCACGTCCAGCGCCAGCCACTCCGGGCCGACCCGGAAGACGATCACCGGCATGGTGTCGCCGGCCAGCGGGTCGGGCGGGGTAGCGGCCCGGTCGGTCCACTCGCGGAGGTAGCCGGCCGGCGGCGGGCGGTCGAACAGCCGCCGTCCTCCCGCGGCGAACGTCGGGCAGTTGCGGCAGTGGATGTGTTCGGCCAACTCCGGGCACGAGCGGTCGCCGTAGACGCCGATGCGGGTCCAGCAGTTGGCCACCAGCGGCAGGGCGACGGCGTCGCCGGACGGGGGCATCGTCATCGCACCCTCCGGGCCAGCCGGCGGCGGAACTGGGCGGCGGCCGTCGCGTCGCCACGGGCCTCGGCTAGCGTCAGCCGGTGGAGCAGGGCGTCGGCGTGGGTGGGGTCGAGGAACAGGGCACGGGTAAGGGCAGCGTCGGCGGCCACCGGGTCGCCGGCCATCGCGTGGGCGACGCCCAGCAGGGCGAACGCGTCGGCCGACGCGGGGGCGGATGTCAGCAGCGCGATGGCCGCACGCGGGTCGCCGCGGTCGGCGGCGGCACGTGCGGCGGCCAGCGGGTCGGGTGGTTCGCGGTTCGTAGCCCGCTCGAACGCGAACGCCTGCGGCGGCGGCACCGGCCGCACCCGGTCGTCGGTCAGCGCGAGCGGCTCGGCGTGGCCCAGGTACAGCACACCGTTGGGGGCCAGCAGCCGCAGCAGGTTCGTGGTCGCCGCCGCGCGGGCGGCGGGGGTCAGGTAGATGAACAGGTTGCGGCAGAACACCGCGTCGAACGGCGGCTCGCCGGCCAGGAAGCCGGTGGACATCAGGTTGCCGTCGCGGAGCGTCACGGCCTTCCGCACCGCCTCCTGCACCTGCCACCCGCCGGCGACCCGGTCGCAATGCCGGTCGCGGGCCGCTCGGCTGGCGGCGTCCCGGAACGACCTGTCGGAGTACACCCCGGTGCGGGCGGCCGCCACCGCCCGGCGGCTCACGTCCACCCCCAGCACGGTCGCCGGCACCCCGGCGTCGAGCAGGGCCGCCGCCACGCTGTACGGCTCCTCGCCGGTGGAACACGGCACGCACAGCACCCGCACCGGCCGCCGCCGGGCGGCCATCGCCCCGGCCAGGTGGCGGAACGACTCCGGGTAGCGGAGGAACCACGTTTCGGAAACGACGACCTCTTCGGCCAACTCGTGCCGCTCGGCGTCGGTCAGCCGGGCGTGGTAGTCGGCCGGACTCGCCGCCCCGCTGGCCGCGACGCGGACGTTCACCGCCCGCGCCAGCAGCCGCTCGCCGACGGCCGCCGGGTCCAGCCCGAGGTGCCGCTCCAACTCGGCAGCTAGCGGGGCGAGGGCCGCGGTCACGTCATCACCTCCGCCAGCCGGGCCGGGTCGGTCAGCCGCACCAGCCCGTCCGGGCCGGCCACCAGCGGGCCGAGCGGGTCGGCTGACCCGCCCGCGTCGGCCAGTTCGACGAGTTCGCCGACCCGCTCGGCGAGTAGCCCGAGCGGCGGGTCGCCGGACAGAACCACCAGCCGGGCGTGCAGGGTGGTCGGGCAGTCCTGACCGGTGACGTGCCGGTGCAGATCGAGGACTGGCACGACTCGCCCGCGGACGGTCGCCACCCCGGCCGTCGGGTGCCGCCCGACGGCCGGCAGCACCTCGTCGACGGCCGTCGCCGGGATGGCCAGTCGCTCCGGCCCGGCGTGGAGGATGAGGCGGAGCATGGGGAGTTACTCAGACGGTGAAGCGGGCCACTTGCTGCTTCAGCCCGTCGGCGGCGTCCCGCAGGTTGACCGTCACCGCCTGGAACTCGCGGACGCTGGCCGACGTCTGCGACACGCCGGCGGCCAGTTGCAGCATGGCGTCGTTGATCTGGTCGGCCCCGACGGCCTGCTGGGCCATCGCCCCCGTCACCGTGTCGAACCGGCCGTTAAGTTCGTGCACCTGGTCGATGATTTCACCCATCTGGCCGTTGATCGTCTGGACCGTTCCTACGCCGGTACGTACTTCGTCGGCGAACTGGTCCATGGCCATCACCCCCGCGGACACCGCACCTTGCATCTGCCGCACCATGTTCTCGATGTCCAGCGTAGCCACTGCCGTCTGGTCGGCGAGGCGGCGGATCTCGCGGGCCACCACCAGGAAGCCACGGCCGTACTCGCCGGCCTTCTCGGCCTCAATAGCGGCGTTAATGCTCAAAAGGTTGGTCTGGTCGGCGACTTTTGTGATCGTCGTCACCACCGCGGTGATGTCGTTGGCCTTCTCCCGCACCGCCCCGAGCTTGCTGGCGATGGCCCCGGTGCCGTCCGCCAGGCGGCGCATGGCGTCGGCCATGCCGGTCAGCCCGGTGCGGCCGGCGACGGCCAGGCGGCCGGTCTGCTTGCCCCCGTCGTTCACCGCGTTCATGGTCCGGCTCAGCTCCTGCCCCGTGGCACTGATCTCCTTCGCGGCGGCGGCAATCTGATTGGTGCTGGCCCCCAGGGTCTGCATGGTGGCTTCTTGCTCACGGGCGGTGGCCGCGATCTCGGTACTGCTAGCGTACAGCTGGATGCTCGACTCCCTCACCTTCACTACCAGCTCGTGAGTCGTCTGCACCACCCGATTGATGGCCACGCCCAGGTCGCCGACCTCGTCGTTCGACGTGACGGGCACCCGGGCCGTCAGGTCGCCGGCGCCGTCGGCCATCTGCCGCATCTGGGTCACCAGGGCGGTGGTCTGCCCGACCATGCCGCGTGCGATCCACCAGCCGACCAGGGCGGTCAACACTAGCACTCCCAGTCCGAGGCCGAGTACCGCCCACTGCCAGTAGGCAGCCTCCGCCTTGGCCTCCACCTCCAGCCGGGCGACCGTCTGCTGGGTGAGCTGCCGTAGCCGCACCACCGGCCCCTCCTGTTTCTCGTACATGGGCAGCAGCCGGGTGCGGAGGAGCGTCTGGGCTGCGGCCGGGTTGGTGTCGGCCAGGGGGAAGAACTCGCGGTCGGCCAGGGCGAAGAAGTCCCGGGCCAGCGGGGCCACCTCGCCCTCGTACAGTTTGTTGATAGCCGGGTCGGTCAGGGCTTTCGCATAATACTTGTCCCCCTCCTGGAACGCCTGGGCCAGTTCCCGGAACACCTCGCCCATCTGCCGCCGACGGGCCGGGTCGGACTCCGCCTGGAGGTTGACCAGCAATACATACGGCCCCCGCAGGTACACCGCCGCCGGCGTCAGGTCGTTGAGCAGCCGCTGCTTCCGCTCGATGACCCCGAACAGCGGGCCGCCGATGCGAACGTGGGCCAAGGTGGCAAGCATTGCCCACTGTGTCGCCACCATTCCGGCCAAGAAAAGTCCGTTCAGGACGAGCAGTTTGCGGCCGAAGCCAAACCGGCGAGTAGGTAGCGGCATCTCGGACTCGGCAGTAGGGTATGCGCAGTCTACCTGCGCCGGCGGGACGCGGCGACGGCGGCATTTGGCAAGCATGGGCGGGCGGGCGAAACTGTGCTGGTTGTAGCGGCGGCAGGCGGCCCCGGATTTGCACTCGCCCGCAAGACCCGCACACGGTATTCACAAACAGCACGATTCGCCCGCCACGGTGCCACCGGGTCGGGCAGTCGCCGCGCGGTTTCCCGGCGGAGTCGCTCACGCCCCATGCCCACCCTGCCGCCGCTATCCGGCTCGTCGGTCAACCGCTACCGCCGGCTATTTGATGGGTATGCCCCACACGCCGCCGCCTGGGACGAACTGTTCACCCGGGCCGGCATCCCGCACCCGTTCGCCGGCGTGCTGGTGGACCGGCTCGGCCAACTCCTGTGCGGCGACTTTCTGGACAAACGGGCCAGTGCCGACCTGACCTTCGTCAACCAGGGCATCACGTTCAGCGTCTACGCGGACCAGCGGGGCGTGGAGAAGATTTTCCCGTTCGACCTGATCCCCCGCCCGGTGCCGGCCCACGAGTGGCAGACCCTCGAACGCGGCCTGGCCCAGCGGCTGCGGGCGCTCAACCTGTTTTTGGAAGACGTGTATCACGACCAGCGCATCCTTAAGGCGGGGGTGGTGCCGGCCGACTTGGTGCTCGGGTCGAAGGGTTTCCGCAAGGAGATGGTCGGGTTCCGGCCGCCGGGCGGGACGTACATCCACGTCTGCGGCACCGACCTGATCCGGGACGCGGCCGGCGAGTGGCGGGTGCTGGAGGACAACGGCCGGACGCCGTCCGGAGTCAGCTACGTGCTGGAGAACCGGGCGGTCATGAAGCGGGTCTTCCCCGGGCTGTTCCGGGACGTGCGGGTGCGGCGGGTGGAGGAGTACCCGCAGAAGCTCCGCGACGCCCTTCAGTCCGTCGCCCCGGCCGGGGCGGCGAGTCCGCCGTGCGTCGTCCTGCTGTCCCCGGGGCCGTACAACTCGGCCTACTTCGAACACAGCTTCCTGGCCCGGCAGATGGGCGTCGAGCTGGTCCTCGGGGACGACCTGCTGGTGCGGGACGACGGGGTGTTCCTCCGCACCACCCGCGGGCCGCAGCGGGTGGACGTCATTTACCGCCGGCTGGACGACGACTTCCTCGACCCGCTGGCCTTCCGGCCGGACAGCCTGCTCGGCGTGCCGGGCTTGTTTCGGGCGTACCGGGCCGGGCTGGTGACGCTGGCCAACGCCGTCGGCACCGGGGTGGCCGACGACAAGGCGGTGTACCCGTACGTCGAGGACATGGTGCGGTTCTACCTGGGCGAAGAGTCCCTGCTGAAGAACGTGCCGACGCACATCTGCGCCCGGCCGGACGACCTGGCCTACACCCTGGCCAACCTGCCGCGGCTGGTGGTGAAGGCGGTCAACGAGTCCGGCGGGTACGGCATGTTGATGGGGCCGAGCGCCACCCGGGACGAGCTGGCCACATTCGCCGACCGCATCCAGGCCGACCCGCGGAACTACGTGTCGCAGCCGGTGGTGACGCTGTCCGCCTGCCCGACCTGGGTGGATGATGCGGTCCGCCCGCGGCACGTGGACCTGCGGCCGTACATCGTCACCGGCACCGACCCGTGGGTGCTGCCCGGCGGGCTGACCCGGACGGCACTCAAAGCCGGGTCGCTGGTGGTGAACAGCAGCCAGGGCGGGGGGTCGAAGGACACGTGGGTGCTGGAGTGAGCGGCGAGCCGGGAGCGTGAGCGGCCGGAGGAAGTCAACCTCCGGTCGCTCACGCTCCCGGCTCGCCGGCTGAAGGGGTGCCGATGATCTCCCGCGTCGCCGAACACTGCTACTGGCTGGCCCGCTACCTGGAACGGGTGGAGGGCACGGCCCGACTGCTGGACGTGAACCACACCCTGCTGCTGGACTACCACGTGCCGGCCGACCGGCAGTGGCGGCCGCTGCTCATCATCTGCGGGCTAGACGACGACGGGCCGGCCGACGCCGACGCCGTGCAGCAGCGGCTCACCTGGGACGCCGACTGCCCGGAGAGCGTCGTCAACAGCCTGGGGTACGCCCGGGAGAACGGCCGGGTCATCCGGGAGACCATCTCGGCGGAGATGTGGGAGCGGCTCAACTACTACCACCTGTGGCTTCAGTCGCCGACCGCCCGCCGGGCCTACGAGGCGAGCCGGACCGACTTCTACGCCCAGGTGAAGCGGATCAGCCAACTGCTCGGCGGCATCGCCGACGCCACCATGAGCCACGGCGAGGCGTGGGACTTCCTGCGGCTGGGCACCCACCTGGAGCGGGCCGGCCAGACGGCCCGCATCCTGGACGTGAAGTACCACATGCTGCTGCCCGACCCGGACGAGGTGGGCAGCCCGGTGGACAACGCCCAGTGGTCGGCCATCCTGACCAGTTGCAGCGGGTACGAGCCGTTCCACAAGACGCCCCGGCTGGCGCCCACTGACCTGGGGGTGGCGGTGGCCGAGTTCCTGCTGTTCGACCGGCCGTTCCCGCGGAGCGTGCGGCACTGCCTGGGCGAGTGCCAGGACGCCATGAGCAAGGTGGGGCAGGGGGGCGGCACCCCGGCCGACGCGGCCCTGGCCGAACTGGTCGGCTGGCTGGACGGGCGGGACATCGCGGCCGTAGTGGCCGGCGGGCTGCACGAGGGGCTGACGCGGGTGGTGGACGGCATCGACGCCCTCGCCGACGCGGTGCGGCGGAGCTACTTCGACGCGGCCGGCCCGGCCGGGCCGTAGAATTCGGGATGACAACAGGAGTCCTCGATGAATCCCGAATCGATCCGCACACTGCTTCGCGCGCAGCCGTTCGAGCCGTTCGAGATTCGCATGTCGAACGGGGATGCGTACATCGTTCGTCATCCCGAGAATGTCCTGCTCACCGGCTCACGCATCGCGGTCGCGGACCCTGCCACCGATCGACTAGACATCCTGTCGCTGCTGCACATCAACGGCTACCGGATGCTCCAGCCGTCGGCGGCCTGATTTCGTGTGGCAAGCCGGCAGCACAGCGTGCCACATGAACGCCGCCGAGACCGCACTCGAAGGGCATCGATGACCGGCGGCCGAGTACGGTACCCCGGTGCAGCACTTCCACAGCCACGGACCGCTCGACGAGTTGATGTCGTCGCTGCTGAGCCACCGCACCCGCAACGCCGACAGCGGGGCGGCGTTCAAGGAGCTGAAGGCCCGGTTCCCCGACTGGGTGGCGGTGCGGGACGCCCCGACGGCCGATGTGCAGGACGCGGTCAGCCGATGCACTTGGCCGGAGCAGAAGGCCCCGCCGCTGCAACAGGTGCTGCGGACGGTCACCGAGAGGTAGGGCGAACTGTCGCTCGACTTCCTGGCCGACCTGCCGGTGACGGCGGCCTGGGAGTGGCTGGAGGAACTGCCCGGCGTGGGGCCGAAGACCAGCGCGGCGGTGCTGCTGTTCAGCCGGCTGCGAATGCCGGCCCTGCCTGTGGACAGCCACTACCACCGGGTGGCCCAGCGGATCGGGCTGGTTGGCCCGAAGGTCGGCCCCGTCGGTAGTGTCCGGCTAATGCGTTGCTAATCGGTCCGCCATCGATGGGCGACTCGCCCGTCGATGGCGGCGGCGGGTCGTTATCTGTCGCCCGCTGCAACCGTCCGTAGTAGTTCAGCCACCGACCAGACGTGATCGGTCAGCCCGGCGGCGACCGCCGGTGTCGTCTTGAGGGTGGTGTGGACCCGACAGAAATTGTAGTAGGTGAACCACAACGCGAGGGCGGCCCGGTGGTTCGCCCACTTCTTGCTGTGGGCGTTGGTCAGCCGGGTCATCCGCCGCACGGCCATGCGGATCGACAGGTTGGCCCGCTCCGAGTGGCTGGTGCAGATGCGGGCCGGGTCCGGCGCCCCGATGCGGACCACGGTCTGAATGCCGACCACGTCGCCGGGTGAATACCGGGCCGCCGTGCCCACCTCCGGCGTGTTGCCGTAGGTCTTCACCAGTTGGGCGAAGTCGATGTCCCGCCCGAACACGCGCGGGATGGCCGTCTGGTACGGGCGGAAGCCGTCGGTGCTGAGCTGGAACCGGCCAGCGGTCGCGTCGCTCAGCTTGACGGCGAAGCTGTGAGTGGCTTCCGGGGTCCGCTTGTCGAGGTGCCACGCCAGGATGAGCCGGCTGGTGCGGTCCAGTGCGACGAAGCACCACGCATCGCCCTTCTCGTCGCCGTACCCCTCCCGCTCCCGAGTCTTCTCCTTGCACCCGACGAACCCCCAAATCTCATCCGCCTGGACATCGACGGCGGGGACGTTCGTCACCACCCGGGCCATGAACCGCTCGCACCGCTCGCCGGCTTCGACGCAGTGGGCGATGATGGTGTCGCGGTGGACTTCGGTCAGCCGCTCGGTGCTGCGGACGCTGTTGCCTTCGAGGAGCATCCGCAGACAGAGCCGGGCCTTGTCGGGGGCGAGACACCGGCGATCCGGCGGGCGGGTGCTTCCGTCAGTGAACGTGCGGGCGCAGGGGGTGCAGCGGAGCCGCTGGCTGCCGTTGCGGTTGGTGCCGAACCGGCGGGCGGGGCCGCCACAGACGGGACACGGGGGCACGGCGAAACGCCTTCCATCGCTGGGGCGGTCCGCGTAGAGTGGAGATGCTAGGCCGCACTCTGGCGAACAGCCGGGTTGTGGTTGACCCGGCGGGGCTGTTACAAGCAGCCCCGCCGGGTTCTTTCCATGTCTTTATTGTATATCCATTAAATATCCAAGGCAATGGCAGTAGCCGCTTGCCGGCGGTATTTTTCGGATATACACTGACGGCATGAGCACCGAACGCAAGCAGCGTGGCCGCCCCCTCAAGGAGCCGGGAGAGTCCAAGAGTCGGAGCTTGCTGCTACGGCTGGCGCCGGCGGAGAAGGACGGGTTCGCGGCAGCGGCGGCGCTTGCGGGGGTGCCGCTGACGGTGTGGATGCGGGAGCGATTGCGAAGGGTCGCGGCCAGCGAATTGACCCAGGCGAACCGGCGGGTTACGTTCCTACCCAGCCCGTGAGCCGTTCTGTTACGATGGCGGTTGTGGCTGTACATTCAGGCACTATCAGCCGGATGTGACTATGGCAGACGATTCCCTTGGCCTGAAAATCGAGAACGTCGGCAGTCACCTGTCGCTGGCGGACGTGTCGTCGAAGAGTTCGCCAAGCTCGTCGCCCTGGTGGCCGACATCGTTGAGCGGGCCGCCGACGATGTCGGCACCGACGGGCCGCCGGATGTTAGCATTGCGGAGGTGGCCGAACAAAGCCTCTGGATCAAACAGCGGTTGAGTCAGCGGGCGCGGACGGCGACGTTGGTCATCCTAACTGCCCTGAACACGGGCGACTACAGCGGGCTTCCGTCCCTTGCGCACAAACGCCTGGTCGATCTGTCCAAGCTCCTGATCGGCCAGGGCCGTGTCGCAATTTTCAGCGGCGTCGGAGGGCTGACGGCAGAAATATCGGCATCGCGCCCCGTCCCGGAGCTTAAACCCAGACTGGTGCGGCACCGCACGACCTTGTACGGTCATGTCGTGTACGTCGGCGGGATCAAGGGCCAGAAGGCAACGCTCGTTCTGGTGAACACGGGCAAGCCGAAAGACATTGACGTGGACAGCGTCGATCTCGTCAAAGAGCTTGCTAAGCGACTGTACGACGTGGTTGGCGTCCGGGGGACCGCCTGGACCGACATGCGGACCGGGGATGCCGAGTCGTTTGTCGCCGAATCGCTCACCCCCTATCGTGGCAAGTCTGCGGACTCGCTCGCCGCTCTGGACCGACTCGCGGTTGACTACCCCGACGTGTGGCGGGATGTGGACATCCCGGCTTACGTCTCGTCGCTGCGTGACGGAGAGGATGACTGACGATGGCGAAAGAGCGGCGCATCGCAGCCCTCGACACCTGCGCTTTGTCGTTCTTCCAACAGGGCCTGGCGGCCGGTTGCACGGAGGAAGAGCGGCAGCGGTCGGCAAGGATTGGCCACTACATGAACGGCGTCCGAGCGGACGGCGGACAGGTGATTTTGCCGTCGGTGGCGATGGGGGAATATCTCGCCAACTACCCTGACGACCAGCGAAAGGCAGCTAAAGACGGCGTCGGGTAGTGGCCTCAGCGTAGGGACTGGTGAGCGGCTTCTTGGTCGCTCAGGCCGGACGAGCGAGGGCAGCGAACGCCCAGAACAGGCCGGCTACGCC